>JAZOWZ010000070.1:0-55891 GCA_045659485.1 Faecalimonas sp. | reverse complement strand
TAGATGAAAAACCATCTGTGAATAGCGCATCACCAGCCAATGCAGATATCCACTTTGTGCCAGCTACGGCTCCTAACACCATCAGCAGCGTTAAACTTAACGCTGCTGCAATTTTTCCAATTTTTTTTCTCATAATATTCTTCCGTTTTCCGATTCTGCACTATTTTACTGAATCAACATTTTTCAAATAACTGTCATATGCGCCTTGCATAATGTTCACCATCTTGTCTACTCCAAGTTGGTCTAACTTCTTAATATATTGATCCCACTCAGCATCAATATCTGCTTGACCGGTAATCCAACGTGCACGATATGTATCTACTTGATAGAAAATATCAGTTGTCAAACGATACACTGTATTCGCGTCTTCATTTGAATAATATGGACGTGGCCAAATTTCTTCATTCAATACACCTGCATCTTTATATGTTTTCCATGCAGTTGAATAAGATTTGTAATCATTATTGATAACCTTTTCGTATCCCTCACTTGTAAGCGCGTGCAACATTCTTGGTAACAAATCAAGTAATGTTGGGTTTTTCGCATCAATCTCACTGTTTTGTGCCATTGTAAGGTTATTTTTTACAACCTTATTTCCATTATCGTCTGTATACCATCTACCATCTTCTTCTGCACCAAACTCAACTTCCCATGCATTATCAAATTCGTAGAAGTAGTCCATCAATTTACATACAACATCTGGATATTGACACTTATTCGTGATATAGAAACGGTCTTTTGAAGCAACTACAGATGGGTTTACATACCAACAAGCTTCATAACCTTCTACCTTTGGTGGTGCCATACATACATAATCATTTACATAAGTTGTATTTGGCAAACTAACAGATGTAAAACATCCAACTGTACAAATATCTGACGCTAACTTTGAGTTTGAAGTTGATTGACTCGCTGTGAAACATTCATTCCACATCAAACTTTCATCGTAAAGAAGTGCTTGATATTTTACTGCTTCTTTAAATGCTTCTTGTGTTGGTCCAAAATACACTTTTCCATCTTTTACGCCTGAATAACCATCTAATTCACCATCTTTAAATGCTAATCCCCAGCATCCATAGATTGCATCTAATGAATAGAATTCATTGTTTGTACATACTAAGTATGGAATCTCATCTTGGATACCATTTCCATTTGGGTCTTGATCCCTAAATGCACGAAGTACCTTTGTAAATTCATCGATTGTTGTAGGTACTTTTAAACCTAATTTATTAAGCCACTGTTTGTTAATCCAGAATGGACTTTCCAAACCATTACCTTCCAAATGATCAATATATGGAAGTGTATAAATTTTTCCATCCGCACTAGAAATCATACTTGTGATTTCTGGCTTCGTTTTAATAATTTTAGAAAGATTTGGCATATATTCTTCATTCACATACTCTGTCATATCTTGGAAAATACCTGATGCAAAATATCTAGATGCTGAAATCGCATTCAAGATTGGTCCTCCGAGAAGCACGTCCCCATAGTTACCACTATTAATAAGTAATGTTAACTTTTGTTCCGGGTCATTTCCTAAGAACATAAACTCCATATTTACATTTGTTTCTTCTTTGATACGTTTAAAAAGTTTGTTTTCAGCAATCTTCTTCTTGAAATTGCTGTCTTCCACGCCACGCACCATAAACGTAATTGTTAGTTCCTCTTTCAATGGAAATGTAATGTCGATATCTTTTCTTTTTCCACTGGAACTTGAACCGCCACAAGCAGCCAAAGAACAAACCATTACAATACATAATAATAAACTGACTAATCTTTTCATTTCTCGTTCTCCTTTACTCTTTTACTGAACCAATCATGATTCCGGTATTGAAATATTTTTGTATAAACGGATATAGTATGCAAAACGGCAATGCTGTGATTACCACCACACTATATTTCAAAAGTTCTTTTGTCTTATCCGCTGCAATTGCCTCACTCATAGAACCACCATCCGACAGTGCAGATGAAAGTTTTGTAGTTATCTGATTCACAATTACCTGCAAGGATTGCAACTCTGGTGTATCAATGTAAATCAAGAATTGCATATAACTGTTCCACCAACCGAGCGCTCTAAACAAGAAGATTACCGCAATCATCGCTTTTGATAATGGAAGCACAAACTTTATAAAATATTGAAAATCATTTGCCCCATCGATAAAAGCAGCTTCTCGCATCGCCTCAGGTAATGATTCGAAGGAGTTACGCGCTAAAATCAAATAATACGCTGTAAATAATCCTGGCATCACGAGTACCCAAATGGTATCTAGCCATCCTATACTCTTATGGAGCAAATACGTAGAAATCAAACCACCGCTGAAATACATCGAAACAACAATTAATGTATTCCAAAATTTTCTTCCTACTAGTTCTTTTCTGGATAATGCGTAAGCACATGGTAAAATACCTACTAATGTAATTCCTGTACCAAAGAACATATAAAACAGTGAGTTTCTATATCCCATAAAAATTTCTGGGTATTTACTTAGTGCCTCATATGCTGCAAAGGTTATTTTCTTTGGAAGGAAGATTACATCTCCATTGGCAATTGCCGATGGTTCGCTGATAGAGGCAATTAAAACAAACCAGATTGGATACATACATAAAATCCCAATCGCAATCAAGATAATATGTATCACAAGGTTCAAGCCCACATCTTGTTTGATCCTCTTTTTCTCTTTCTTTTCTTTCAACTTCGCCATTTTATTCACCCCCCTAGAACAATGAAACATCAGAATACTTCTTCGCAATTGCATTGGATGCAACTACAAGAATTAAGCCAATAATGTTGTTAAAGAAGGATACTGCCGTTGAAAATCCGTAATCAGCACCTAATACACCAGTTTTGTACACATAAGAACCTACGATTTCAGAAACTGGAAGGTTCAAATCATTTTGCATAAGGAGTACTTTCTCGTATCCTACAGAGAGAAGTTTCCCCATATTCATAATAAGCAAAATAATAATAGTAGGACGAATCGTGGTAAGGTCAATGTGCCACATACGTTGCAACTTGTTGGCTCCATCGATAGTCGCCGCTTCAATTAATTGCGGGTCTACTGAAGACAACGCTGCGATATAAACAACCGCGCTAGAACCCATACCTGTCCATATACCAGACAAGAAGTAAACTGGTCTAAACCAGTTCGGGTCTCCCAAAAAGAAGACTCCTTCTTGCCCTAATTTTTGAAGAATTATGTTGATAATTCCGGTTTCTCGATTACACATTAAATCGATGATACTTACTACAACTACAGTTGAAAGTAAGTGTGGCAAATAAGATAACGTTTGCGAAAACTTTCGAATCTTATTGCTTCTTGCGTTATGTACCAACAATGCAAAGATAATTGGCAACGGCCATAACACAAAATGTTCTACTAAAGAAATTATAAGTGTGTTTTTAAAAACTGTGGTAAATAAGTCAGAACTAAATAATCTCACAAAGTTACCAAGTCCTACCCAAGCTCCCTCAAAGAATGTCTGTCCTGGATTTACTTCCCTAAAAGCAATGTTAACACCATACATTGGTATGTAATGAAAAATAATCATTGCAAGGAGGGCTGGTGCCATCATTACATATAGTTGCCACTGAGAAAGCATGCGTTTCCAAACACTCTTTTTCTTCTTGGGTGCTGTTAATTCATTTCCTTTCATAAAATCAATTTCTCCTTTTATCAATTATATCTAAAATGTATCGTCTAGCGGAGTTTGGAAAAAATCATCTCGGTCTTGACCATTATCTCCACCCCAATCATCTTTTCCACCATTCCCCATAGGAGAACTTGTAATCACGTCTTCGGGTTCAAACATCTGCATATTTATCTCAGGTTTTTGATATGTTTTTCTCATCATCTTAATCTCTCCTCCCCGAAAACTCTATGGTTGCTCTTCACTAATTCTAATCGTACGCTCTGAAGTTCTAGTTTGACCTTGCAAATCGGTCCATGTAACTTCGACTTTCATTTTCTCATCAAGTTGCGCCTTTGTATTATTTAAAAGTTTAAATGCCGCAAAATATCCATCAACACTATAAAGGTAATCGGTGGTACGCATTGTATCCAATTCCTTTACTGCACTATAAACATTTTTACATGTATACGTTCCAGATTTGCCGCTTTCTATGAGTGTAATCTTGAATGTCACACTCTGATACTTTGTATAATCATCCACATATGCTACAAAACGAATATCTGTCAAACCATTCTTCTTCGGTCTGGTCTGACACATAATGTCATTCAATTTTGCATATGCTAAATCTTCATTTGTTACTTCATATGTTCCGTTATTGTCCAAGAAGGTTTTATCACATTTACTACAAGCATTGTGCGCTTTCGTTCCCGCAACAGTATTCGTAGATGCAATTTTTTCAACAGTACTCCATGTATGTTCTGTAGTATAGATGTTAATGTTATCCACGGTTGCCTTGTGATCGATATCATTATCCTTGATAGCACCATGCATGAACAAACGAATGCTGGTAGGTGAACACTCTGCCGAAGGTGTAATATCGTAGACAACCGGCGTATTGTTATATTCGGTTGCTGCACTATCTTCTACGTAAATAGAAAGTCTGATTTTCTCATTTCCAGCATCATCTACATAATTATCTGCTTCTACGCGTGCGCGGAATGAGAATGGTCCTCCAGCATTATACATGTCTACCAATTCAGTATCTTTTACAATCACCGTATTGTATGTCACTCTGGAAGCTCCTGTTTCATCAAATAGTTGTATTTGACAACCAGTCTTCTTCACATCAAAACGAATATCATAATATCCTCTTGTTTCGGAATCTCTAATAACTAGTCCTAAACTAGACCATCTTGCCACATTTGCAGAGTCTACTGCTTTATACAAAGACCCATCTAATTCAATCGTATAATCAGAAACATTCTTTAACATTTCAGTTGTACTACTGATATAACCTGTTGGTGGTATTCCTACGGACTTGCTTCTTGTATAAGCTAACTGATAAACAGAATTTCCACTTGCGTCAGTCACTACACCAAACGCATCTTTGCCCTCTACTGTATTATTAGTGTCGAAAGCCCATCTATCACTGATATTTTCTCCGCTTGCTACAGTAAAGTCTTCACTTAATAGAGAACAGCATTTATGGATAACTAGGTCTTCTTCTGTTGCAACGTTAAGACCTTCTGCATCCGTGTACTTTTGTCCACAAATACCACAAGCGCAATGAGCTCTAACTCCTTCGCTTTCTGTTGTTGCAGGTATCTCTTCCACAAGCGTTAAAGTATGTGCTGTATTTAATGTATTTGATTTCGTAATCTTATACATCTTGATATTGTCAACGATTGCCCTATATTCTTCTTCTGTTGTATCTTGATTATTTCCACCAAACATGTATACACGTAAACCTGTAGGTGAACAATTCTGATTTTCTGGCACAAAGTCTATAATCGCTGTTTTATCATCAACAGAAACCGTAAACACCATATGTTTTGTTCCGTTTCCAACTACTACCGTATTCATTTCGGTACGAATATGGTATGAGAATTCGGTTCCTTTAGTAAGCAAATCAGCCATTTCCGACTCTTCAATAATAGTTGAATAACTAGGTTTAGCATCATTATCGTAATCAGAGTTATCAACAATAGACACCTTATACCCTGCTTCCGTTAATTCAACACGCGTTTCATATGTACCCTTTGAACCTGAGTCTCGACACATAATGCTCAAATATGGCCATTTCTCTAAATTCATATTCTTATATAGCGTTGCATCCATCTCAATAGCTAAATTAGGACAATCCTTTAAAATTCCTACATTGTATTGAATATAGTCTGTAGGCGTTTCACCTACCATTCTTTTATACGAAAATTGGAAAACTGAATTACCTTCAACCTTTACAACACCACTATTATGTGTTATCAAGTCAGCTTTGTTATTTTTCCAATTGAGCGTTTCGCCTTCTTCCAAAGTAAAATCTTCATTTAATTTTTCATCCTTACAGTCTACTTGTGGTTCCACACATATATTCTTTTCACCTGCAAACGCTCTCTCCAAAACAGCTGTCATAACCTCTGCCATTCTTGCCTGTCCTGCATCGTTTGGATGTACATTATCTGCTAAATATCCAGTTGAGTAATTGAAGAAACTTTCCCCATCAACAAAATGAATATTCGCATCACTATCCGCCTTTGCTCTTTCGTAAGCCGCACGGATGAATGCCTTCATTTCCCCCGCTGTGGAATACTCATCTGGAGACTCTGCATTTTGAACATCCAAATGATTATTTGGACGAGTCACTAAAATAATCGGAATGTTCGGATACGCTGCTCGAATCGTTTCATAGAACGGATAGTATTCATTTTCCGTCCATTCAACTGGATCTGTTTCTGGAATCTTGCTTCCATCCAAATCCTTAACAGTTTTATTATTATGATCATAATCAAACACAAATGCTGTCATATTTTTCGTATCGACATTATTAGGATCAGCAATATATTCTGCAAATGCAAGTTGCCCTTTTGCACTTCCCCACATACCCAGACTATGGTATTCCATATTCAGATTTCTTCCCACGGTATTTACATAGGTATTGCCAGGTTTTGTAACTGCACCACCTTGTGTAATGGAACTTCCATAGAAAACAATTTTTTGGTTCTCTTCATAAGGAATTGCATGTTCTGCAATCGTACTTCCTGTTGCCACACCAACTTTTACACTTTTTGTTTCGATGGTAATCGGGAAATAAATAGTGAGATTACGCATTTCTGCAGTATCAAATTCAACTTTTCCTTGCACTGTAACTAGACCGTCTTTATCTACACTTCTACCATCTGTAGTTGGATACGTTTCCACTGAAATTGTACCAGCATAGGTGCTTCCTTCTTCGGTATCTACATAGACGTCAAATCCATATTTTCCATCTTTCATTGTTTTTGCATATCCTAAATACCAGTTCTGCAATGTGGCTTCAATAGAAACATATGACGAATCTGTACTAAATCGGATTCTTCCGCCTGCTGCTTCTCTTGCATGGGAATATACATTATTCGTAAAGCTATACGATGTTTTTCCAGTATCTTCATCATAACTATCTTTTACAAATTTATATTTCCCTTTATCAACGTCACTGCTAACACCTGCAATGCTAGCAGCTGTACTTAAATCCATACGCTTAAAGATTTGCTCCGTTTCATCATAAGATACCCCATGTAATTGAAGTGGATTCTCTTCGTTCACATCATAATATGTTGTTTTCACAGCACTATCCTCCGCCTCAGCTTTTATGAAATTCATTGGAATTGCGCCAAACAACAATGTTAGTGCACACACGCAGCTCACAAATTTCTTTACCTTTTTGTTATTCATTTTCGTTTCTCCTTTCTTTCCCGAAATAATAACTTTTTTGTTCCGCTCTTATAAATCTACAATTGCGCCATTCTTACGCAAGTTGGCACGTAACTCTTGTACATCCACTTCCATAGAGTTTTTATTCTCATTTATCATCATGGATGCTGCGACACCAGCTGCCTCTCCGACTGCCATACATGTCGACATAATTCTTGCAGGTCCTAATGCCTGACCATCTGCTGCGATACAACGTCCTGCTACAAATATATTTTCTGAACCCTTCGGAATCATAGTTCCATATGGGATTCCTGTTGCCCCACGAGGAAGTTCTCTCTCTCCAAGGGCTTGATGTGCCACATTGGCAAACTTCGTATTTTTCTGCTGACGACTTAAGTCAAAGTGACGTCCTGCAATTGCAATTACTTCATCCGGACAACTATCGTTTAAAATCATTTCTTCCGTCAAAGTTGTCTCTCCAACGATTCGCCTTGTCTCACGAACACCTGGATAGTAAGCAGTCAAGCGTAACTTGCTGTTTTCTCCACCCGGCATATATTTTTTAAAAAGCACTTCCGCAACCAATTGTGCACGTTGTCTTCCCCACACCGTTAACTTTGTTCTGTCTTCACCTTTTGTCCCATCATATCCGTATGCACTCATGCCTCCATTAATCATCAGTACACCTTCTTGTACCATCGGAAATAGAATCAATCGATGTGGGACATCCAATTCTGGGTTTTCCTCTTTTGCTTTTTCGCAGACTCCTTTGAACCAAGGGTCTCCGCCATCATTCAAGTATTTTTCAATCGCTGCCATATCAACATCCTCGATATGACATACAAGAGAGGCATGTGTCATCTCTCCTGTTTCACGGTCTCCCTTATAAGTTTCAAAGCCAGCTGCATTGACCATGTCAGCATCCCCTGTACAATCAATCAACACACCACATGGCACATAGGAAATACCGCTTTTATTTGATATGTAAATTCCTGCAATCTTTTTTTCATCCATTTTTACATCGATGGCTCTCGTATAATAAAGAAGTTCTACACCTGCTTCCACCGCCATCTCATCGAGCACTCTTTTTCCTATCTCAATGTCAAATGTAAATTCATCATGACATCCCAATCGATCAAGTCCTGGGTATTTATCTGTCTGTGCTATGACACATGGTCCCACACCACCATTGGCTGCCTTGATTCTTTCTACCATTTCTTTGAAAATGCCACCAACCGCTTCTTTTGGTCTATTTAATTCACTATAAGATAACCCTTTTTTTAACATCTGTGGAAAACTAATAGATCCAGTCATTGCTCCCAGATAAAACGGAAGTGCTCCTGCGGTTGAAATACCGCCTAGGCAACAGTTATCTTCTATTAAAAGCGTTTTCATTCCACTTCTTGCCGCTGCAATTGCTGCTCCGATTCCGGCAGGTCCACCCCCTGCAACAACTACGTCATAATAAGTGGTTTCAACGGCTTCGCAATGATATTTCATTTTTTCACCCCACAAATACTTTATTTATAATTTCAATTGATTGAATGGTTTAAATGTATCTTGTGCTGTGGAATGTTTTAATGTCAATTCGATTTCGCCAACCCCTTCTAGCGATGCTTTTATCTTCATTCCATCCTGCACTTGTTCTTTCGGAATCACGATTCGATTTTTTGTATGTCCCAATGTGATAACGTCTCCTGGGAACATTGTTACAAATTTCGTGATAAACGAAACCGATTCTCCAATGCTGCTGTAATATTCATTTGTGTTTGCATCTGCATCTCCCATTCCTTCCACGGATAAATGCATTTCTCTTTCACAAATCTCGTCCCATTTCGCAGCTACTGGTTTTTCCAACATAATATTAAAATCATCTGCCCATCTTCCGTATACAAGAGGTAAGCCTCTTTCTTGGTTGGTTGTTGGTCCAACTAAGATATCTCCAAACGAGCTGTCTGTGATTGAAATCAATGGCGAATAACCAAGGATGTATTCGTCAATTTTATCTTCCTCTACTTTGGTTGCAAGTTTTTTCATTACCGCAACAAGTTCCACTGAAATTTCAAGATCATTTGCTCTCGGCGGAAGTTCTACCACTGCGCCACTCTTTCCTAACGCACTTGCTGGTGCACACAAGAAACGTGGTGTTTTTAAATTATGTATTCCTTCCACTTCCATAACGGCTTTGTAATTTTTAAATACTGTCCAATAATGTCTCACATCCGAGAGGTTAAAATCTTCTACTGAATCAATTACATCCTTGCCTGCTGCAATGACATCTCTCGCTGCTGGTGATACGTGAATCATCTTCGTCGCATCATCCTCAGCTCTCCAATCTCCAAAAGTCATATTGAGAACAGTATTTCTTAATGTTCCGATTTTTTCTATTTCACAATCAGCTGTGCAATCCGGACCGCTAAAGCAATTTTCCGGAGCAAGTTTCAATCCGTCTGTACCAAGGGTTCCTAAATGGATAATGTCACCTGGATACAAAGTTGCAAAAGAAGAGTACCACTGAATGACTCTTTCCACTCCAATTAAAGTCCCCGCTGTATGCGCACGGTCACGCATTCTTCCGTTCATTTTTGTATATACAAGTAAATCGTACACATTTCCGATTTCTTCACGAGTAGTAATCCATGGTCCCATACCACAGTGAGTATCTGACATTTTACCGCCCCATGACATTGTTGCACCCACATACCAATCGTATTTTTCCGCAACGTTGTAGTGTCCCAAACCATCTGTATCCATCAACTTGTGATAACAGTCCATTGTGAAGTCACTGACAACTGTATATCCCGCAACATACTCCATCGCTTTGTTCACTGGAATGTAGCGGCCTTCTTTTCCAATTACAATGGCGAGTTCTACGTTATAAGTAAGATTGCCCGTATCCGCTGGTTGATAAAGCATCTGTCCATCTCCGATGATTGAACCAACTGGTCTTTGATGTCCCATGGGGAAAATGTTGGTGCTTTGTCTCTGCGCATTCGAACGAATAAATGTTGGCGAATTTTGAACCAATCCCCACATAAGTCTTGGTTGTGGAATTGGTGCTTTCAGTTTCACTTCCTCCAAAGGATGTCCGCAAAACGTCATTCTCGCCTCATCGCTTTGCTCCAAGAAACGAACAAGGAATGTTTCTAATCTTTGAAGAATCTCCATACCCTCTTCTTCTAATTTGAGAAACTCTACCAAAGTTTCTGGCCATTTACTATCTTTCATAAATTTCGGCATACTTACCGAATACCCATTCGTTGTAGTCGCACTCAGTTGCAACTGACGGTCTACCTTTCCTGGTTCATACACCCACAACCGTTCTTCATGAGGATTGTTAAGAACGATTCCCCAAGATTCTTTTCCTTCAAATTCGAATGTTGCTAATCTCATTTCATATCCTCCTCTATGTGGCTCTTTAAGTAGCAAATTTGTTAAATTTTGGAACTTACCTTGCCAAACAAGTTTATTCCGTGTTAAAATCAAGCCAATTAGCACAAATATTTACGTTTTTTCATACGCTTTTTGGTTATAATGCGCCTATTTTTCATTCTATAATTATTATATTGCACGTAAAACCAAGTGTAAATAGAGCATACTTGTCGTAAAAATGAACCAAATCTGCTATTGTTTGTGTTGTGCAAAAAATTATCAAAACTTGCTAACATTTATTTCCATTTTAGTGGAAAAAAGAGGAGGAATTATATCCATGGATTATCGAAATAGTATTTACGAATCTGAATATCACGTTGTGGGAACTGATGCTAGATATGCTTTGCCTCATCACGATGACAGTATTGAGATTATTCAGACCTGGTCAGATGGTGGATACTTCATTGTAAAAAATAATATTTTCCCAATAAAGCCAGGAAGTATATTTTTAATCAATGCAATGGAAATTCACTATTCCAATCCTTCTGATCCGGATATTTACAATCGAAGTAAAATCATTGTTTCATCAAATTTCTTTAAAACAATTTGTCATACTTGTGGATTGTCCAATTTTGCAGATATGAATATTTTTAAATGTGGTGGCACTTGTTACAACCCACCAATTGATACCGCTCGAAATATTGACACTTTCTTTCGGGAAGCAGCAACACATTTCAAAGGGACAGACCGTACCTCTACACAGGTAAATGTAGTCCTTGCGATTATTTCGATTTTGTCAAATTTAATTTCTGTCGAGAAGAATCAACCAATTCAAGACACGAAGCATACAATCAGCTTGCTTGCCAAGTATGTGAACGAACACAACAACGATTGGGAAAGTTTGTCTTTAGATAGCATTTGTAACACGCTACACATAAGCAGTTCCCGCGCCGCGCACTTATTCAAAGAACTTATGGGAAAAACAATTATCCAATACAAAAATGAGCTTCGTATTGCCGAAGCAAAGAAGCTCTTATTGTCTACCAATTTGAAAATGTTTGAAATTTCAGATATGCTCGATTTTCAGCACTGTACGATTTTCTGTAAATATTTTAAAAACATGGTTGGATGTACTCCGAAGCAATATCGAGACTCCAAGGGGCTATCCATCCGCGTAGAATAATTTTCGTTATAGACATACAAAAGGGACATCAGTATCAACCGATGTCCCTTTCTCACCATTATTCCAAATTCAAAATCTGCGAAAGCACCTCAATGATAATCTCATTGGTGCACGCCTTCGTATATCCCATCATATGAAGGGATATCTCGTCCTGTTTTTGCGCTTCTGTCAAACTTTCATCTTTCTTTGTCTCCTCGATGAGTTTGATTAACTGAGGTGTCATCTCCTCATACATCTCAATCGTCGTCTCCGACACTAACTTTCTTAACTCTTCTTTCGTTCTTGGTACCATACGCTTCTCCTAACCGATATTTCGAATCTTAAAATCACGTTCTGCCTCTCGCTTCTGATCTTTCTTCGCGATATCATCACGCTTGTCATATAACTTCTTACCCTTTGCCAAACCAATCTCCATCTTCACTAAGCTTCCCTTTAGGTAAACCTTAAGAGGAACCACGGAAATTCCCTTCTCCTTGACCTTGCCAAGCATCTTGTTAATCTCCGCCTTGTGAAGCAATAACTTTTTTACACGCAATGGGTCTTTATTAAAAATATTTCCTTTTTCATATGGGCTAATGTGCATACCATACACAAACACTTCTCCATTTTCAATGCGAATAAAAGATTCCTTAATGCTGCATTTCCCCATGCGAAGTGACTTCACCTCGGTACCGTGGAGGGCCAGTCCCGCCTCATAGGTATCAAGAATGAAGAAATCATGATATGCTTTTTTATTGTTCGCAATCAACTTGATTGAATCATTTGCCATAGTTATTCCTCTCCTGCAAGTTCAAAATCAATGGTTCGCTGCAACTTGCCTGTCCCTATCACACGGACCTTTACCGTCTGTCCCAATTGATAGGTCTTTCCTGTATGCTCTCCAACCATCTCATATCTATCCTCTATATAATTATAATGGTCATCATATAGATTTGTCACGTGAATTAATCCTTCAATCGTATTTGGTAATTCGACATAAATCCCCCATTTGGTGATTCCGGATATCACACCCTCGAATTCCTGTCCAATACGTTCCGCCATATATTCCACTTTTTTCAGTTTCACTGTCTCGCGCTCTGCTTCCTCCGCCAAACGCTCGCGACTGCTGGACTGCTTTGCCACTTCCGTCAAGATATTCTCATAGTGAAGGCGCTTCTCCTCACTCATTCTTCCTCGCAAATTATCTTTGATAATGCGATGAATCTGCAAATCCGGATATCTTCGAATCGGGGAAGTAAAGTGACAGTAATAAGGCGCCGCAAGACCAAAATGTCCTGTATTTTCCGGCGTATACTTTGCCTGCTTCATAGAACGAAGTGCCAAACGGCTGATGAGTGTCTCTTCTGGCGTTCCTCCCACTTTTCCTAATAACTTCTGAATCTCCTTCGGTCGCACCTCTTTATTGGAAAGATGCATCGAATGTCCAAAATTGTGGATAAATGTCGCTAATTTTTTCACCTTATCCTCATCTGGCGACTCGTGGGTACGATACACAAACGGAATCTCCTGCCAGAAATAATCTTCTGCTACAGTCTCATTGGCAAGAAGCATAAAGTCCTCAATAATCTTTGTCGCCACATTTCTATCATACGGCTTGATGTCGATTGGTCTTCCCTTCTCATCTAATACCATCTTGGTCTCTGGAAAATCAAAATCGATGGAACCTCTCTGTCTTCTCTTTTCTCTTAAGATAAAAGAGAGTTCCTTCATAAGTTCAAACATCGGAACCAATTCTTTGTAGCGTGCAATCTCTTCTTGGTCCTCTTGTTCCAAGATTTTCTTCACGCTGGTATAACTCATACGCTCATCAATGTGAACCACGGTCTCTGCAATCTGATGATCAATGACTTGTCCCTTTTCATTAATGGTCATAATACAACTTAGCGCCAATCGGTCTTCTCCCGCATTCAAAGAACAAATCCCATTAGAAAGTGTATGCGGAAGCATCGGTATGACACGGTCCACCAAATAAACACTGGTTCCTCGTGCAAGTGCCTCCCGGTCTAATGCACTATTTTCCTGTACATAGTTGGTAACATCTGCAATGTGAACTCCCAAAATATAATTGTCCCCATCTCTAGTAATGGAAATCGCATCATCTAAATCTTTGGCATCTTCTCCATCGATGGTTACCATAGTCCATTCTCGTAGATCCAATCGCCCTGCCATATCTGCTTCGCTGACATCTTTCGCCACACGTTCTGCCTGGTTTAATACTCGCTCTGGAAATTCCGTTGGCAAGTCATATGCTTTTACAATGGATAAAATGTCAGTTCCCGGGTCATTGACATGCCCTAAAATTTCCACCACTTTTCCCTCTGGCTTCCGATTGTTTTCTGGATACTTGGTAAGTTCCACGACAACTTTATGCCCAGTTACTGCCCCTTTCGAGCGCTCCAGTGGCACGAATACATCTTGCACAAATCGCTGATTATCCGGTATCACAAAACCAAAGCTCTTACTCTTTTGAAAATATCCAACCAAGCGAGTGGTCCCGTGCTCTACAACTTTAACGATTTTTCCTTCTTTTCGCTTTCCTTGCGGAGTGGCCTTTACAACGACTTCCACGGTATCATTATGGAAAGCTCCCCCAGAATCTTCTTCTCCAATAAAGATATCTTCTGGCTCTCCCTCTATAGTAACAAATCCAAAACCTCTGGCATGTGCCGTATACACACCGACCAAATGTTTCCCTTCGCCCTTGACGTATTTGCCTTTTGCTGTGCAATGAATCTTTCCTTCACACTCAAGAGCATCTAAAATACTTTTTAATTCACTTTTCTGTTCTTTCGGAACTTGCAACAGAATGGCAAGTTCTTTTAATTTCATCGGTACGTAAAATTCATCACAAATAAACTCATAGATGAGTTTTTTGCGTTTCTCAAACATAGAATCCATTCTATCACTTCCTTTCTCAAATAAAAAACACTCTTATTATAAAATTTAATAAGAGTGTCCTGTCATCTCATTCGTATGTTTACTCTATGCAAAGAACTTTCCGTTCAATACAAATGCTAATACAACAAATAAAATTGCTGCGATTCTTGTAATCCATACTAAGGTACCTTCCATAGAACGTCCTTTATTCTGTCCCCAGAATGTGTCTGAAGAACCACTTAATGCTGAAAGTCCATCGGACTTACTCTCTTGAAGTAATACCAATACAATCAAAGCGACACTATCTATAGCAAGTAAAACTGTTAAAATAATTTCCAATACGTTCATTTCTACACCTCCTGCGTATATAACATAGGTATTTTAACACAAGAGTCTTTTCTCTGCAAGCATTTCTTATTGTAATTTTCCAAAAGCTGTTAGTTCTTCCTCGATTCTTAGCAATTGGTTATACTTTGCCACGCGCTCTGTACGGCATGGCGCCCCCGTTTTGATCTGTTCCGCGCAGAACGCCACCGCAATATCCGCGATAATACTATCTTCTGTCTCGCCGGAACGATGAGAAATAATATTTTTGTATCCAGATTTCTTTGCAAGTTCAATGGCTTCAAATGCTTCCGTCAAGGTTCCTATTTGATTTACTTTAACCAAAATAGCATTGGCTACCTTTCGCTCAATTCCCATTTTCAGTCGCTTGGTATTTGTGACAAATAAATCATCTCCTACCAATTGAATTCGGTCCCCCAATCTCTCCGTTATCAATTTCCATCCTTCCCAATCTTCTTCATCCATTGGGTCTTCAATCGATATAATTGGAAATTCCGCAATTAGCATTTCATAGTATTCCACCAATTCCTGGGCCGAGCGAATTACATCCTCACCCTCAAAGACATACTTTTTAAATTCTTTATTGTATAACTCCGATGCAGCCACATCTAGCGCAAAGGCAATATCTTCCCCAAGACGATATCCTGCTTTATCGACTGCTTTGGCCAAATACTCTAAGGCCTCTTTCGCATCTGCAAGGTTTGGTGCAAATCCACCTTCATCTCCTACCGCCGTGTTAAGCTTCTCCTCTCGCAAGATTTTCTTTAACGTATGGTAAATTTCTGCACACATACGAAGTCCTTCTTTAAAGCAGCAAGCTCCAACCGGAAGTATCATAAATTCCTGAAAATCCACCGTATTATCCGCGTGCTTTCCCCCATTTAACACATTCATCATAGGCACTGGCATCTTCTTAGCTCCCACACCTCCAAGATAACGGTATAATGGTATATTTAATGCATTGGCTCCTGCCCTTGCAACTGCCATAGACACTCCAAGCATTGCATTCGCACCTAGATTGGATTTGTTCTTGGTACCATCCAGTCTGAGCATCACCGCATCAATCTCCACCTGTTCAAATACATTCATCCCTATAATCTCAGGTGCTATCTTTGTATTTACGTGGTCCACAGCCATCTGGACTCCCAACCCGTGATATCTGTTTCCCTTATCTCGCAGTTCTACTGCTTCAAATTGTCCCGTCGATGCCCCCGAAGGAACACTCGCACGTCCATATATTTTTTCTCCAGCAAGAACCTCTACCTCCACCGTTGGGTTTCCTCTGGAATCTAAAATTTCTCTCGCGTAAACATCCGTAATCGGTAAATATTGATACATATGTTTATCCTCCCTTGAGAATATAGTATGTACCATTTCACCAAAAATATAAGGTGTATGCATTATTTTTGCATACACCTTAATTACATCTAATCTAACACGATAAGTCCTTCTGAACAAATCACATCAATTACTTGTTTTACATATTTTGCACAAAGTTCATCCGACACAGCTTCTACCATCACTCGAATCACCGGCTCGGTTCCACTTTCTCTTACCAAGATACGCCCGTTATCGCCAAGTGCCTCTGTAACTGCTGCAACCGCTTTCACTACTTCTGGATTCTCTCTAGCCGTCTTCTTATCCGCTACTCGCACATTCTTGAGTAACTGTGGGAAAATTTTTACTTCCTCCGCTAATGTAGCAAGAGATTGTTTCTTTTCTAAAAGAACTTCCATCAATAGGAGAGAAGTTAAGATACCATCACCAGTTGTAGCATACTTACTGAAAATAATATGACCAGATTGCTCACCGCCAAGAGAATAATTGTTTTCCGTCATATTTTCAGAAACATATTTATCCCCAACCGCTGTCTTTTCATACTTAAGCCCTACTTTGTCGCAGGCCTTATAAAGTCCCAAGTTTGACATAATCGTAGTGACAATGGTGTCTCCATTCAAACGGCCTTCTTCTTTGAGATATTTCCCGCAAATGTAAAGGATCTTATCTCCATCTACAAGTCCACCATTTTCGTCCACTGCCAAACATCTGTCAGCATCTCCATCGTAAGCAAATCCCACATCCAATGCATTTTCTTTGACATATTCTTGCAAACGCTCAATATGAGTAGAACCACAACCACGATTAATGTTCGTTCCATCTGGTTCACTGTTGATGACATATGTCTTTGCGCCCAACGCATCAAACACACTCTTTGCAATGGTGGATGCACTACCATTTGAACAGTCGAGACCTACTCTCTTATTCTTGAAAGAACGTGTCGCCACAGAAATTAAATGTCCAATATAACGATTTCTTCCTGCAGAATAATCTACAGTGCGGCCGATGCGTTCCCTTGTTGCATATGGAATTTCTCCAAAAGTTCCATCAATATATGCTTCTATTTTGTCTTCCACTTCTGCCTCTAACTTACGTCCTTCCGCATTGATAACCTTAATTCCGTTATCAGAAAATACATTGTGGCTTGCAGAAATCATAATTCCGCAATCAAAATCTTCTGTACGAACCACATAAGAAACACTCGGTGTGGTCGTTACGTGCAAAAGATATACATCCGCTCCCGATGCAGTAAGTCCTGCAGAAAGAGCATCTTCAAACATATAGCTACTACGTCTGGTATCTTTTCCAATGACCACTCTTGCCTTGTGCTCTTGACCGTAATACCAGCCAAGAAATCTACCTACTTTAAAAGCATGTTCCACGGTAAGCACTACATTTGCTTCCCCACGAAAACCATCTGTACCAAAATATTTTCCCATATTATTTTCCCCCAAAAATTACTTTTCAACTACTACTTTTCCGTCCACAACTACTTTTTGGACATTCATCTTATGATCTACGACCACAAGGTCGGCTTTCAAACCTTTGCGAATCTCACCGCGGTCATTAAGACCAACTGCTTTTGCAGGATTGCGAGAAGCAAATTTGAAAAGGTCTACTAAAGAAGCACCTGTGTGCTTCATAAAGTTTCTACATGCTTGGTCTAAGGTTAGTTTAGAACCAGCAATTTCTCCCTCAAAATCAAACAAAATATCAATTGCACCGTCGTATAAATCACCTGGTGGAATTGGTCCATCAAATACACACGCATCTGAGATTAAGATAATCTTATCATCTCCCTTGATGCGGCGAATCAGACGTTGATTGTATGGATTTACATGGATACCAACTGTATCACTGATGATTTCAGCATAGATATCCGTATTATAATTTACTGCTTCATCTACGCAGATACCACGGCATTCTGGATAAATTTCCAATGTACCTGTCGCATTCGTATGATGTGTTCCGATACAAAGTCCATATGGCATTAGCTCTTCAATCTGTGCTGGTGTTGCTTCACTATGTCCTACCGAGAAACGCACATTTGGATTTGTTGCCTTTGCATCAATCACAAATTGCTCAATTCCTTCTCTTTCTGGAGCCAATACCCAAACACGAGCATCTTCCCCTGCTTTATCCAAAAGCATTTGATAATCGTCTTTGCAAACTGGTCCTTTCCATGGATTGTTTTCACGGTCTGCACCAAACTTTGGATTCATATAAGGTGTTTCCATATAGAATCCACCGAAGTTTGTACCTTCTTTATCTTTCAAAGCATCTCGAACAATATCGATTTGCTCCACCAATTTTTCTTTTGGCATATTAAAGTATAAGGTTGGAAGTACGGTTGTTGTACCATGCTCTAACATAAATCTAGAAGCAAATTCTGGATCTTCAAAGAACCATTTTCCACCACCTGCGTGTGTGTGAATATCTACCAATCCAGGACCCACATAAGCACCCTTTACATCAACAACTTCATATTCACTCAAGTCGCCAACTTTTTTCATAAGACCATAATCAAAGATTTTCCCATCTTTTAATAAGATATATGCTTCTGGAATATAATGATCTTTCATTACCAATTCTGCATTAATAATCGCTAACATAGGTAATTCCTCCTTTTTTAGTGATGGAATAAACGAATTCCCGTAAATGCCATTGCCATATTATATTTGTTACATGTGCTGATAACATGATCATCACGCACAGAACCACCTGGCTGTGCAATATATTTTACACCGCTCTTATGAGCACGTTCGATATTGTCCCCAAATGGGAAGAACGCATCAGAACCGAGGGCTACATCTGTCAATTTATCAAGCCATGCGCGTTTTTCTTCTCTTGTAAATACTTCTGGTTTTACTTTGAAGATATTTTGCCATGTTCCTTCTGCAAGAACATCCATATATTCATCACCAATATATAAATCGATAGAATTGTCACGGTCTGCTCTTCCGATACCATCCACAAATTGGAGTCCCAAAACTTGTGGTGATTGACGAAGCCACCAGTTGTCTGCTTTTTGTCCTGCAAGACGTGTACAGTGGATACGTGATTGTTGTCCTGCACCGATACCGATTGCCTGACCACCTTTTGCATAACATACGGAGTTAGACTGTGTATATTTCAAAGTGATAAGTGCAATTGCTAAGTCAATCTTAGCCAATTCAGGAATCTGTTTGTTATCTGTCACTACATTTGCAAGTAATGCATCATCAATCACAAGCTCATTTCTTCCTTGTTCAAACACAATACCAAATACCTCTTTGTGTTCGATTGGATCTGGCTCATAATTTGGATCAATTTCGATAACCGCATAGTTTCCTTTTTTCTTTGCTTTCAAAATTTCCAATGCCTCTGGTTCATAGCCAGGAGCGATAACACCGTCAGATACTTCGCGTTTGATTAATTTTGCTGTTGCAACATCACACACATCTGACAGAGAAATGAAATCACCAAACGAAGACATTCTATCCGCACCTCTTGCTCTTGCATAAGCACAAGCAAGTGGAGATAAATCTTCTACATCATCTACCCAGTAAATCTTTGCCAATGTTTCATCTAATGGAAGCCCAACTGCTGCCCCTGCTGGAGAAACATGTTTGAAAGAAGTCGCTGCAGGAAGTCCTGTTGCTTTTTTAAGTTCTTTTACTAATTGCCATCCATTAAACGCGTCTAAGAAATTGATATAACCTGGTCTTCCGCATAATACCTTAATTGGAAGTTCTCCCTCATTCATATAGATTTTTGAAGGTTTTTGATTTGGGTTACAACCATACTTTAATTCTAATTCTTTCATCTTCTGTCTCCTATTGATTTTTATTTACGATTTTTGTCTCATATGTTCCTGTTGCAATATCAATATAACGTACGAACAAAGAAACTTTATTTTCTTCATTTAAGCTATTCCACAACATTTCTGTGTATGCATCCATATCATCCAAAACGTCCACAAGCTTTGGCTCTCCCTCGAAACTTGGAAGTGGATTGCCATCACATTTGTATGTATGAATAAAATGACCTTCTCCTGCCACTGGGTTTTCATAAGTAAATGTGTAACGGTTGCTTGCTGCTGGATTTCCATTGTTACTCTTTAAGATAGACATTGCATAATGGAATTCTCCACCCTCTACTTGCAATACACCCGAAATACGTGGTGTGTAGTTTGGTCCATCTGGCTCGAACTCGCGAATGCGAAGTGATTGTTCAAATGTAAGACCTTTTGCAAGTCCATCATAAGCAGTATCTGTCTGGTCACCATTTGTCACAATTGTCTTGTTGCCCAATACTCTCACTGGTGCATATATAATCAAACTTGGATCTGTTAATTTCGATGGGTCAAACGCCTGTGTGCGAATCCCTTCTCCTTCTGTTACAAACACACGGTTTCTACTATTTTCACTTCTTCCCATAATGAAATAAGCAGTCACTGCCTTAGTTCCATCTGGTGTCTTTCCAATGATAATTCCACGTCCTGGATACGCGTTGTTTTGTAATTCTTGTTGAATCGATAACATTTCCATGAATCTTTCTCCTTTTCGTTTGTCATAATATATTATTATATCTCAATTAGTGATACAATTACTAGTCTTTTCTTTTAAAACTTGCGCAATTCTTCTACTTCTTCTGGCGAAGTTTGTCGAATGGATTTGATTTCCACAAAATATCCTGCTGTCGGGCTAATTTCAATCCATACCCGGTCACCTACTTTGTGCCCGAGCACCGCTTTGCCTATCGGGGACTCTGTGCTCACCAGATTCTTGAGTGAATTTCCTCTCACAGTCGTCACGATTTTGAATTCTTCTACCTCATCGTCGTCCTCGAAATACAGTTCTACCACCTTATTAATTCCCACTTCATCCGCTTTGGATTTATCACTTACCACGATAGCTGTTTTTACCATCTTTTCCAAATATCGAATCCGGCTTTCGTTCTGATTTTTTGCCTGCTTCGCCGCTTTGTATTCAAAGTTTTCACTCAAATCTCCGTGGGCTCTGGCAGTCTTCACATCCTCTAGCAATTCTTTTCGAATGACACATTTGCGATGCTCAATTTCTGCCATCATATCGTCAATATCTTTTTGGGTCAATTCATTAAACATACTCTACTCTTATGCCTCCAAACATTTCTTCATAAAGCCAACAAAAGTATCTACATATTTCTTCGTATCGGTCATATAACTCATACCATGGTCTGCACCTGGCACAATCAGAAGTTCTTTCTCAGAGGCACAGGCCTCGTGATTCTTCTGACTCATAGAACAAGGCACAAAACTGTCCGCTTCTCCATGGATAAATAGCACTGGCACTTTTGCTTTTTTTAGAGCTTCTGTCGCACTTGCTTCTTCCACTCCAAAACCGCCATAAATCCGAGCACTCAATCGCACACAGAAATATGACAATCCAACTGGCAACTTCATACCCTTAATGACTGATTTTAAAATTTCTTTTGGTGACGAATAACCACAGTCTGCAATAATACCACGCACGTTTTCTGGGAGGTCTAACCCCGACGCCATAAGAACTGTAGATGCGCCCATTGATAGTCCAATCAGGAACATCTTGGTATCTTCCCCAAATGTCGCTTTCAAATGCAAAATCCAATCCAGACAATCATAGCGTTCCTTCACGCCGAAAGTAATCGTCTTACCTCCGCTGTTGCGATGGGCACGTTGGTCCACCATCAAAATGTTATATCCACATTCTTCTGTAAAACGAAACGCTCCCATGGCATCGCGAAGACAACTGCTTCGATATCCGTGGAACATCAAAATAATCGGAGCCCCATCTTTTCTGTGATAATATCTACCGTATAATTCCACTCCGTCCCTCGCGCGTATTCTCATCTCCTGAAATGGAACTTTCTTAATCTCTTTGATTGTGTTATGCACATACTTGCTATATTCTACATATTTTTCTGCTTCTGGCACTTCATCATCTGCTGCAAGTCGCTTTGGATTAGCGCCAAAGGCGTATCTGTAAATATTATACAATAACATATGTTTTTCCCTCTTTCGTCAGCTTATGATTATTGAAATAAATGCGAATACCTTTCCATCTGTCTATAAATTACTTCTTTCACCCTGTTTCTTTCTTCCGAAGAATATATGGTTGCCTCGCTCAAAAGGTCTTCAACACATTTCTCTGAAAAAGAAAATTTTAAATGTTGTCCATACAACTTCTCTGAAATTTGCATTTGTTCCTCAAAATTAGGACATATCGTTCTAGCAGAAACTTGATCCATAAATTGTGCCGTTTCTCCTTGAATCGGATAATCTATGGAAGTATCTGCCAAAAGACCTGCACCATTGTCAAAAATAGGACAATAATCAAACTTCCCTTGTCCATTCATCAAAACAGCAATGTTGTGGGTATGTCTATCTTCATTTAAAAACACCGCATCTATTGTTAGAAGTTTATTCATATATGGACCAAACTCCCTTAATCCAGTAATTCGTTCCACTTGGGAAACCAAAAACTGCAATCGTTCTTGATAATCCTCAATCTTCGAAATAGCATAATATAGACTTCTATTAAAAAAATTTCTAAAAAGTCTCTCCAGCGTAACAATTTGCCAATCTTCTTTCAGGAAATTTTTGCTCTTTACCCCTTTGTACACAGAGGTATTATAATAAATTTCTTCCAAATCATACAAGACAAACTCTTCATCAGACAATGTGGTTTTACACAAAAGATGCGATATAATATATTCTGCCAATCCCTCATACCCTATAAAATCAGCTTTATACCATATTCCTGCATTTTCCCACTTTAATTGATTTCCTTTTGACGATTGACGTTCATTTGTACGAATATCTTGTTCAAATAATTCTACCATAATTATCTCACAATCCTTATCCAAAAATCATCCTCTGCCATTCTTCCCTGTGTCTTTTCAATGATAAGAAACGGGTCATAAAACGGCAAATCTAAATCTTTCAGTATCAATTTCATTTTATCGCGACTTTTTGGAAAGCATCTAGATTCTAAAAACTGTATATACTCCTCATAACTTGGACTTTCTTCTTTTCCAAATGCTCGAAACATTAAATTGTCCGTATAATTCACTATATGCACTTTTTGTCTAACTTCATCCACATCAATAATTGTGCATAATGAATCTCCATACATATATTCCAATCTCATTGGAAATACTTTTTTCGGAATTCTTATTTCTTTTACATACTCTGGATATTTTTCTAAAAATCTTAGCAATAAAACAAGCGGACCTGTGATATTTTCTTCGCTGGTTTCCCACCTTTCAATTGTAGATTGCGAACTATTAACCAATTGAGCAAATTCTTTCTGCGTAAGCCCAAGTTCTTTGCGTACCTTTTTCACATTCTTTCCAGTTGCATAATCGGATATTATAAACATTCTTTCTTTCATTATAATCACCTCTCACCATCATTAAACCATTATTTTAAAGGTTTGTAAACAAATAAATCCTTTATTTTAAAGGTTTTTTTGTTTTTTAGATTTTTTTAGGCGAGATTTCCACTTGAAATCTCGCCTAATTCATATTATTCCTTTATTTCTTCTTTTTTCTCTCTGTCTGTAATTAAAAGTGCAATTAATGTTGCTGCGCTGACAATCATCATTACAAATCCGTAGGATATGGAAGCAACGTCTCCGGTTGCAGGTCCTGTACTTTGATTCATCTTATATACATTATGGAATGATGCAAGGAAACTATCTGCTGCGAAACCATTGATAGAGGCAACTAGTTTATTGTCCTCATTGAGTTTAATTGTAATCACAACATCATATTCGGTATCATCGTAGGTCATACCCTTTTTGCCGGCATGCGTTTCATAGACTTTATAATGGTATTCCTTGTCAATGTCATCCTTCGTAAATGTTAATTCAAACATTGCACTACCGTCTGACTTCGTCGTAGTTGCTAACAACTCACCTGTAGTCATATTTTCTAAGACGATTTCAAATCCTTCTGTACCAAGTTTGATATCACCCGTATTCTCAATCGTCTTTTCGATGCGAATTGGCACAGTAATTGGATTCGGGTCTGGAATCACTGGTGGAACGAACTTATTGTTGAATGTAATCATAACTGTATGCTTATCATCCTTTTTTGTCACTTTAGAATTACCATAACCAGTGATTTCATTCACTTCTAATTGACCATCCATATCTATATCTGTCACTTTGATAGTAAAGCGATTGACTGACTTATCGTAATCCACATTTTCAAGTGAGCCAACCACTTCACTCATACGGAACTCATAAGTGCCCACCTTGTCAAAACTGATATTTCTAACAAGGTCTGTGAATTCGAAAATATTGTAATCTTTCTTATCAGCATCGTATGTAATGGTTTTCTTCCCCAACTCATTCCACTTGTCGCCAACTTGTTGCTCTAGCTTAAAAGTAAAGGTGTCGCCTTTTTTCCAGTCACGACCTTCCAATACCTTGGTACCTTTTACAATGACATTCTCTAGGGTTACACTGGCTGGTGTATAGATATTGGTGAAGGATACTTCTACATTTCCATCAGCTCCCGCTGTCACTGTCTGTGTTGCATCGCCTTTAACAGTAAAGCCCATATGATTGGTGTTTTCTTCAGTGACCTTAACGACGGTTCCTTCATCCAATCCCTCAATACCAAGCACTCTCCCCGGCTTGACAGCAACTGTTAGGTTCCCCTTCTCATCCGTTTTTATCTGACCTTCCGTGGTCTGCATATTGGTATTGGCATAATATTCTCCCAACTCAATTTTAAAATCAAAACTGATATTATCTGGAATCTTATACTCTAAACCAAGTGGATGCTCCACCTTCTTCTCCAGTGCCAACCCGCTTACCTTTACATCCTGTGGCTTGAAAATGTTCACCAACGGACCTGCAGATGTAACAATATAACCATATGTGGTATTTACGGTAGATGCCAAGAGCGCCACAACGGACACAAACATCGCAATTCGTCTTAGAACTTTTCCTTTTTTCAAAGTTTCGCCTCCTCTTTCCTTATCAACAAGCAAAGAGCACAAAGAAATTCCTTATGCCCTTTGCTTATCGCCCAACTCCGAAGAGTTGGGTGATAGAAATATTATTTGTTATTGTAAATAACTGTTACTCCGTCATGTGTTGCAGTTCCATAAGTACCTGTTTTTCCACCAAAAAGTTGATCAAATACAAGTTCTTCATGATGTGCTTCACCATCATTGTGTGTATGAGCAGAATCCACTACTACATTACCATTTGCGTCTGTTGCAGTTGTCCATGTTTTTCCATTCCAATACGCATTTGTATTTTCAGCGCCTTGTTCACGTACAAACTTACCTCCGACAGAAGCAAACTGACAATATGTATAATTTGCCCAATCTCCATATGTCACTGTACAGTTCACTGTTGTTACATGTGGAGCTACCGCATATGTTGTACCATTCACTATTTCCGTTTTATTGCTCCAACCTACAATCATACCTGCATAACGGTATGCATACCATTGGTAAGCATAGCACACATCGTTATATACATCCATAACGCATGCTACATCACAATCTTCCAAGTAATATGTTCCACTAGCACCTGTACCACCAATCATTCCTCCTGCTGGGCAGTCGCATGAACACCAAATAGCTTCTACTATGTTTGTCTCATCGATATCACAATTAATATATCTTTGATTTCCTGAAGCCCAGCCTACAAAACCACCAACATAAGATTGGTAATCAGAAATTTGAGAATTTGTAATGCTGATATTTTCAAATACGCAATCACCCATTGCATACGCTGCTACATTTCCCATACTGCAGAATTCCATAATGATATCACTTTTATCGATATTGAGATTCTTGATTGTCGCATCATCAAGATAAGCAAACAATCCAAGTCCATCTTCAATATTTTGATCCCAGCCTCTTTGTGTTAAGCCCGAAATCGTGTGATTTTGTCCATCGAAAGTACCGCTAAACATCATATCTTTACCTGCATCTCCGATAGGATCAAATAATGTACCTTCAAGATTTACGTTTTTACTCAATTTAATGGTTTTTCCTGCAAAATTATTTCCTTCATCAACAAGTTTTGCAAAGCCAGCTAATTGTTCTGCTGATTTGATTACAAATTCTGTATCTGTATCGTTATACCAAGATGTATCTGCTGTACCATCCCATTCATCTACGCTGTGTTCAGCCAATACGCCACCAAACCAATCAGCTACATTTTTATTGTCTTCTCCCTTTGGAAAAGCAGTTTCTAGAGCAGTAGCTGCGTTATCAAATCCTTTTGTTTGAACTGCTTGAGAAAGAACAAGAATCTCATATGTATCGCCAAGAAGTTCCATATCTTCGTTGGTTGCGTTATGTGTCATCACAACCTGAAGCAATGAAGGATGTGCAGTATTGCCTGGATTAAGCGCCTTGAGATAGGTAGCTTCCATTACAAAATAGCGTGTTCCATCTACAGCGATATAACCAAGGTTTTCCCAAGTATACACAGTTTGAGAACCATTGGTATTCATCATAAATTCTTTATCAGGACCTTGGCTATATTCCGTGCCTTCTGGACATTCAAAAGCAATTAAAGTACGTGTATATGCATCTGATTTTCCTGTATTTTTAACAAATACCATTTTATCCATTACATTGCTAAGTTTGTCATCATTCCACAGACCATTACCTGCAGTGCCAGAATATACATAGTCACCCCAGTAGAACAAATCTGTTGCTTCTGCTGTATAAGCAGTATCATCTGCTGGAACAGCTGGATAGAGGGCTTGCTTATTAACAAATGGTACAAGATCGCCTTCTTTAATACCGTTTCCCTTACCAGATTCGCCTGCATTATACGCAACGCCTTCTGCACGTTGATATTCCAACTGCTCTATTTTTACATTCCCCAATGTCATTACATTAACATCACTATCATTGGATGTTAAATATGCCATTGTTCCTCCGATAGCAAGAGCGACTGTCATAACAGTTGCTGCGCTTGCTAAAACCACTTTCTTAAACTTTGTCATGTCTTATTCCTCCTTGGGTCATAAAAACAAACTAGACTATTTTACTGTTGCATTTTGAATATTGCTTGTTACAAGTGTTGAAAGATTGCTTGCTGTAAGAGCCACACCATCAATTGTACAATTTTCAAATGTAACAGCAGCTACTGGATCCATTTTATATCCTGCTTCAAAGTCGCAACCTACGAATGTTGTAGGTGCATATGGACGGCAGAAGCTATATCCATTTCCAGCTCCAAAGCTACAATCGATAAATTCAGCATCACCTAATGTCTTAGCGTAACTGGTCCAACCTTTGAATGTAGAATTCGTAGCTGTTAAACCTTGATTAGTTCCTTTGTCACAACTAATTGTATAAGTTGTTCCCTTAATCACTACATTTTTAAGAATAACTCTTTCTGAATGTGTACTATTATGATTGATAAAGATTCCTCTGAAAGAGCCTGTCACTGTAATGTCTTTGATAAGACCACCTGTAGTGTTGATTCCTGAATCCCAAGTGCCGCCTGCTCCCTTGATATCAAGAATGTTTCCCGCACCATCAATTGTTTGACCATTTTTAACATTAATACCTGTTTTACCATAAGCATTGCTCATGCTTGCAGGGTCAATTTTAACATTCTTTGTCAAAACAACATCCTGACCATTTTCCAATGCTTCAACAAGACCATCTGCGTCGTTAACTACTGCTGGAATTGTTGTTTCACCAAACCATTCTTTAACATTTGTAGCATCGAAGCCACCAAAAGCTGTATCTAGTGCAGTTTTAGCATTATCAAAACCATTTGTTTGCACTGCTTGAGAAAGGACTAAAATATCAAATGCACCATTCTTGTTTCCATCAAGTGCCTCGACATCCTCATTTGTTGCTGTATCGAACATATAAACTTGTGCCAAACTGTTGTAAGTATAATCTCCAGGTGTTAAAACGCCGTTTGGATGTTGAATATCTTCATAACCATTGTAAACAAATTCAGCTAAGTAATAATTATTTCCATTAATTTCTGTAACAAACCAATCTTGTGTCTGTTTCCAAGCGGAATGATATGAATAACTAACAATTTTATACCAATCTTCTTCAACAACACTTCCAGCCTCAAAAGCAACGATTGTACGTACGTATGCATCTGATTTTCCTGTGTTTTCTACGACAACAAATTTGTCTTGCACATTCTTCGCTGGGAATACATCCATTCCACCTCTACTATTATGTCCGAGTTGTGCAAGGCGAACTGGAATAGAGTCATATCCTTGATTTACCGCACCTACGAACGGATATAATGGTTTCGCCTGTGTGAACTCTTTAAGTTCATAACTTTTAATACCATCCACATCGATAGTTGTGTATGCACCATTTTCATCTGTTGCACGCTCAAATTCATGTTGTGCAATCTTAACATTTCCCAATGTCATTACGTTTACATCGCTATCTTCTGATGTTAAATATGCCATTGTTCCTCCAATAGCAAGGGCTGCTGTCATAACTGCTGCTGTGCTTGCTAAAAGCACTTTCTTAAATTTTGTCATTTTTCTGCCTCCTTAATATGTCTTTTTTAATTTTATTGATTTACAAGTGCCCATGCTTTTGCTGCGCTGTTGATTTCACTGATATCAGCATCTCTTTGCACTGCATAAGCTGTAAAAGATAATTTTGGATAAGTTGCTTCTGTCAATGTATTGAGCATCTCTTTTGTAACACTACCTTTTACTTTTACTTGGTCATCTTGTAGAACACTAAATACTTGATCCGCATCACTTGTTGCTACTTCGCGGTAGTAAACACCTGCAACACCATCAAGCGCTGTCCAGCCATTTGCTAATGTGTACTCAATGTAGTCGCTGAGTTTTGCATCCGTAGATTCCTCAATTTTTACAAACAGATAACTATCTTCGCTATCTTTAAGCACTGTGATTTTTGGATCTTTTGCAATTGTGTTACCTGGAACCATCTTGTAGTTTTCTCCAGTTGTCTCTTTCAAGGTGATATTGATATCTCCGTATGTAAACACATTGACTACAGAATCCGTCTTAGTCATAAGCCAAGCTACCGTTCCGCCAATGATTGTAAATGCCATAAGGCATGTCGCAAGAGACATCAATACTACTTTGAAAATACTTCTTTTTGTTCTTTTCATTTTGTCTTCCCCTTTCATATTAGATTTTTATTTATTATTTAGTGAAATTGCTCCATGCTTCATCCGCATTTGCAAATCCAGTTTCTTGAATGGCGTGACCTTCGACCACAATTTCAAGTCCTGCAATGGTTGCAAGTTGCTCTCCTGTCAAAGAAGTTGGTGCTTGAATCTTTGTAAAGAGTGGCTCTAACTTGATCTCTGCATCTTTTGCATTCACTGTCTTGTAATAACGGAACTCGTAAGTTGCCGTATTCGCTGCATCATCTTCCGCAACCACGTTAGTTGCTACCCATACGTTGTTATCCCAACCATCCACAAAATATTGTGGCAAGAATGGGCTTCCAAAGATTGCCGTAAGTTCATCATAGCAATTCACAGTAACTAGCATACGAACATACGAATCATCGCTACCTTTTTCAAGTGTGATTGTTGGGTCTTTCACATAGCTTTTTCCAGGAATCAAATGATATTGGTTTCCAACTTCTGTTCGATCCTCTTTGCCGTCTTGGTTCAAATCACCTACAGACGCACCATTTTCATCTACAATGGCTTCGTCCAGACGAATGTCAACTTTTCCAACTGTAAATGTATTTTTAACAGCAGTACTGTCTTTCAAATACGCTACAGTTCCGAAAATTGACATCGCCACGAGTGCAATTGCACTTAGCGCAACTACATAAGGTTTAACTCTCCTCATCCCTTACATCTCCTTTTTCTTTTTTATTTTTGTTTCCTCTATTTTCTGTAAGTATATCTACAACCACTACAAACAGAATGAATGCCACTCCAAAACAAATGACCACAATATTTCCCGTCTTTGTCTGTATGTACTGGGCAAAATATCCGAGTAGCGGAATACAGAACACTGTCTTACCAATCACCGCATCTGATGAAACCAATGCTCCATCTGGCGTATTATTATTGTCACCCTTAGTACGGTATGCAGTGACTCCCTTCTCATTTACAATCTCTATGATTCGATGTGTTGCCGTAGTACTATTTGTCAATTTAAAAGTGATAACATCCTTCACCTTCAAATCTTTCGGATTGACGTCAACAACGTAGATTAAGGATCCTGTAGGATATTTTGGCTCCATAGACGGAGAAAGCACCGTGTATGGTTCCAAACCAATCCACCGCGTGCCATATAGTAACGTTGCGAGAATAACCATAGTAAACACAATGCAAGTAGAACAGATTCTCAACACTTTATTCAATTTTGGGTGCATAGGATATCCCTCCTTTGGAAAGTCACACAGAATACGCGATAATAATTATATTCAGGTCGAATGACAAATAGTGTCGAAATATGATTACTTTCCAAAAATCTTTTCGACACTCTAATATTTGATAAACGGAAGTAGTGATGCCCACAACTTCCACATTTGCCGCTTCCAATACTTTCTTTCCCTTCCAGTTGTTCTGCTGATTTCAATCTTTAGTACTCTTAACTCACTCCTGAAATCTTGAAATTTTATCAAAACATTCACTAGCAATAAAAGGGTAAAAAAAAGAAAACCACATGCGATTAAAAGATTACTTCCTGCCTGGTCCATGATGTTGCTTCTCCTTTGCACTAAGTTCTCTAAACAATTGTCTGCTTTATTGTGACTCACATTGTACCGCTTATATCGGTATTTGTCAACATAAATTACTTATTATTTCGTGATTTGCACCGATTGTTTCGGTATATACTAGTATGTAAAGGCAAGCGAGGTGAATATACATGGATGTTCAATTTATCCGAGATCGTATTTCCCAACTTCGCACAAATCAAGGAATTTCTGAATATAAAATGAGTTTGGATTTAGGACACAGTAAAAGTTATGTGCAGAGTATTTCGTCCGGTAAGGCACTACCGTCTATGTCTGAATTCCTATATATTTGCGAATACCTTGGCGTAACCCCAAAGGAGTTCTTTGATGGGAATATAGCCGAACCGCAGATGATTCAAAAACTCGTATCTTATGCTACTCAACTGTCGCCTGAGGATTTGGTAATGCTAGTGGAGTTGGCATCACGTCTCAATGCAAAAAAATAAGAGACAATCGATAATTTCGATTGTCTCTTGTTTTTTTATTATTTTGAACATCTGAATAACAATTCTTCCCATCTTCTATCCACTTCATTTTGGAATGCTTCGATGAGGTGTTCATTTCCCTTTTTGAATAAGTGTTTGAATCTTCCTTGTTTGCTTAAGAATTCTTCGATTGGAAGTTTCTTCTTCGGCTCATAGTTGAGGATCCATTTTCCTTCTACCACTTCAAACAATGGCCAATAACATGTCTCTACACCCAATTTACAGATTTCCATAATGTCTGGTGTATTATATCTCCAACCACGTGGGCATGGAGCCATAATATTAAGGAATGCTGCACCTGGTGTATAGATTGCTTTTTCTGATTTCGTATGTAAATCTTTAAAGTTCGATGTGAATGTTGTCTGCGCTACATATGGAACATCGTGCGCTGCAATCACAGCAGCCAAATCCTTACGATTCTGTGGTTTACCATTGCTCTGGCTTCCTACTGGTGTTGTTGTAGTGTCTGCATACATTGGTGTTGCAGATGAACGTTGAATACCTGTGTTCATATAAGCACCGTTATCATAGCATACATAAACCATATCGTGGTTACGTTCCATTGCTCCTGATAAAGATTGGAAACCGATGTCGTAAGTTCCACCATCTCCACCGAAAGTGATGAACTTATATGTGTCATCTAATTTGCCTTTTCTCCTAAGAGCATTGTAAGCACCTTCCACACCACTCATAGTTGCACCAGCATTTTCAAATGCGTTGTGGATGTAGCTATCTTCCCATGCAGTATATGGATATGTAAATGTGGATACTTCCAAACATCCTGTCGCATTTCCGATAACTGCTTTGTCGCCTTCGTGAAGTCCACGAAGTACATTTCTTACTGCGATTGTTCCACCGCAGCCCGCACACATTCTGTGCCCCGGAGCAAGACGTTCCGGTTTATTCATTGTCTCTTTAAAATTGTAAGCCATATCCGTCTCCTCCTTATTCTCTCACACCAAGATAACGATAAGTTTCACCTGCATCGCCATCTTCTATGATTTGTTTCAATACTTCATATACACCTTCCATATCTTCTACGCGAACGTCACGTCCGCCAAGACCATAGATGTAATTCACTGCCAAAGCATCTGCCTTTGCACGATACAATGCTGACATTACGTCTGCGCCTAATGGACCACCGTGGTTTGTATAGCCTTCTGCACGATCCATAATCGCAACCGCTTTCACATTCTTTAATGCTTCTGCCAATTCTTCCGCTGGGAATGGACGATAAAGACGAATCTTGATAAGTCCGACTTTTTCTCCCTTTGCACGAAGTGCATCTACAGCATCTTTTGTTGTTCCTGCTGCAGAACCGATAATTACAACTGCTCTCTCAGCATCTTCCATACAGTATTCTTCGAAAAGACCGTATTCTCTACCTGAAATAGTAGCAAATTCTTTTGCAATGTCTTTGACAACTGCAACTGCGTTTTTCATACCTTCGGCTTGGTTACGCTTTGCTTCCATATAATAATCAGAAATTGCATAAGGTCCAACTGCCATCGTTTCTTTTGTGTTTAATAAATAGTTTTCCGGTTCATATTCACCCACGAAATCTTTTACTTCTTTGTCGTCCAACAATTCGATATTTTCAACCGCATGACTTGTGATGAAACCATCTTGACAAATCATAATTGGAAGACGCACGTCTTTGTGCTCTGAAATACGGAACGCCTGTACCATATTGTCGTATGCTTCTTGATTGTTTTCTGCATAAATTTGAATCCAACCAGCATCTCTTGCACCCATACTATCTGAATGGTCACAGTTGATATTAATCGGACCAGAAAGTGCACGGTTAACCAATGCCAATGCAAGTGGCAATCGATTCGATGCTGCTATGTATAATTCTTCCCACATATAAGCAAGACCACATGATGATGTTGCTGTTAAAGCTCTCGCACCTGCTGCAGAAGCACCGATTGTTGCACTCATTGAACTGTGCTCACTTTCTACAGGAATGAACTCTGTGTCCACTTGTCCATTCGCCACAAAAGATGAAAAATATTGTGGAATCTCTGTGGATGGTGTAATAGGAAATGCTGGGAACACGTCCGGATTGATTTGACGAAGTGCAATCGCTACCGCTTCATTTCCTGATAAACGTTCTCTTTTTCCCATATTACTTCACCCCTTCCATTGTAATTGCACCAAATGGGCATGCTTTTACACAGATACCGCAACCTTTGCAGTGTGCATAATCAAACTCACCACGTTTCATATCTTTCACTGGAACACAGCTATCTGGACATACTGGTGTGCACAATAAACATTGTTTACATTTGTCTTCGATAAATACTGGCTTTACAGAAGACCATTCGCCTGTTGTAAAATCTTTGGATGTGCCTGAACCAACAACGATCATACCTTCTGTCAAATCTTGCCATTTTGTTTTAACGCCTAATTTTGTGATATCTGTTGCCATTATTGCACCTCCTGCATTGCCATCTTAAGTGCAGCCATATTTCCTTCAATTACTTCTGGCTTGCTGGCAAATTTGTGTTTGAAAGAACTCTCCATCTCGCGAAGGAATGTCTCTTCATCCATAATGTCCGCCACTTTTACAATTGCTGCAAGAAGTGGTGTGTTCGGGAAATATTTTCCCATAGTTGCCATCGATACTTTATGAGCATCGATAATATATACTTTTCCTTCATATCCTTTTAGATGTGGAATAATTTCCTCTTTTGTGCGCTGTGTATTAATCAAAATCGCACCATCTTTTTTCAAACCTTTTGTCACATCTACTGTTTCCAAAAGTGATTCGTCTACTACGACTACATATTGTGGATCGTAAATATTTGAATGTACGCGAATCTGCTTATCGCTGATACGGTTATATGCTGTAATTGGAGCGCCCATACGCTCTGGACCATATTCCGGAAAACCTTGTACATATTTTCCTGTTTGGAAAGCTACATCTGCCAAAAGTAACGCAGCTGTTTTGGCACCTTGACCACCGCGGCCATGCCATCTGATTTCTGTAAGATTACTCATCTTCCTGTTCTTCCTTTCCTATTTTCTATCTTCTTTTGAATATTATGTCTATTTTACTAGAACTTTCCTCTTTTGTCTAGAGTCCACTCTGTTTTTTCTTTCCCCCGATAACCAGGCACAAAACTACGATTAGCGGAACTACGATGATTGATTCTTGCAACACCCACACTCCAAGCTTTTCTTGGATATGTCCACAACAGAACATATACGATAAAACGGTTGGATGTATCTCTTTTAATTTTTCCGAGCTAACTGCCACTGGTTCTCTTGTAGCCATCGAACTACTATAATCTAGTGGAAATTCTCTCGTATGTTCACAGTCTAGAAATGTGGTTCCTGTTACCTTTCCTTTTTCATACATCAGCTTGTATGATTGGTATTCATTATTAAATAAGTAAAGATGAAAACACATCGTCGCTGCAAGTATTAAGATAAGACTTATTAAAATTACTTTTTTCTTTTTCACCTTAAGCTCCTTTTAAAGAGTACTAATCTCTTTTAAACGTTCTATAATCGGCAAGTGCTGGGTACATGCCTTCTCGCACTTACCACATGCGATACACTCACCTGCCAATGTTTTCTTTAGACTCCAGTGCATACGTAGTCTATCTGAAATTTCTTCCTTCTTGTCCGTAAGAATGTACTGATTATAAGCATCCATAAACTTCGGAATTGCAATCCCTTTTGGGCATCCCTTTACACAATATCCACATCCCGTGCACAAATTGTTCAAAGAAATTCCCTTACTTTCATATTTCTTCACAACCTCTTTGGCTGGCATTTCTTCTAAATTTTCAACGGCCTTCACCGTATCATCAATATGCTCCTTTGTAGTACATCCTGCAAGGGTAATCGTGATTTCTTTGTGCGATGCAACAAAACGAAGGGCCGCTTGTGGCACTGTTAGATCCGTTCCTTCTGTCAAATATTGAAACGCCTCAGGATTCTGTGGAATCATACCACCTCCTAGCGGATTCATTACAACCACGCCCATCCCATTTGCATGAGCCGCCTCAATACCGCTTTGTCTAAAACGATAATTCAACGCATTATAACCAATCAACATTCCTTTGAACTTACCGGTGTCTACCACTGTTTCAATATCATTTCCCTGCATATGCGAAGAAAACACAATATTTCGAATCAATCCTTCCGATTTAGCCTCTTCAAAAAAGTGATATAGAACTTCCATATGTTTTTCCCATGAATCTAAATTCAACATACACCACATATGATAAAAGTCGATGTAATCTGTTTGTAACCGTTCTAAGGAAGTCTCTAATCTTCTGCGAAAATCATCTCTCGTCGGATTGGTCGTTCCCAAGGTATTAAAGTTTACTTTGGATGTTACATACACATCACTTCTTTTCACCTGAGACAAGGCAATTCCCGTTACAATTTCACTCTTGTCGTCACAATAAAATGGAGCTGTATCCCAATAATTAATTCCTTTTTCTAATGCGTACAATGGAATCTCGGCGCATTTCGAGAGTCTACCCGCCTTGATGTCTTCGTTATCATATCTCATTGTCCCAAGACCGATAGCAGAAACCATCATATCTGTATTTCCATATTGCTTATAATACATAGTGCACCTCCGTTTACTATAGTGCTATTGTATCTTATATGGTTTTGTTGGGCAATAGAAATGATTAAATACGGATGGTGGGGTGCAAAATAAAAAGAACCTAGATAATTATCTAGGTTCTTTTGGGTTTGATGCGGATGGTGGGACTTGAACCCACACGAGGTCGCCCCCGCAAGATTTTGAGTCTTGTGCGTCTGCCATTCCGCCACATCCGCGTATTTAAAACACAGCGTGTTTCAAACGACTTCCTTATAATAACTTAATTCTTTTATAAAGTCAACTATTTTTATATAAATTTTGAAACAAAAAAGAAGTTTGCAAGAACATTGCAAACTTCTTTATATGTAATAATTACGCTTCTTTCTTATCAAATACTTTCAAGAAATCTAAAACAGCTAACACACCCATAACTACTGCTGGGATCAAATGTAAGAACCATAAGTTTCCTGCTCTTAACTCTGCTTTGATTAAGTATCCGCCTACTGTAATCACGAAACAGCAAAGTGGTGCGATTATATATCCTTTTGTCTTAGACATAAACACTGCTAAGAATGTTGCGATGCATGAAATCAACACAAAAAGTGGTACTACTACTGCTTGATTTACGCTGTTAGTTGGATTCAATCCTTTTAAAAATCCATTAAATTCTGGATACTTATAAATAAACCATACTAAATCCGAAATAGAATATGTTTTACCTTGGATTTCCCAAAATGGTAAGAACTGTAACGCTACCATTACAATTGATAGAATCACACAAGAAATTCTTGGGATTGTAAGATAATGTGGTTTGTTTGATTTTTTTGACATTGACTCTTCCTCCAGTTCACTTATTTTCGCCCCTAAATTTGTCCGTTCTAGGTGCTTTTTGTTCGTCACTTATTCTAATATTTTAATCCACTTTCCATCCTTTGTCAATACGATTCCTCCTTATTCATTTTTTCTTCCTCATTGGAAAAAGTAGACATTGAAATTCTAGTAATTCTTGCATATACTATAGTTAGAACCTGGAATGTGCGACACTCCTGATATTTTGAACCTACAATTTTTTTGACGGGAGTCCTACATCTCTGTAATATGTCATGCCTCTTATTTGTGGACGGCAAAAAAGCAGATGCGGACACCCACCTAGCAGTCGCTAGGCGTCAAAATACGGGAAACGGCATTTCGGGGGACTTTAAAAATTTTTCTATTTATCGATGTTGACTTTTTTACTTTATTGCTTTATCATATTGATATAAATAAAAGAACACGAGGAGGTTTTCTTATGGATAACAAAGTTTTATTTGGTGTTATGTGTATTATTTTTAACAGTTACGGCGTTCCTTGTTTTATGCAAGGTCAAGCAAAAACAGGTATCTTACGTATCGTTCTTGCTTTCGTTTCTTGTGGAATCGTCGGAATTATCAACGTTGTAAAAGGTATCATCTTAGGTATTGAAGTATTAAAGATGAGCGACGAAGAATACGAAGCTAAAAAAGGTACATTGTCAAGTGGTATTCCACTCTAATAATTACATATGAACGTGAGCAGACCGCAGTTTTGCGGTCTGTTTTTTTATCTCAAGAAATATGTTGTTTTTTGTCGTTTTTTCCCATATAATTATTGTATAAACTCAAACAAGGGGGAATTCCATTATGTTTTGTGAAAAATGTGGAGCACCTATCAAAGAAGGGGCTCGTTTTTGTACCAATTGCGGGGCACTCACTGAGGTTCCTGCTTTACAACCAAATATTGTTGAAACTCCAGTTGTACCGGTAACCGTGGAAGCGTTATCTGACAGCGAAAAAGAATTTATTGAAAACACCAGAAGACTGCTACGTTGGGAGAAAAAAGCCTGGACTATTTCCGGAATTGTCTTCACCATCCTTGGTGCGCTATTTATTGGTATGTTTGGACTGTTCGGATTGATTGCTCTCATAGAGGAACCTGCTATGGGTATAATGTTTTTCTTCTATAGTATAATATATGGAATGTTCCTCGCCATTGGAATCATTTCTCTCATAGCAGCAAAAAAGATTCCATTTTATTTAGACACTATCGACCGCAACTTCCACTTTGCTGCTGACCGTTGTGGCAGTGTTGGTATGTTAATTTTCACGATATTCTTTAACGAAATTGCATTGATTTTTTTCTTAATCAATTTCGTACGTATGAAGAGTAACCCATCATCTATTGAACGTATTATTGCAAAACAAAAATAAATAAGAAAAGCGAGGGAAAAGTTATGATTTGCAAGAAATGTGAAACTATGTTATCAGAAGACGCTAAGTTCTGTCCTGTATGCGGAACAGCTGTCGAAGCAGAACCACAAGTTGCTGTTGAACCAGAACCAGTTGTTCAACCAACTCCACAGCCAGTACCACAACCAACGGTTGCACCAGCTCCTGCTCAACCACAAGAGAAAAAGAAATTCTCAGAAGAAGATATCCCTTCTCAATATCAGTTGATGGGACCATGGTCTTATTTCTGGTTGAACTTTTTGTTCTCAGTTCCAGTAGTTGGTTTTATCTTCCTTATCATCTTCTCATTCTCGAAAGGGAACTTGAACCGCAGGAACTACGCAAGATCATTTTGGTGCGCTTGGCTCGTAGTAGCAGTAATTGCTGTTATTTTCTTCTTAATCGTTTTTATTATCGCTTTAATTAGCGGTATGAGTATGGCAGAAATCACAGGTTCGGCAGCTCCAACAATGATGTATTAATCAAATTACATAAAACATCTGCGAATTCATTTTCGCAGATGTTTTTTATTTCCTATTTTTACTAGAAATGAGTTTACTTTACGAAGAAAATATATTAAAATTAGACCGTATAAATTTGACAAAGGAGATATTGTTATGAAAATTTCATCATTACAAAAAGCTAGATACGAGTACGCACCAAAGCTTCCTGGAATGCTTAGAAATGGTATTGCAGATATTTGTGTAAAAGAAGGTGCTGAGACTCAAAGTGTAGCTGATCAAGAAAAAATCAAAGCACTTTTCCCAAATACTTATGGAAAAAAAGAAATCACTTTCCAAAAGGGTGCAAATACATCTGAAGCTAAAAAGCAAGTGGTAGGTGTTATCCTTTCTGGTGGACAAGCTCCAGGTGGACATAATGTTATCTGTGGTTTGTATGATGCGTTGAAAGCAACTAATAAAGAAAACGTTCTTTATGGTTTCAAGAATGGCCCTATCGGTCTTATCGAAGACGACTATTTAATCTTTGATGACGAGTACATCAACCAATACAGAAACACTGGTGGATTCGATATCATCGGTTCTGGAAGAACTAAATTGGAAACAAAAGAGCAATTTGCTATCGTTGCAGAAGTTTGTAAGAAACACGGCATCACAGCTATCGTTATCATCGGTGGTGACGACTCTAACACAAACGCAGCTGTTCTTGCTGAATATTTTGCAGCTAACAACACTGGTGTTCAAGTAATCGGATGTCCTAAGACAATCGATGGTGACTTAAAGAACGAAGACATTGAATGTTCTTTCGGTTTTGACACAGCTACAAAGACATACAGCGAAATCATTGGTAATATTGGTAGAGATGCTAACTCAGCAAAAAAATATTGGCACTTTGTAAAAGTAATGGGACGTTCTGCTTCTCACGTTGCTTTGGAATGTGCACTTCAAACACAACCTAACGTTTGTTTGATTTCTGAAGAAGTTGCAGAAAAGAAAATGTCTCTTGCACAACTTACAGATTACATCGCTGATTCTGTAGAAAAGAGAGCTGCAAACGGAATGAACTTCGGTGTTGCTGTTATCCCTGAAGGTGTTGTTGAATTTGTTCCTGAATTCTCAGTATTGATTCACGAAATCAACGAACTTCTTGCTGGAAGTAAAGCAGATGCATTTAACGAACTTCCTACATGGGCAGAAAAATATGCATTTATCGAAGCAGGTCTTACAAAAGAATCTATGGAAGTATTTGCAATTCTTCCAGAAGCAATTCAACAACAATTATTCTTGGAAAGAGATCCACACGGAAACGTACAAGTTTCTTTGATTGAATCAGAAAAATTGTTCTCTGCTATGGTAAAAGAAAACTTAGCAGCAAGAAAAGCAGCTGGTACATACACAGGTAAGTTTAATCCACTTCACCACTTCTTAGGATATGAAGGAAGATGTGCCTTCCCTTCAAACTTTGATTCAGACTACTGCTACTCTTTAGGATATAACGCATTTATGTTAATCCAATACGGATACAATGGTTACTTATCAAAGATTTCTAACCTTTCAAATCCAGCAAGCGAATGGGTTGCAGGTGGTATGCCAATCACTAAGATGATGAACATCGAAAGAAGACATGGCGAAGACAAACCAGTTATCAAAAAAGCGCTTGTTGAATTAGATGGTGCACCATTCAAATTCTTTGAAGCAAACCGTGAAAAATGGGCTGTTGAAACAAGTTTCGTATATCCAGGTGCTATTCAATACTACGGACCTACAGAAGTTTGTGATACAACAACAATTACACTTGCTCTTGAACAAGCAAAATAAACCAAAACATCTAAATCCCTCAGGAATTACCTGAGGGATTTTTTATAACAATTGAAGTACTAATGATTTTATGTTACTATTGTGTAAATAGGGTGTCTAGTGTATGACACTCAAAGATTTATTCTAAAGGAGAAAAATTATGAACAATCCAAAAACAGATGGCATCTATAATGTAAAAGAATTGGGTGCTGGAAAAACAATCGTTCTCGGCTTGCAACATATGTTTGCAATGTTCGGAGCGACCGTACTCGTTCCACTCCTTACAGGTTTGGACGTATCAACTACTCTTTTATTTGCAGGTCTAGGGACTTTATTGTTCCACCTTTTAACAAAGATGAAAGTTCCTGCATTCTTAGGATCATCTTTCGCATTCCTCGGTGGTTATGCGGCAATTACACGTTTACCTGACGGTACATTAGAACCAGAAAAAATCCCTTATGCTTGCTTCGGTGTAGCATGTGCTGGTTTAGTGTATTTACTACTCGCTGGATTGATAAAATTGTTCTCAGCGAAAAAAGTGATGAAATTCTTCCCGCCAATCGTAACAGGACCAATCATTATCGCAATCGGACTTACTCTTTCAAAATCTGCAATCGATAACTGTTCAGCAAACTGGTGGGTTGCTTTAGCAGCAATTCTCGTAGTTATCATTTGTAACATTTGGGGCAAAGGTATGATTAAAATCGTTCCTATCCTCATCGGCGTAGTATTTTCCTATATCGTAGGTGTATGTATGGGAGACGTTGATTTTTCTGCTGTTGCATCTGCACCTTGGATTGGAATCCCAATTCAAAAAGAAATGACTGTATTGGCTTTGTTTGATAACTTCGATGCTTCATTATTAATTACATCAATTATCACAATTGTTCCAATCGCTTTAGCTACTATTGTAGAACATGTTGGTGACATTTCCGCCATCTCTTCTACAACAGGAATTAACTATATTAAAGACCCAGGCCTTCACAGAACGCTTTTAGGAGATGGTCTTGCAACAACACTTGCTTCTTTATTCGGAGCACCTGCAAATACAACATACGGAGAAAACACTGGTGTATTAAATCTTTCTAAAGTTTACGACCCATTCGTAGTAAGACTTGCAGCTATTTTTGCAATCATCTTCTCGTTCTGTCCAAAATTCTCTGCAGTGATCCAGACAATGCCAACTGCAACTGTGGGTGGTATTTCATTAATCCTTTATGGTATGATTTCTGCTGTTGGAGTACGTAATATCGTGGAAACACAAGTGGATTTCACAAAATCACGCAATGTCATCATTGCAGCTTTAATCTTAGTACTTTCAATTGGTGTGAACTATAGCACTGCTGGTGCAATTGCTTTCTCAATCGGAAAAGTTACAATCAGCCTTTCAGGTCTTGCAATTGGTGCCTTGGCTGGTATCATCTTAAATGCAATTCTCCCTGGAAAGGATTATGTGTTTGAAGAATAAAGATAAGCAAAATTTTGGAGCATATCAAATTGATATGCTCCATTTTTGTTACACTATTATTTTGTTCCAAAAATACGATCTCCCGCATCTCCTAATCCCGGGCAAATATATGCTCGTTCATTTAATTCACGGTCAAGATTTCCCACAAAGATTTTGATATCTGGGTGTGCTTTTTGCAATTTCTCTAGCCCTTCTGGAGCTGCAATTACACACATAAATGTGATATCTTTTCCACCATGTTGCTTGATAAAATCAATTGCTGCCACAGCAGAACCACCCGTTGCTAACATTGGGTCTACCACAAAGATTTTACGAAGTTCAATTGGTGCTGGAAGTTTGCAGTAGTATTCGTGTGGTTCATGAGTTTCTTCATCACGATATAATCCGATGTGTCCGATTTTTGCTGCAGGCATCAATTTCAAAAGTCCACCTACCATTCCAAGTCCTGCTCGAAGGATTGGAACAATCGCTGGTTTCTTCCCTGCAATTACTGGGCACATTGCCTTCTCGATTGGTGTCTCTACTTCGATATCTTCCAATTCTAAATCTCTCAATGCTTCATAGCCCATCAACATACCAATTTCTTCTACAATGGCTCTAAATTCATTGGTTCCCGTTTCTATTTTACGTAGCATCGTAATTTTGTGTTTGATTAATGGATGCTCACAGATTGTAATTTTTTCATTTCCTTTGTACATAGTATCTTTCCTTTCGCACCTCTTGAATAATTATAAATTGTTGGTAATATTATAACTCAAATTGCAGGAAAAATCTATAAGAATAATTATACTACTTACGTTATATCTGCGATAACTGAGATAAGCTCAAAAGCAAGCTTTTTCGCTCATCTCAGTTATCCAATGAATTGCCGCATATAAAAAGAAACCCATGAGTAAACTCTGGGTTTCTTCCATATACTGCAATTTGCAGATATAACTATCTCTTTGAAAATTGTGGTGCTCTACGAGCAGCTTTGAGACCGTATTTCTTACGTTCTTTCATACGTGGATCACGTGTTAAGAATCCTGCTTTCTTAAGAACTGGTCTGAAATCTCCATCAGCTTGAAGTAAAGCTCTTGAGATACCGTGACGGATTGCACCAGCTTGTCCTGTGTATCCACCACCGCGTACATTTACTAATACGTCAAATTTATCTAATGTTTCTGTAGCAACCAATGGTTGACGTACAACAACTTTCAATGTTTCTAATCCGAAGTATTCGTCCATGCTTCTTTTATTGATTGTAATATTACCTGTTCCAGGTACTAAGTATACTCTTGCGATTGATTTTTTTCTTCTTCCTGTTCCGTAGAATTTTGCTTTAGACACTGTTATTTCCTCCTTTTAACCTAATTAGAATGTTAATACTTCTGGCTTTTGAGCTGCGTGTGCGTGCTCTGCTCCAGCGTATACATGAAGTTTTTTGTACATTTCTCTTCCCAAAGGTCCTTTTGGAAGCATGCCTTTTACAGCAAGTTCAATTACTCTTTCAGGTTTCTTATCCATCATTTCTCTTAATGTAGTTTCTCTCATTCCACCTACATAATCAGAGTGATTGTAATAAATTTTTTGATCTAATTTTTTGTTTCCTGTAACAACCACTTTTGCAGCGTTGATTACGATTACGTAATCACCTGTATCAACGTGTGGTGTATATTCTGGTTTATTCTTTCCTCTTAAAACTTTTGCAATTTCAGATGACAAACGTCCTAATGTACATCCTTCTGCATCAACTACATACCATTTTCTTTCAATCTTTGTTGGATTAGCCATGTAAGTTTTCATTGGTTTTCCTCCTAAATAATCTCAATTCATTGTTTCATTTCTATAGGAATCAGTCCGCTCCGGGGCATTGGTGCAAACTGCTTCTTCTATTCTCAGCTTTTCCATTATATTACTTTGGTTCTACCATGTCAAGATATTTTTTTGCGTTTTCAACATCTTTTTTGACCTGTTCCCAGACTTCCTCGATTCCTTGAAACTTCTGTATTGGACGCAGATATTGGTACACTTCCAATCGAACATTCTCACCATATATATCCCCTTCGAAATCAATCACAAAGGTCTCTATGGTTACACGACTCTCTCCATCCACAGACGGGCGTGTACCTATATTCGTTACAGAATGATAGGCCTTTCCATCCACAACCATTCGTGTTGCATATACGCCGTGCTCTGGCAATATGCAGTTGGCATCAATCTTGAGATTCGCAGTTGGCATTCCAACCGTTCTCCCAAGACCTTTCCCGTGTTCAATTTCCCCAGTTAATATATATGGTTTTATCATACTTTTATTTTGCAACTACCTTTCGGAAATTTTTCTTTCCTCTTCTTAATACAAATCCTTCTTCTGGAATCTCTGCTGCCGCAAATGCCATACGAATATCTGTTACTTTTTCTCCATCTACAGCAACACCACCTTGCTCTACTGCACGTCTTGCTTCTGATTTCGATGGTACAAGACCACTCTTTTGAAGCAATGTCAAGATATCAATTTGACCATCTACAAGGTCTTCTGCTGTCACTTCGTATGTTGGCATATTTGCTGCTGCACCGCTTGAGAACAATGCTCTCGCACTTTCTTGCGCTTTCACTGCTTCTTCTTCACCGTGAACTAACTTTGTTAATTCAAATGCTAGAATCTCTTTTGCCTGATTTAATTGGCTACCTTCCCAAGCATCCATCTTGTCGATTTCTTCTAATGGCAAGAATGTAAGCATACGGATACATTTTAGCACATCTGCATCTCCTACGTTTCTCCAGTATTGGTAGAATTCGAATGGTGTTGTCTTGTTTGGATCAAGCCATACCGCGCCAGACTGTGTTTTCCCCATCTTCTTGCCTTCTGAGTTGAGAAGCAATGTAATTGTCATAGCACTTGCATCTTTTCCAAGCTTACGGCGAATAAGCTCTGTACCACCAAGCATATTGCTCCATTGGTCATCTCCACCAAATTGAAGGTTACATCCGTATTTTTGGAACAATGCATAGTAGTCGTAACTTTGCATAATCATGTAGTTGAATTCCAAGAAGCTAAGTCCTTTTTCCATACGTTGTTTGTAGCATTCTGCTGACAACATACGGTTTACACTAAAGTGCGCACCTACTTCGCGAAGTACATCAATATAATTCAAATCTAACAACCAATCTGCATTGTTTACCATCAATGCCTTGCCTTCTGAAAAATCAATGAACTTGCTCATTTGTTGTTTGAAACATTCGCAGTTGTGTTCAATGGTTTCTTTTGTCATCATCTGACGCATATCACTTCTTCCCGATGGATCACCGATCATAGCTGTTCCACCACCGATTAATGCGATTGGCTTATTTCCTGCCATTTGCAAACGTTTCATAAGGCAAAGTGCCATAAAGTGTCCTACGTGCAAACTGTCCGCTGTTGGGTCAAATCCGATGTAAAATGTAGCCTTTCCGTTGTTCACTAAGTCTCGAATTAATTCTTCGTCTGTTACCTGTGCAATCAATCCTCTTGCTTGCAATTCTTCATAAATTCCCATATCTTTCTCCTTTTCATAAAAAGAACCCTCATCCTTACTTAAAGGACGAGGGGTTCGACTCGTGTTACCACCTTTATTCGCTCGCAGTTCACACTGCTTGCCTCCATAAGTATCCATAGAATACTCTCGTGCGATAACGTGCACCACTCCGTTGTAGTCTACTAGGTTTCCCGTTCGGTACAAAGCTCCAAGATGTATTCACAACTGTTTCCCGCGCGCCTCTCATCTTCCGGCTACTTTCTGTTCGGTACCTCAACTGCTACTCGTTCTCTTCACTGCCTTTTCATTTTCTAACGAAATATTACCTTATACTGCTTTTTTTGTCAAGTTAAATACTCCGCTCTAAGTACAAAAACATTCTTTCAATTTTACGCAATTTCATTTATTGCTGTTGAAATCTGCTCTCACTTATCCTATATTATTAATAAAACGGAGGTGTGTTATGCCAGCGCAAGAATACGAAAAAGCAGTCAAATTAGGAAAAAAAGATTATCAGCAGCGTCTTTCTCGCGGAGAAAAACCAACGTTGCAAGTATTAGATGATATATTGCCTTCCAAGGGAACATACACAGAAGTTCCTCTCGGCTTGGTGCAGATTCCAATCGAACAAATTGTAGGCACAAAAACCAATAGCCGTAGCAACGCTTTTGCTGGAAACTTTATGCCAATATTAGAAAAAGGATCTGAATTTTCTAGTAAATGGATTAATCTTAGTATTCATCAAGAAAATGATGGTATCCAAGATCCAATTAAGGTATATGAATATATGAACCGTTTTTATGTTGAAGAAGGGAACAAGCGCGTGAGTGTATTAAAATACTATGGTGCCGTTTCCATTCAAGGTTATGTCATACGATTAATTCCACCAAGGACAAACGATTTAGAGAATAAAATCTATTTTGAATTTCTTGACTTCTATGTATTGAATCATATCAACTACCTTTGGTTTTCAAAAGAAGGTGGTTTTGCAAAATTGCAAGAATTAATCGGAAAAGCTCCAAACGAAGTGTGGTCTGAAGATGATTGTCTTGATTTTGCTTCTCTCTATTATCGTTTTAAAAACATTTATGAAAAGCAATACTTAAATCCAGACATTACAACTGGCGATGCCTTCTTAACCTTTGTCGACCTACATGGATACAATACTATACGCGATAAATATGCAGAGGAATTAGCGGAATTGATTGCCAGAACTTGGGAGGAATTTAATCTTCTTGGCAAAGAAGATGGTGTGGAACTTTTACTTGCCCCTACGGAAAAGAAATCTCTACTCAGCAAGTTGCATTTATACAGTATCGAAAAATTAAAGGTTGCTTTTATATACGAAAAGACTCCTAGCACTTCTGCCTGGACATATGGTCATGAATTAGGCCGTCTCCATTTGGAACAAACTTTTACAAATGAAATAGAAACGGTTTGTTATGAAAACGTGACTACTAAGAACATAACACGAACTATTCAAAAAGCAATCAAAGACGGATGCAACTTGATTTTCACAACTACTCCTTCCTTTGCACAGGCAAGTGTAAAGGCGGCCATCAAATATCCATCGGTGCGCATCTTGAATTGCTCAGTAAATACATCGCACCGTTATATTCGAACTTACTATATACGAACACAAAAAACAAAATTCCTAATGGGTGCCATCGCTGGAGCTATGGCAGAAAACGACAAGATTACGTATATTGCCGACTATCCGATTTACGGCACGATTGCCGATATTAATGCTTTTGCTCTGGGTGCGAAAATGATTAATCCGCGCGCAAAAGTATACTTGGATTGGCGTTCTATTAAGGGGAATGATGTGTTGGCTAATATTGAAAAAACTGGCTCTACTTGCGTTTCTTCCCGCGATATGGTCTTTCCGGATGAAGACACACGCTATTTTGGCATCTATTACATGGACAACGGGAAACTCAGAAATCTCGCAATGCCTTTGATGCACTGGGGAATGTTTTACGAAAAATTAATCCATGCCATTATGGATGGTTCTTGGTCTTATGACACTGCTGCCACAGACAAAGCTATCAACTATTGGTGGGGAATGTCAGCCGGGGTTATTGATGTTATCTGTTCACGTAATCTTCCACTTGGTACAAAGCGTCTAATAGACCTTTTGAAATCCACGATGATGAGCGGAGAATTCAATCCATTCACTGGAGTTCTGTATTCACAAGACGGAATTGCGCAACCAGACCCTAATTATAGTTTGACACCAGAAGAAATTGTAAATATGGATTGGTTAGCAGAGAATGTCATTGGCCACATTCCAACCAAAGACGAACTTATAGACAGTGCAATACCTGTATATTTGCAACAGGGAATCGAAATAAAATAAGGAGATGCACTTCAATTGCATCTCCTTTCTTATGTTTAAATTCTATTTTTCCACTAATATATCTAGCAAATCTTTGTAGTCACTCTTTGAAGAATGAGCCGTTGTGGCAATCTTCTTCACATTCGCAATTGCTGCAGCTGATTTTGCAATCGGCTGAATAGTACCTGCACCTGCAATGCACCCACCTGGACATGCCATACCTTCCAAAAGATATCCATCGTATTTACCTGCTTTGGCAAGAGTCAAAAGTTTGCGACAATCTGTTAAGCCTTCTGCTGTTGCAATCTTCACTTCTTTGTCTGGGTAGTTTTCTTTAATATAAGCAGCCACTGCACTGGCAACTCCTCCGCTTACTGCAAAACCTCTTCCATCACCACTAGCGCCATGCATAGAATCCATTTCTTCCAATTGGTCGAAATCTATGTTCTTCGCCTCAAACATTCCCTGCAATTCTTCAAATGTAAGAACAAAATCCACATCGCTTCGAATGGTTCTTCGGCTCGCCTCTAACTTTTTAGCAGCACATGGTCCGATAAATGCCACTCGGCATCCCGGATGTTGTTTTTTCACCAATCGCCCTGTAAGAACCATCGGTGTCAATGCCATAGAGATACATTCACTATATTCTGGGAACAATTTCTTTGCCATTACTGACCAAGCTGGACAACAAGATGTCGCCATAAATGGTAGTTTTTCTGGCACTTCATTGATAAAATCATTTGCCTCTTCAATCGTACAAAGGTCCGCACCAATCGCAACCTCTATTGCGTCCTCAAAACCAAGCGCCTTAAATGCTGAACGCAACTTGTTCGCTGTAAGTTTTGGTCCAAATTGACCAACAATGGCAGGTGCTACAATGGCGTAAACTGGCTCTTTTCGTTTGATTGCTTGAATCAATTGGAAAATCTGTGCTTTATCTGCAATCGCTCCAAACGGGCAGTTAACAAGACACATTCCACAAGACACACATTTATCTTGATCTATTTCAGCTCTTCCAAATTCATCCGAACCAATCGCATTCATTCCACAAGCTTTAGCACATGGACGCTCTAATCTATTGATTGCTTTATATGGACATACTTGAATACATTTTCCGCACTTGATACATTTACTCTCATCTATGATAGAACGACCATTTTGGATGCGAATTGCATCCTTCGGACAAACTTCAGCACATGGTTGTGCCAAACATCCTTGACAAGCATCTGTAACCTTAATGACATTATCTGGGCACTTATGGCATGCAAACTTAATAATGTTAATCAATGGTGGCTGATAATACTTTTCTGGCTTAATACACTCTTCCGCTCCCTTTGATACCGGTGCATGTTCTGACGTTGGGCGTAATGGAAGACCCATTGCAAGACGTAAACGTTCCTCTACAATCGCGCGCTCCAAGAACACACTATCTCGATAGCCTGTCACTTCACCCTGAATAATATCGTACGGGATTTGCTCTAAGCGCATTTCGTCCCCTTCTTGATATTCATATGACAATTTTGCTATTTCTGCAAATACGTGTTTTCTAATTTCGTTAACTGATGTATATATTCCTCTCACGTTATTTCTCCTTTGCTTAACTCCATACATACTCTAACAAAAGACCATCCAAAAATCAACCTTTTTAGTTGCTGTTTCTGCAAAAACAGAGTATAATTACAAACAAAAACAGCACGAGGTATCTTACAAAATGAAAAAGACATTTACGACCAAACAATTAACTACTACCGCCTTACTCTTGGCCCTATGTATTGTATTTCAATCTATGAAAGGATTGTCCGTATATCTAACAGGTTCAGCGGTAAACTGTATTCTAATAATTACAACTTTGTACTGCGGAATTTTTTCTGGAACATTTCTTGCATTAGTCACTCCAGTAGTCGCATATTTCATTGGTGCAACTCCAATCATTAATGCAATCCCACTCATGATGCCTGTGATTATGATAGGAAATGAATTGATTGTATTATCGGTTTGGCTATTCAGAAAGAAATTTATTGAGATAGGAATGCTAATTGGAAGCGTGACTAAAGCACTATTCTTGTGGTTAGCAGTGTGGTATGCAATTTTGCCTGTTTTTGGCGGAAAATTACCGCAGCCAATGATTGCAACAATTAAGGCGAACTTTTCACTCACGCAATTTATTACTGCATGCATTGGAAGCGTAATCGCATGGGTAATTTATAAGAAAGGAATCCGATTCTATGAAAATATTGGCAATCGCTGATGAGGAATGCAAGGCACTCTGGGATCATTATGAGTCCGGAAAATTAGATGACTTTGATCTAATCATCTCTTGTGGTGATTTGGATCCAAGATATCTTTCCTTCCTTGCAACTTTTGCCCGCTGTCCAGTGCTTTATGTTCATGGAAACCACGATAAAAAATATAAAAACATTCCACCCGAAGGTTGTATTTGCATCGAAGATCAAATCTACGAATATCAAGGTATCCGCATCCTTGGTCTTGGTGGTTCAATGGAATACACCGGGGATGCTCACCAATATACGGAAAAGAAAATGGTCGCCCGAGTCAAAAAATTGCGTTGGAAACTGCGCCGAAAAAAAGGATTTGACATCTTAGTAACACACGCACCGGCTTACCAAATTAATGATGGTGATGATCTTCCTCATAAAGGTTTTCAAGTTTTCAAAGATTTAATGGAGCAATATGCCCCAAAATATTTTATTCACGGGCATATGCATAAGAATTACGGGAAGGTAACAGACCCCATCGAATCTTACGATTCAACCAAAATCATCAATGCTTTCGTGAAGCACGAATTTGATTATGAATAAACTATTTTGCAATGTTTAAGAACGCTTGCATTATCTTGCTAAAATAATTATTTTTCTTCCAATAGAAATAAAGATTTCTACAACTTTGTTCCCCACGAAGTTTATAATACACAACCTCTGTGGACTCTGGAACTTTTGATATCAAGGTATTACTAATAAATGAAATTCCCATGCCCGAACAAGTGATATTGTAAGACGTCATTTGCTGATCTAATTCAAAAATAATGTTCGGGCTAAAATTATGTTGTCTGCACAATTCCATCGCACGAATGCGAGTGTCATTTTCTGGTTTCAATAAAATAAATGGTTCTTTTGAAAATGCGCCCAAATCAACAACCGGAACACTTTCTTCCAAAAAACTCAAACCACGAATCATTCCCACATCTATCTGAAATTTTTTCAAATCATTATTGACCGAAAAATGTCTTGGCACTGCCAAAATCAAATACTCTTTTTTATAGAACTGTCGCTCAAACATCTCTTCCTCCAGTTCACAATTATCCAAAAGAATATCTACTTCTCCACTTTGCAATATTTTTAATAAACTGGCCGTTGTTTCCTCTATTAATTCCATCTGTACTTGTGGATATTTTTGAGAAAATCTACCCATAAGCGATGGCAACACCCAAGAGGAATACAGACTACTTCCCCCAAGAACCAATTCCCCCCTTTTTAGTTCTCCCAAATCGTCAATGTACTCTGCAAATTCCTGTTGCATAAACAATATCTTCTCAACTGTTTCGATATATTTCTTCCCTGGTTCTGTAAGTCCAAGAGGCTTTGTGCTTCGATCAAATATCGGATAGCCAATGCTCATTTCTTCTCTTTTCACGTTTGCACTCAAAGACGGTTGCGAAATAAACAGCTTTTCTGCAGCTTTTGAAAAACTCTTTTCTTTGTAAACAGCATACACATATTCCATCCCACGAAACATTCTATCGCCCTCCAAATATAACTTTAAAATTATATTTTTTATAATATAATAAATATTTGATTATAATCTACCTCGTAATTATACTTATGTCAAGTAAAGAGGTAGTTTTTAGGAGGAAAGATATATGCAAACAGATTCATTTCGTAAGGAAAAAGATTCATTAGGAACAAAAAATGTTCCTGAAAACGTATACTATGGGGTACAAACACTGCGCGCTGCAGAGAATTTTCACATTACTGGACTTACAATGCATCCGGAAATCATCAACATGTTGGCCTACATAAAAAAAGCCGCTGCGATTACTAACTGTGAAGTAGGTCTTTTAGATAAAAATATTGCAAATGCAATTGTTACTGCCTGCAATGAAATACTAGAAGGAAAATTTCACGAGCACTTCATCGTTGACCCAATTCAAGGCGGAGCTGGTACTTCACTCAATATGAATGCCAATGAAGTAATCGCTAACCGCGCCATTGAACTTCTCAATGGACAGAAGGGGGACTATTCCGTGGTTCACCCAAATGACCATGTCAATTACGGTCAATCTACAAATGATGTTATTCCTACTGCAGGAAAAATGACAGCACTTCGACTATTAAAAAATCTTAAGAAAGAACTTTATCGACTCTACGACGCATTGGTTGAAAAATCGAAAGAATTCGATCACGTTATTAAGATGGGTCGTACACAAATGCAGGACGCCGTTCCCATTCGTCTAGGACAAGAATTTCATGCTTATTCCGTCGCCATCCGCCGAGATATCAACCGTATCGACAAAGCAATGGATGAAATGCGTTCTCTAAACATGGGTGGAACCGCTGTTGGTACTGGTTTGAATGCAGATGAAACCTATTTGAAGAGAATTGTACCAAACCTTTCCGAAGTATCTGGAATGGACTTTGTACAGGCATTTGACCTCATTGATGCCACACAGAACGTAGACTCTTTTGTATCTGTCTCTGGTTCCGTGAAAGCATGCGCTGTTACTTTATCTAAGATTGCCAATGACCTGCGTCTAATGTCATCTGGACCACGAGCTGGTTTTGCCGAAATCAATCTACCCGCCAAACAGAATGGTTCTTCCATTATGCCAGGAAAAGTAAATCCTGTCATTCCAGAAGTGGTCAATCAAGTTGCTTTTAACATTATTGGGAACGATGTCACAATTACAATGGCCGCGGAAGCCGGGCAATTAGAACTAAATGCGTTTGAGCCTATTATCTTCTACTGTCTCTTCCAGTCGATTGATACTCTTGGATATGCGGTACGAACTTTCGTGGATAATTGCGTGTCCGGTATTACAGCCAATGAGACTCGTTGCCGTTACCTTGTTGAAAACAGCGTAGGTATCATCACTGCCATCTGCCCACACGTTGGGTACCAAGCGGCCGCAGATATTGCTAAAAAGGCATTAAAAACAGGAGAACCTGTACGAGAACTAATTTTAAAAGAGGGGCTTCTTACAGAAGATGATTTGACCCAGATCCTAAATCCAGTGAATATGACAGAGCCAGGAATTTCTGGAAAAGAACTGTTGCTAAACAAATGACAATAAATAAAAAGGGTTTCGCAAATGCGAAACCCTTAATTGTTTACTCTTATACAAGTTCAAGAAGAACTTCCATAGCAGCGTCACCTTTACGTAAACCGATTTTTACGATTCTTGTGTAACCACCGTTACGGTTTTCATATTTTGGAGCGATTTCTGTGAATAATTTTTCAACCAAATCAACTTCTTTTGCTTTTCTTGCTTTACCAGCTTCTACTTCAACTACTGGATAAAGAACTTTTAACATTTCTCTTCTTGCATGTAATCTAGAAGGCATATCTTTTTTGATTGTTTTTTCAACTTCATCATAAACAGTAACTTTCTTACCATCTACAACTTCTTTTACTCTCTTGCCATCTTTGTCTTTACGAGCAACTTTAGCTGTTACTTTAACTTCTTCGAAGTTATCTTTTTCTTTTACTGCCAAAGCAATAAGCCCTTCTGCAACTTTGCGGATTTCTTTTGCTTTTGCTTCTGTTGTAACGATTTTACCATTGTTAAGTAAAGCTGTTACTTGATTTCTGATTAATGCTTTTCTTTGGCTTGCTGTTCTGCCAAGTTTTCTATACTTTGCCATTTTTCTTTTCCTCCATTTTACACGTGGTTATGCTTCTTCGGGCTTACTAGCCATGTGCTCCGACTATGCGCTTCGGGCTTACTAATCGAATTACTCTTCTCCTTGGCTAAGTTCTAAGCCAAGTTCTTTTAATTTACCTAAAACTTCTTCTAATGATTTACGTCCAAGGTTACGAACTTTCATCATATCTTCAGAAGTTCTATTTGTTAACTCTTCAACTGTGTTGATTCCAGCTCTCTTTAAGCAGTTGTATGAACGAACTGAAAGTTCTAATTCATCAATGCTCATTTCAAGAACTGCCTGTGTAATATCATCTTCTTTGTCAATCATTACTTCAGCATTTACTGCTACTTCTGACAAGTCGATGAACAACTTCAAGTGTTCATTGAGAACTTTTGCTGCCAAACTAACAGCTTCATCTGGAACCAATGTTCCATTTGTATACACGTCGAGTGTCAATTTATCATAATCCGTAATTTGACCTACACGAGTATTTTCAACTGTTAAGTTAACACGTTCTACTGGTGTGAAAATTGAATCAATTGGAATCACACCAATTGGCAAATCATCATTTTTGTTCTTATCAGCGCTTACATATCCTCTTCCTTTAGAGATTGTAAGTTCCATGTATAACTTGCTGTCTGCTCCTCCATTGAGAGTTGCGATAACTGTATCTGGGTTCATGATTTCGATATCTGAATCCACACGAATATCAGCAGCTGTTACAACACCTTCTCCTGCAAAATCAATATAAGCTGTTTTTGGCTCATCTGATTCTGAAGAATTCTTGATTGCCAATGATTTTAAGTTCATTACGATCTCAGTAACATCTTCTTTTACACCTGGGATTGAACTGAATTCATGCAAAACTCCATCGATTTTTACATGACTTACAGCCGCACCTGGTAAAGAAGAAAGCATAATTCTGCGAAGTGAGTTACCAAGTGTTGTACCGTACCCTCTCTCTAAAGGCTCTACAACAAATCTTCCATATGTTTTATCCTCTGAAATTTCAGTAATTTCAATATTTGGTTTGTTAAAATCAAACATTACAAAGCCCCTCCTTTATGGGTATCTTTCTATAACAATCTCAAGGATTATCTAGAATATAATTCGACGATTAACATTTCGTCTACAGGTACATCGATAACTTCTCTTGAAGGAAGTTCTTTTACAGTTCCTTTTAAGTTTTCTGCATCTGCATCTAACCATTCTGGAACTAATCTTCCACCTGTTACTTCGAGGATTTCCTTGTATCTTGGTGAAGCTTTTTTCGCTTCTTTGATTTCGATTACATCACCTGCACTGATTAAGTATGAAGGAATGTTTACTTGCTTTCCGTTTACTAATACGTGCTTATGATCAACGATTTGTCTAGCTTCTTTTCTTGTTCTTGCAAATCCCATACGGAATACTACGTTGTCCAATCTTGTTTCAAGAAGAATCATAAGGTTAGGACCTGTTAATCCTTCCATTCTAGAAGCTTTTGCATAGTAATTTCTAAAAGGTTTTTCTAATACACCATAGATAAATTTAGCTTTTTGTTTTTCACGTAATTGAAGACCATACTCGCTCATTTTTCTATTAGCTCTTTTTGATTGTCTGTTCGATTTTTTATCGATTCCTAAATAGATTGGATCCATACCAAGTGATCTACATCTTTTAAGAACCGGAGTTCTATTAATTGCCATCTTCTTTTATCCTCCTATTTAGACTAGACTCTTCTACGTTTTGGTGGGCGACATCCGTTGTGTGGTACTGGAGTTACGTCCTTGATGCTTGTTACATCAATACCGCATGCTTGAAGAGCACGGATTGCTGCTTCTCTACCTGAACCAGGTCCTTTAACCATTACATCTACTGATTTTAATCCATGTACTAAAGCAGCTTTTGCAGCTGTTTCAGCTGCCATTTGTGCAGCATATGGAGTAGATTTTCTTGAACCTCTAAATCCTAGACCACCAGCACTTGCCCATGATAAAGCATTTCCTTGAGCATCTGTTAATGT
>JAZOWZ010000069.1:0-12586 GCA_045659485.1 Faecalimonas sp. | reverse complement strand
TTCCAATAAAGATTAGTATGGCACCTCCAAGAATGGACGCCTTCCCTGAAAACTGCATTCCCGCTTTTTTCCCAAGTCCAATTCCGACCATACATATAATAAAAGTAATTACTGCGATGATTAATGCAGCTAGAAGGGCTGCTGGCAAATAATAATCTGCAATTGTGAATCCCACAGACAATGCATCAATGGATGTGGCGATTCCCTGCACGATAAGTGCCCACAATGTGAGCCCTGGTCGCTGGCAGCAGTCTTCTTCTTTATTTTTAATACCTTCGATTAACATCTTGCCACCGATAGATACAAGTAACACAAGTGCTATCCATGGAATTAACTTTTCAAAACTCTCAAAATACTTTGCAATTGAATGCACGCAAATCCAACCAATAAGAGGCATGAGCCCTTGAAAAATCGAAAAGATTCCTGCAATCTTGCACATTCTCCTTTTTTTCATACATGGCTCATTGAGACCATTTGCAAGAGATACCGAAAATGCATCCATAGCCAAGCCAATACCTAATAAAATACTGTTCATAAAGAATGTAAATGTTAAATCCATCTTTTCCTCCAATAGTAAAAACTTATTTTTAGTTTATCATTCATTGTACCATTTTTTTTCGACAAATTCAAGATAGGCGCCTCTGTCGATTACATTGACATTTTCTTCCGAAAATGCTTTAATGAGTACAACAACATAGCGGGAGGTACAGTATGAAACTTAACTTTAATGTGGATAACTCATTTGAAAACGGAATTGCCCGTTTAAGTAAATTCTTGGGCTTTGAAATTGGCGACGGAATCAATGTCAAAGCAGTGTGCGGTGAAAAAATCGGTGTTTCACTTGCAGATGGCGAGGCAACTATTTTTTATAAGGAAAAAGCTCACTTTTTCCGTGAATTAGGTCTTCTTATTCAAAATATGAAGAAAAAAGATTCTTTTGAAATTGTGGAAGATGATTTCTTTAAAACGGTTGGATATATGCATTCCACCAACCCTGGATGCCCAAATCTTCCTGCATTCAAAGAATATTTAGATATGTTATCCCTTATGGGTTACAATATGGCAATGCTCTATACGGAAGATCGTTTGGAACTTCCTAATTATCCATATTTCGGGTATTTGAAAGGTCGATATACCGTAGAAGAAATCAAGGAATTAGACGATTACGCCTTTGATTATGGTATTGAGCTCATTCCTTGCTTAGAATGTTATGGACATATGGCAGAGTATTTGATTTGGAGTGAAGCACGTCCAATCAAAGACACTGCTTCTGTGCTCCGTGCAAGAGAAGAAAAAACCTTTGAATTTATTGAAGAACTCATTAAAACTGCAAGTTCTGCCGTTCGTTCTAAGAGAATTCATATCGGTATGGATGAAGCGGCTGATATGGGACGCGGAAAATTCATGGATAAAAATGGTTATGTTCCAGCAATGCAGATTTTTGAAGAGTATATGGAACGCTTGATTCAAATCACAGACAAATATGGCCTTACAGCTATGATGTGGAGCGATATGTATGTGAAAATCAATTCAAAAATCAACAGTTACTATGATACAGAAGTAGAATTTCCACAAGAAGTAGTCGACAAGATCCCAAACGTACAACTTGTCTTCTGGCATTACGGAGAAGAACCTCATTGCGACAATATTATGCTTGCAAAACACAACCAACTTGGAAAAGATGTCATCTTTGCTGGCGGTCTTTGGGATTGGTACAATATCTTCCCTGATCACGAATACTGCTTCGAGACTATGGATTTCTCACTCAACGCATGTAGAAACAACAACGTTCGCGAGATGATGGTGACAAGTTGGAATAGTGGAGAATTCACCGCCGGACTTTTAGGACTTTCTTTCAGTGCTGAAAAATGTTACAACCCTAACATTACCGAAGAAGAACTTCGTGAAAGATTTGAGTTCTGTACATATGGCGACTACAATGCCTTCCTTACCACAGGACAATTCAACAACATATTTAATAAGGAAACAACATACGAAGATTTCAACGCAAGATATCTCGGACAGGCTCTATTCTGGCAAGATGTACTAGAAGGAACCTATGATACACACTTGTTTGAGCAACCAATGAGTGGGCACTATGCAGAATGCGCAGAAAAAATGAAGAACCTTGATGGAAAATGGAAATTCTTCTATGACCATGCATATAATGTATTCTCTTTCTTAACAGTAAAAACAAAGATTGCTGAACAATTATGGCCAGCATATCAAGCGAAAGATATGGATACTTTAAAACATATTGCAAAGGATTTACTTCCAGAATTAATTGAGCTTTACGACCGTACATACGAAGGTTATGTTGTAAATTGGGATTATTGCTGTCGCAAACTCGGTTGGGCTGCTCTTGACTTTAAGTGGAATGGTGTTCGCGGACGTTTCGTAACCGCAAAACGCCTTTTAAACAACTATTTAGACGGCAAAATCGATAAAATTGATTCTCTGGAAGCTCCTCGTTTGCACAGAGGCGTGCATCCATTTATGACATTTTTAACTGTGGGAACTGTGGTTTCAAGAATTCTATAGGGGAAAATTTTTGTTATGGAAACACGTTGGTTATATGTGACAAGCGAAAACTTTCCAGCGTTGAGGGAAGCTTCGAAAGATACCTGTATCATTCCTATGGGCTGTGTAGAAAAGCACGGACTTCATCTCCCACTTGGGACCGATATTATTCATTCGAGTCACATTGCCTATCTGGCAAGTCAATTGGAAACGGTTACTGTCTTTCCTGACTTTGTATTTGGCGATTATCCCGTAAATAGCCCAAATGTTCCAGCTGGAACAATTACTCTTACCTTGGACTTGGAAATGGCTTTGTTGGAACAACTTTGTGAACAAATCGCCCGAAACGGATACAAGAAAATTTTAGTTTTGAACGGACATGGCGGAAATATTTCTTGGCTTGCTTCTTTTTCAAGAATGCTTGCCAATAAGAAACGGGATTTTGTATTTGCAACTTATATGTTGGGACTTCCAGCTCCTCATACCATCGCTAAATATCTTTTAGAAAACGGACGGGGTTCTGTTCCTGAGTTAACTTCAGAAGACGAAGATCTCCTTTTAAAATATCACGAAGAAAATATGGAGATTGGACATGGCTGTATGGGAGAAACTGCTTTTCTTATGGGAATTTGTCCTGAATCCGTCAAACTTGACCGTTTGGGAATTGAAAGTGGACTCAGCGAACACAAAGCCGACTATTTGTATGAAGCAGGAATAAAAATCAGAGACTGCGGTTGGGATATTGATTATCCAAATGCATATGCCGGACATGATCCTATCGGTTGCAACGAACGTATCGGTAAAGCGGCATTGCGTTTTGAGTCAGAACGCTTGGCTAACGCAATTAAAATATACAAAGAAGATGAAAATGTATTAAAATGGCACGAGGAAATGCAACGAGGTTGGTAATATGAAAAAAATGACGATTGAAGAACTGGCTTCTAGCCTAGGTCTCTCTTCTCTTCCTGAAAAATGTAGGGATTTTTTTGATGAAGTAATGAAAGACTTTGACAAAAATGGCTGTATCTATACCAAACCAGAATATTATGAAATGCTTCACCAAAAATATGGTGTTTTGCAAACATATCTAGATTTATATAAAAAAGCAGCAATTGAAGTCGGGAAAGATGAAAGTCTTTCCCGCTTTCTTGCGCTTCTTTGCAGAGCTCTACAGGACCCGAATTTTCGAAATGGAAGTTATGGGCCTTTGATCTTACCGCAAAAAGAAAATGATTTTTCTTATGAGATGCTCCCGGCACTCGCGGCTGCCAGTGAATTGGAATTATCATATGAAATATTAAAAAAGCGATATTTACCTGAAGACATTCTGCAAGATACTTTACGATTGCCAGAAAACGGAGTCCCTTCTTTTATGATGCGACACAATAATCGTCCGGGATACTCCTTTTTAGACTGGTTTCAATTGGCAATCAACGGAAAGCTGTTTCAGTTGGGAAGACTGCAATATGAAATTTTCTGCGGATTTGAAGGAAACGCATATGTATTTCGCAATATGAATGGGGAAGAGATTGCCCTAGCGCATAACCTCGCACTTCACCAAAGTGGAATCGCACTTGGCTCAAAGCATTTTGAGGATAATACAAACTCGTGGATTGCAAATGTGAAAGAAACTTCTGATTCATGGGATGGCTATCCACTAGACGAACGTGGAATGGTGAGAAACGAAATTGTTTCTCTCTCAAAAAATGAGTGGAAACTAGTGCTTTCTCCTGGGGATCCAGTTATAAGTGTTCACATCCCTGCTAATGGTAGCTTGAATCCAGAATCAGTTGATGAATCATTAGAAAAAGCAACTATTTTCTTTCGCAAATATTTTCCAGATTATGAATACAAAGCTTTTGTATGCTACAGCTGGCTTATGGATCCACAACTAATTGACCTTTTAGGTCCTGATAAAAATATTTCAAAATTTTGTAATCGTTTCAAAAAGATTACTACAAAGAGTTCTGGTAATACTGTCTTTGGTTATGTTTTTTGGAAACCTGATATGAACTTTGTTCTGGAAGATCTTCCAGAAAACACATCTCTAGAGCGTGCTGTCAAAAAACATTATCAGGACGGAAAAGCTATTTATGGTACAACTGGATATTTCTTTATGAATTAAACTTTAAAAGTTAAAAACCGGCCACCTGATGGTGTCCGGTTTTCTTTTTAAATATTATGATTTTTTATCTCTGTACACGCCCGGTTGCATTACCACCTGCAAGTGATTCTACTTCCTGCACGCTCATTAGATTGAAGTCTTGCTCTATTGTATGTTTGAGGCAAGAAGCGGCTACTGCAAAATTGATTGCATCCTGTGGTGCTTTTTCATTGAGAAGTGAATAAATTAATCCGCCGCCGAAGCTATCTCCGCCACCTACACGGTCCACAATGTGAATGCGGTATGTTGGTGAGAAGTAAGCTTGTCCATCTGTGTAGAGCATTGCTGCCCAATCGTTGTCATTTGCTGAAATAGAACCACGAAGTGTGATTGCCACTTTTTCACAGCCGAACTTTTCGCAAATCTGCTTTGCAACTGAAATATATCCTTCATGGTTGAGTTTTCCTGCATTGATGTCTGTGCCTTCTGCTTCAATTCCAAATACGTCTTTTGCATCTTCTTCGTTTGCGATACATACATCTACATATTTGATAAGTTCACTCATTACCTTGTTTGCTTCTTCTGTTGACCAAAGTTTTTTTCTGTAGTTTAAGTCACAAGAAATCTTTACGCCGTGTGCTTTTGCTGCTTTACATGCTTCCAAACAAATCTGTGGAAGTTCTCCGCCAAGAGCTGGTGTGATTCCTGTCCAGTGGAACCAATCAACACCTTCAAAAATAGAATCCCAATCATATTCCTCAGCTTTCGAAAGTGCAACTGCTGAATTGGCTCTGTCATAGATAACCTTAGATGCTCTTTGTGAAGCACCTTTTTCAACAAAATAGATACCAAGGCGTTCGCCACCGCGAACCATCTTGCTTGTATCTACGCCGTATTTGCGAAGTGCGTTTACTGCACATTGTCCAATCTCGTGAGCTGGAACCTTTGATACAAATGCTGCATCCATTCCATAGTTTGCAAGAGAAACTGCTACATTTGCCTCTCCCCCCGCATAACTTGCTTCAAATTTATCTGCCTGTACGAAACGCAAATATCCTTCTGGATTCAATCTCATCATAATTTCGCCAAACGTTACAATTTTTTTTGCCATTTTTTTATCCTCTTTTCTTTCTATCATTTAAACAAATGTTTTTAATTCCTTTAAAGTATTTAACGATGTATTGATCAGCTCAGGTGCAACCCCTGGCAGAAACAATGCACTGGAAGATTCATATCCCTAATTGTCGTAGAAAACGGCGAGTTCTCTTTTATTTGAATTCTCTACCTCTTCCAAACGGAGATACTTACGAGTCATAACAATATCATTAAAAGAAAATCCAGTTTTTATAATCTATCCTTATCTACTTTATGTTTTCTGTAAATTCACGTGCGAGTTCTATAATCTTGTCAAACTCTCCTGCTGCAATCCACTCTTTGTTTACCAAGTTGCCGCCAACACCAACGCCAACTGCACCCGCAGCTAAGAAATCCTTGGCATTTTTCTCATTGACACCACCTACTGCAAGCATACGTATATGATTAATTGGTGCACATAGCGCTTTTACATAGGATGTTCCAAGATTACCAACTGGAAATAATTTCACAAAATCCGCACCATACTCATATGCATCTAACACCTCTGATGGAGTCATTGCGCCTGGCATAGAAACCATATCAGCCGCTACCGTTGCACGAATTACTTTTTCATTTGTATTCGGAGATACGATAAATTGTGCTCCTGCATTTTTTGCAAGTTCCACCATCTCAAGTGTCGTAACTGTACCTGTTCCAAACGCCATCTTGTCGCCCAACTCCTCTACGAGAAGTTTAACAGTATCCGCTGTTTTATTCCATGCTTCTGGTTTGCTTTGGTCAAATGTCACTTCTAACAATTTGATCCCGCCTTCGTAAAGTGCCTTTGCAAGATTCAAACAATCTTCGCCATAAACACCACGAACAATGGCAATAATTTTATTTTCTAATACTCTTTCAATAATCTGCTCTCTCATTTCTTCTCTCCTACCATCCCGTAAATCCTTCACCTGTAATAATTTCCACAAAGCCCCATCTTGGACGTGCGGAATACACATTTACTTCTGTAATTTTCATGATAAATCACCTCTTCTTTAAAATTCGAAAATACACCTATGTACATTTTAAATCTCATTTTTGGAAATTACAATTGATAATTATGCTCAAAACATTGATTTTTCTGCACTCTTTATGCTATGCTTAAAAAGAGGTGACATTAGAGATGAATATAGATAATGCAAAATACATAACAAGTAATCATATTACTTTTAAATATGCCAAAGGTGCAAGTACAGAATACGGAAAGGAATTTCATTCTTTTCATGAAATTATTTATTTTATGGGTGGGGATGCAAAATTCATTTCCGAAAATATGCAGGTTCCAGTAAAACCCAATACATTGATTGTAATTCCTACAGAAACATATCACCAGTTCTTGATTAACGGTTCACAAATGGATTATCACCGCTGTGTATTTCATTTTGTTGATATTCCCGAATTAAAAGAACTAATAGATGCCAGCATGAAAACCACACTTCTTATCAAAATGAATCCAAAGTTTCACTTTTTATTCGAGGAGATGATTGCTCTCACAGAACAACAGCGTTCCGACGAATCTGCTTCTATTTTGATGCAATCTGTTTTGTCACTTATTTTGAATGAGATTGCCTCAAAGAATTATGTAAATATAAAAAAAGAAGTTCCGAATACAATATCTGACAGATGTACCGCATATATTGCCAATCACATTGACGATCCTATTTCTGTTGAAGATATCGCAAAAGAATTGAATGTTTCGGTTTCGCACCTTGCTCACAGTTTCAAAAAACAGATGAACATCTCCATTCATCAATACATTTTGAAGAAAAAGCTCGCCATCGCCCATCACAAAATTCTTGATGGAAAACCTGCTACACAAGCCGCTATCGAATGTGGATTCAATGATTATTCTGGATTTTATAAACAATTCAAAAAAATGTTCAACAAAGCACCTTCTGACCGAGATGTCAGAATAGGTGTAGAATAGTTACAAAAAAGGAAGATGTTTATAAAACATCTTCCTTTTCTACTGGCTTCCAAGCTTGTCCAAATTCAACATCTTTAAAAAGTGAGGCAAGACCTGTAATCTGCTTAAGTCGCAAAATTTCATCTTTATCCATACCAAGATGCTTGGAAATCCACGCATCTGACCTTCCGAGTTCGTGAAGTTCCTTCACAATATTACTCATAAGGTCAACATTATGAGCACCCCTCGCCCGATTATGACGAATCGTACTTGCCATTCGATTATCAATACTTTTATTAATTACCGATACTGGCAGCATCCCATTTTCCCGTTCACGTATATCCGGATATTCCAACATCACTCGATAGCGATGGAATCCATCTACAATAATATATTTATCCTCTTCTTTCACGTAGTAACACACAATCGGCATCGTGTAGCCATCTTCCTTGATACTGTCATAAAGTAACCTCATCTCTGGTGGCGCCACAGAGTTTGGATTATATGTATTTGGCTCAATTTTTTCAATTGGCACAGCAATAATGTCATATACTGGACTTTTAGTAGCCATATTTACTCACCGACCCTCCTGTATTTTTCTTTCAATACATCAATTCTCTTTTGCTGCTCTCTTGTTAGATTAAATCCCATAAAACGACAAGTGTGATCATTTTTTAAAATGCAATAGCACATCCGCTTCCAACTTGGAATATCTTTGGAAGACTTAATATCATCTGTATGATCTGGTATCTTTCCAATAAAAACAATGCGGGAACATTTTGCAACCGTGTAATTCGATACACCATTTCGTCGAATTCTATACCCTCGATCAATGAGTTCTTGAATCACATGTTCTTCCAAACCTCCACCCGTCTTATGCCAGAAGTCAATGGAAGTTTTAAATTTCTTTATATAATTGTTTCGAAGTCTAACTGGTAGTGTGTCTAAAAGGAACTTCGTATAAGACTCCCATGTATGTCCTTCCGGTAACGTAAGTTTTCGATATGCCAACGCCTTTGTTTTTCCATAAATCGCACCAAAGTTGACTCCTCGTACTCTTCCAATTAACTTCACCCACATTTCTGGGTCAATTACACGATATAAATTTAAACTATCTTTTGCATAATCATTAAAAGGAGATGCTACACGCATTTGGTCTACTTTCAATCCCGCCATATGATAAAGGTCATAGAGACGATTATAATCATATCCAAACTTATAATTAGCATGCCACACATCATTGTTTGACCAATCATACATTGGTGTGGCCGTCCATACATCTTTGAATTGTTTTGCAATCCAACACTCTCCATTATATCCATACTTTTTATTGAGAATTCCACTGTAGCGTTGAAAGGACTCACTTGCGCGTACACCAAGTAAACAAACAGTCTTCTTTTTCCCATGGGAAAGACGATACCAACGTCCAAACCGCTTTGCCAAATCTTCTTGGTGCATGCGGTAACGATAAGTCGTGATTGGATTGTTTTTTAGATTAATAACAAAATCATGCTGCGGCATTGGGCGACACCATGCATCTTCTTTCGTGTCATCCCACGGATACCAATACATTTGATAGCTGCTGAGTGCAGTTCGTGTTGCCATCGGTAAACATACCCAGTATGGTTCTACTTCATCTTTGATGCGCAAAAAAGTACGCTCTACATATTCTGTTGTCACTGTGTACTGCGCCTCAAAATCCTGATGAAAAACACCAATTTTTTTGTTCGGATAGTATTTCTTCTGGAAGTCAAGCGTCATATTTAGGAGCAGTCCACTATCTTTCCCTCCTGAAAAGGACACAAAGATATTGTCAAACTCCTCAAAAATATATCGAAGTCTGTCTTGCAGGGCATCGTACACATTTTGCCCTGTATATTCTTTTATCATATGCATATTTACTCCTCCACAAACTCTAAAAAGAGTGCTTCTGGGTTATCTTTTGTAAAAGAAGCCGAAAATCTTTGATTCTCGGCTTACCTCTGACACCGCCTGCGGGAATCGAACCCACAACTAGCCCTTAGGAGGGGCTTGTTATATCCATTTAACTAAGGCGGCTCTATATGAAAATTATCATATATTATCTAATTTCCGTTTTTCCTCCCATATATGGACGAAGAACTTCTGGAATTCTTACAGAACCATCTGCCTGTAAGTTATTTTCTAAGAATGCAATCAACATTCTTGGTGGTGCTACGACTGTATTGTTAAGTGTATGTGCGAAATATTTTCCATTTTCACCTTTTACACGAATACCAAGACGTCTTGCTTGTGCATCCCCAAGGTTTGAACAGCTACCAACTTCAAAATATTTCTTTTGTCTTGGTGACCATGCCTCTACGTCGCAAGATTTTACTTTGAGGTCAGCCAAATCTCCAGAGCAGCATTCCAAAGTACGAACTGGAATATCCAAAGAGCGGAATAAATCAACTGTGTTTTTCCACATTTTTTCATACCAATCCATACTGTCTTCTGGTTTACATACAACAATCATTTCTTGCTTTTCAAATTGGTGAATACGGTAAACACCACGTTCTTCAATACCGTGTGCTCCTTTTTCCTTACGGAAACATGGAGAATATGAAGTCAATGTGTGTGGCAATTTTTCTTCTTCTAATAACGTATCGATAAATTTACCAATCATAGAGTGTTCGCTAGTACCGATAAGGAATAAATCTTCTCCTTCAATCTTGTACATCATACTTTCCATCTCTGCAAAACTCATAACACCAGTAACAACATTACTACGAATCATAAATGGTGGAATACAATATGTGAATCCACGATCAATCATAAAATCACGTGCATAAGAAATTACTGCAGAATGTAATCTTGCAATGTCTCCCATTAAGTAATAGAAACCATTTCCTGCTACTTTTCCTGCTGATTCTAAATCAATTCCGTTGAATTTTTCCATAATCTCTGTGTGATATGGGATTTCAAAATCTGGAACAACTGGTTCTCCAAATTTTTCTAATTCAACGTTTTCGCTGTCATCCTTACCAATTGGAACAGACGGATCGATGATGTTTGGAATTGTCATCATAATTTTTTTAATTTTTTCTTCTACTTCTTTCTCTTCTTTCGAAAGTTCCTCTGTTCTTCCCGCATTTGCAGCTACTTGTCTCTTATACTCTTCCGCTTCTTCTTTCTTTCCTTGTGCCATACAAGCACCAATCATTTTAGAAATCTTGTTTTTATCTGCGCGAAGTGCTTCTACTTCCATTTTAATCTCGCGATTTCTCAAATCCAATACAATTACCTCATCTACCAATGGCAATTTTGCATCTTGGAACTTATTTCTAATATTTTGTTTTACTACCTCTGGATTTTCTCTTAAAAAACGAATGTCTAACATGTTGTGTCCTCCTCTAATCTTACTTCATACTCTCTAAATCAAAGCCTAATGTTTCTTGATATAATGCTTTTTCTAAAGATTCCATTTCCTCTTCAGATAATTCAATATAGCTTTCGCCTTTTACAATCTCTTTAATGTAATTGTAACAGCCCTCTCTACTGTGCATAGAGTTGATAATATAACCACTGTCATTTCCATCTAATAAAGTGAGTGCAAAACTAAGTTTTCCACCCATTTCATGGAATGCATCATATTTTAGAATTCCCACCTTCTGGAAATTTGATAACATATCTTTTCGAATCTTCTGGATTTCCGCACGATTTCTCATCGTTTCTTCGCTCAGTTCCTCCAACTCTTCAAATTTATCTGCAATACTTTCCTCTAGCGATTTTCCATCCTTGCCTCGCATAAAAGAATTGTAGCTAATTCTCATTCGGTTATATTTCATATGAACGGATATAATCCAGAAGAATAATATCACAATCAATACGAGCATCGCAATAATAATTATGCCTGGATCTATGCCTATGGCCTCAAAAATCTTGCTTTTCATAGATATTTTCTCCTTTTTTACTGATTTTGTTTAATCGACATTAATAAATCGAATATATGTTCGAGTTCTTCATTGGAATAGTATTCAATCTCTACTTTTCCTCTTCCGTTCTTCTTTTGATTGATGTTTACCTTTGTTCCCATCACAGAAATCATTTTTTCTTCCAAATCTTTATATACAAAAGCATGCTCAATCACTGGTTTTTCAACCACTTTTTTTGGATTTTTTAATAAACGAACCAATTTTTCAACATCACGAACACTTAGTTGCTCTTCTTCAATTCTCAAAGCTATTTTGTACTGCACTTCAGCATCTTCAATATCAATCAAAGCCCTTGCATGTCCTGCAGAAAGTTTTCCTTCAATAAGCATATCCTGAATTTTTGAACCTAATTTGAGCAAACGCATTGCATTACTGATAGTCGAGCGATTTTTTGATACTCTCTCTGCCAGTTCTTCTTGTTTCATATTAAATTCAGTCATAAGGCGACTATATGCTACGGCTTCTTCAATTGGATTTAAATTTTCTCTTTGAATATTTTCAATCAAAGCAATTTCTACAATTTCTTTTTCGGTATATTCACGGATGATTACTGGTACTTCCTTGAGTCCCGCTAATTTTGCAGCTCTCCAACGTCTCTCACCAGCAATAATCTCATAGTATTCACCATTTTTCTTAACTAATAACGGTTGTAGTACACCAAACTGCTTAATAGACTCTGCAAGTTCTTGCAATTCTTTCTCAGCAAAGTTTTTTCTAGGTTGTTCGCGATTTGGCTCAATTTTACTGATTTTTACTATTTGTTCTCCTGATTTTTCCTCTTTTTCCTTAATAATAGTCTTTCCTTCTGGAATTAAACTATCCAAGCCTTTTCCAAGGCCGCCTCTTTTAACTGCCATTATTCTTCTCCTTTATTAATAACTTCTTCCGCTAACAACATGTAACTCTCTGCCCCAGCAGACTTCGGATCATACAAATTAATCGGCAATCCGTGGCTAGGAGCCTCTGCAAGAC
>JAZOWZ010000068.1:0-133986 GCA_045659485.1 Faecalimonas sp. | reverse complement strand
TTAAATATACCCACATTCTCTGTTTCATATTGTTCATCATCCTTTCTATACTTTTGGAAAAATTGCAATCCTCAGTCTCGTAGTACCGTATGGTACAAGTTTTACAAATTCAGGGTTTCCCTTATATTTATCATCAATCTTTTCTCTTACAATCGGTGTAAACTTACATTCATGACCGATTTCATATTTGAGGTACCCTCTCGGAGAACGACGTCGTCGCCCTTTTTTTACATTGCGCAATTTCCAATTCGTAACTTCACGAACAGGAATTACTAATTCTGTTCCACCACAACCATTACGCCATGGGTCTTCTCCACACTCTTTTAGTTCGACAGTAATTTGCTCTTCCCGACTCATATCAAAACCAAAATTCCATTTGCTATTTGGATAAATGGAATAATGCGGAAATTCTGGATTTTCAAGTTCACGGAGCCCTTCTATTACGACTGTTTCCTCTACCGGTAACGCATACAAAAGTGCACCATATTTCACACTAATTCCACGTGCATTTTCAACTAATTTCACATCTGTTTCAAAGTATATTTCCACAATGTCTTTTGGTGAAAATGTACGTTTTATTTCATAAAAACCATTCTCAATCGAATAATTTGTTTTTTCGTTATTTATATATATGTCGGCCGACTTTGCCCATCCAGGGTGCCTCAAATACAACACAAAATCCATCGGCCTTTCACTGTCTATCACAAACTTCACATTGTTTCTAAATGGATACTCTGTAATCTCTGTGATTTTCAATTTCTTTTCGTCTATGTTGGTTTCAAATGTGGATGGACCATATAAAGTGGCATATACTCCTTTTTTATCATCGGTCATCCATGCTCTTGCCAGATAATTCGGCATAAATCTGTGAACATTTCCAGCACAACAACATAAAAATTCTTTCGGTGCGTAACTCATCCAATCAGCACCTCTATAAAATTTGTTATGGTTGGAAACATCGTCACAAATGACTTGATTCGGACAAGAAAAATATTGTTGACCTTTAAAATCATCATCCACACTGCCGAGCCCTGCATTAAATATGGCATCTTCAATCCAATCACCATATTTGCTATCTTTTGTAATCATATAAAGATATCCGACTGCCCATGTAAAATCAGACACATCACATGTCTCATGAGAAGCCCAAGAATCTTCATTGCCGTTTAAATACTCACTGGAGCTATGTACTCCATCTATTAACATTTGATCTCGATATAACTTATCAAATGCATTTACTGCTGCTTTTTTATAAATTTCTTTACCTGTATATTGGTACATAATAGCTGCAATCTTGCAAACTTCATTGTATGTAACACCGTGGCTATTACAAACTTTACGATTACCTAGCATTCCTCTCACAGTAACATCTTTACTCTTACAATCTTTTTTCGCATCTTTGTCATCGTAATATTTACTGTTAAAACACTGGTAAGATTCTTCGGCCATATCAAGGAAACGAGTGTCTCCCGTTTCCCCATAAAGCCATAAAGCAATTTCTAAATCTGTAACATTACGCATTCCTATCGTTGGACCACCTTCGTATTTGTCATAGACATCTGCCAAAGGTGCACGAAGAAAATGCTTCTTTAATGCTTCTAACACTTTTTGATTTTTCGTTGCAGAATATTCTGCAATCATAGCTCGAAAGAACACTGCATGTGCCCATACGGTATCATCTTTCAAAAAATTCGGTCCTAAATATCCTTCTTCATCTGCCAAATCTATCGTTTTATAGATAAAGTCTTTTGCCTTTTCTATAAGCTCGTCATTTTCAGCAAGATAACCACATCGAAGCATACCATCAATCCAATATGCTGTTTGCTCAAATGGAACCCAACCGACTTTTTTCACTTCCATACCGCCAAGAAAAACATCTTCTGCATTTTGAATATTTTGTGCAAAATAGTTCCCCCAATATTGATTAACAAAAGGGCCACCAATTTTATCCATATTTCCTGTAAGACCTTTTGCTTGTGTATCAAAATATTTTTTAATCCATCCCTGGGCCTTAATATCCTTTATTTCGGCTTCATTTAATCCAAAATTTCGTTTTTCCATAGTTTCATACCTGTTCTTTCCACTAAACCTTCTAGTTATCCTTTAATTGAACCCATCATTACACCTTTTTCAAAGAACTTCTGTAAGAATGGATATAGAATTAACATCGGAAGCGTCGAAATAATAATCAAAGAATATTTCATAAGTTCCGCAGCTGCCGCAAATTTTTCCGTCGTCGCGGCATCCATAGCGCCACCGGTATCCATTTTCGTTGTATTATCCAAAATAAATTTAACAACTAACTGCAATGGCCATAATTCTCTATCATGAAGGTAAATCATTGGACTGAAATAAGAATTCCACTTTGACACGATTGCGTAGAGTAAAATTACTGAAATTACTGCTTTTGAAAGCGGTAAAACAATCTTCATCAAATAGCCCATATCTGTAATACCATCCATCTTTGCAGATTCCAAAAGTTCGTTTGGAATGTTACTTTGGAAGAATGTTCTCATAATAATCAAGTGACTAATACTAACAGCGCCACTAATAATCATATACGTACGCGTATTTACAAGCCCCAAATTTGACACAAGAATATATGTAGGAATAAGTCCTCCTCCGAAAAGCATTGATACGGTAAGGAAAACTTGAACATATTTTTTCCCTTGGTAATTTGGTCTAGAAAGCGGGTATGCCCCCAAAATTGTCATTACCAAATGAACAATTGTACCTAGTCCTGCATAAAGAATTGTGTTTGCATATCCCGACCATATCAACTTGTTTTTTAATACTAATTGATATCCGGTTAAGCTAAAATCAACTGGCCATAATATAACCTCTCCATTTGACACTGCACTTCCTGATGAAAGAGAGCTAGAAATAACGTAAATACATGGATACGCCACAATTACGAGCCATATCGTTGCAATAATTGTTAAAATCACATTGAACGTACGATCCGAAAAACTATGCTTTAATGTTTTAACTTTTTTTGCTTTTATGTTCATGTTCTATTTCCTCCCCTTCCTAGAATAATGATACTTCGCCATCCGTTGCTTTACGAACAGTGTAGTTTACAAAGAATAACAGCGCCAAATTGATTACTGTATTAAACAATCCAACCGCGGCACCGTAGGAATAAGAACGGAAACTTTTCATACCTTCTTTGTACACATAAGTTGATATAACCTCTGACACGGATTCATTGAGTGAATGCTGTAAAAGGAATGCCTTCTCGAAACCAACGGAAATTATATTTGTACATCTTAAAATAAACTGAATGGCAATTGTCGGAAGAATTGCTGGGATATCAATATACCACATACGTTTTAACCTAGTAGCACCATCAATCTGTGCTGCTTCATGAAGTTCTGAAGATACTGATGAAAGTGCCGCTATATAAATAATGGAACTCCATCCCAGACTCTGCCACACTCCCGACCACACATATATATGTCGGAAAAATTTCGCTTGCACTATAATGTTTTCAGGTATTCCCATTCCACCGAGTAAACGATACATATTTCCGTAAATACCACTTACCGGGCTCAATATTACCTGAATAATACCAATCATAACTGTGATTGAAATAAAGTGCGGAATATAGGAAACTGTCTGCACAACCTTCGTATACTTTTCACTCTTCATTGCGTGTAAAACCAATGCAAAAATAATAGGAAGCGGAAACGTTGTCATAGAATACAGCGACAAAATCACTGTATTCTTGAAAATCGTTCCAAATCTATGGTTAGAAAGAAATTGTTCAAACCATTCAAGCCCAACCCATGTACTTTCCGTGATACCTTGTATCGGGCGAAAATCACGAAATGCAATTTGTATGCCATACATAGGGATAAAATCAAAAATTATAAGATATATGATAGGACATGCTATACACAAATGTAATTGCCAATCTCTCTTAAAATCTTTTTTAATTTTTTTCCACTTTGCTGAGTTCTTTATTTTCATAATAAATCTCCTTAAGTCTCTATCTTTATGTCATATTAATATGGCACTGGTGTCTTGCGACCCGGGTGATAAATCCAGTCTCGCATCGACAAACTTTTAGCCGTCCCAAGTTCATACGGAAATGTGAGAATTTTAGTTCCATCTCCCCATGAGATGCATTCTTTTGCATTGTTTTGCACAGTTTCATTTTCTTTTGTCTGCCAATCAGCTGTCTGACTTCCTATAACGAATGTTGGATATATTGCTACATCGTAATCGAAATAATTCACATATGAATCGTATACATTCTGTCCGTGATGGAATACGGATAACATATCTAAATCAAAATATTCTTGATTGTACGTACGCTTTATTACGCTAATTCCACCCTCTGACGCATCACCGGCATCCAAAAATTTCTGTCCGTCAATTGTAAATAGGAACCAAGAAGAACTGTCATTAAAGTTGTCGTTCTCGTAGTCTTCTCTTGCAAGTTGTTCCTGTGTGTGTAAAATTTCAATAGTTATATCATTGAAATAATATGTTTGTCCTGTCTGTGGTCGGTAAACAGGCGTCTTCTCCCCATCTTCTGTTTTCAGTGACATTGCCGCATACTCTACATTTTGAATCAGTGTACTTCCGCCACCAGTCACTTTGTTTGGTTCTGAGAAATAAACTCCATTTACAATCACTCTTTTTGCATTCTCTGGTTTTTTCACTAAAATCGTGAATGGGCCAATATGATCACTGTGTCCATGTGTAATAAACCATGCTTCAATAACAGGTTTTTCGCCTTCTGGAACCAATGACTCCATATAATCGAAAAGATATAAGGCATCCATTTCCATTCCGCCATCAACCATAAGAAAATGTCCATTTTTCATTTGAATCACATAACTGTCACCATAGGTATGTAGTTCCAGCAAATGCAAAGTTGTCTTTGCATTTGGCTGGTTGTCTGCAACATATTCATCTTTATAAAACAGATGCTCTGATAATTTCATTTTGTCAGACGCTGCAATATATGTGATATTTGTCTTGACCATATGACTCACTGTCAGAGTAATCTCTCCCTTGGTATAGGTGGTTGTAAATACACAACCATCTAGTCCTTCAGAGCCATTGTCATAATATTTTTTATACTCTTCACTTTCCAAAAGAGTTAGATATGATTTGTAATCTTCCACTGAAGTCCCTTGAACTTCTATGATATAAGTACCTGAACCGTAATCATCTGCACTACCGATTCGGGTATCTTCTGCTATTAACGCTGGAATCTCTTGAAATAGTTTATTGTCAGTCCAATCAGCAAAAGTTTTTACGTCAGATGAATCTTTTTCAGTGCAACCTACAAGCAAGAAAGCCACAAGGATTAATTGAAATAATACTAATTTTTTTAATTTGTTCATTTTTGCTCTCCTCTTGTTATTGTTCTAAGGATGGTCGAGTTACGGTATTTAAACTACTCAAATCTGCCATGTACACTTCTTTTGTAAATGTACGAAGTTCTGGTAGTTTTCCTGCAATGAGAACCCATTTAGCCGCTGCGTTTGTATTCTTATCATAGAAATCCAACAATGTGTTTGCATAAGCATTGGTTCCTTGTAATTGTTGCAAAGTAGCATCAGAAAAATGACGACTATTCTTAACTGAAATACTTGCACCTGCATCTGTATATGTTTCTGACTTATTTGTGTGATAGTAGCATTTGTTTATGACTATCGTTTTTCCACTTGCCGGATAGGCACGTCCTACAATTCCAGCTTTATAACCAGATGTCGTTAATGTGCTTGATACTACACATGAAGAAATATTAGCAGAATATGCGCCACCAACAATTCCTCCTATACCATTTCCGATTCCAGATGATATATTTGCCTTCACAAAGCAATTTTGAATATTTGTCACATTGACAGCACTATATCCGAGACCAACTATGCCTCCTACATATGCTGTCCCTGTAGCTTTTCCTTGATAAGTACAATTTTCTACTGTAAGTGTTACATAGCGATGCGATCCAATCAAACCACCAGTATTGTTTGCTGTACTCTTCAAAATGGCATCACTGTAAATATTTTCTAATTTACCTTGGCCTTGTCCTGCAATACTTCCAAGACCAATACTAGTTCCTGTACCAATTCCTGTGTTTTCAAAATAAGTGTTAATAAGTTTAAGGTTTTTAATCTCACTCGCACCATTTGAATCTGTCAAACCAAACAATCCAAGATAATTCCCATTTGCCTTCATATAAAGACCACTGATGATGTGACCTTGTCCGTCAAATATTCCTGCAAACACACGATTCGCATTGTTGGAACCACCACCTATTGGGGTCCATGTATTATTTGGAATATTTTGATTGTTTGACCAATCTGATGCATTACCGTAATTTACTGTAATATCGTCAGCCAATTTCACTGTTTTTCCTGAAAAAGTTTTACCATCATTGCAAAGTTTCGCTAGACCATATAATTCGTTTGCAGTAGAAAGAACAAAGGTTGCTTTACTCTCATCATACCAAGATGTATTTACTGTAATTGTGCGATTTACATTACTGAGATTTTCCAATTGCACATCACCTGCAAAAGATTTTAGGGTCAATAATCCATTTTTAACAGCAACCCATCTTCCGTTTCTATTGCTATTTAGCACATAAAAATCTAACAAGGTGCTTTGATATGCATTAATTCCAGTTAATTCGTTTTCACTTACTTTCTTCACTTCTGAAACGATTGGATTCTGACTCGCATTCGGTGCTGTAAAGAAATTTTGACAACTTGTTAAATGATAACATTTCGTCAATACAGCTTTTCCTTGATAACTGCGGCCAATAAATGCTGTAACAGCATCTGCACCATAGAATGTACCCATAACAACACAAGAACTGTATGTACCAGACACAGCTTTTCCAGCAAGTCCACCTACACATGCATTTCCTGATGAAAGTGTTGCTCTTAGTGTTGCATTCACCAAACAATCTTTCACGTTTGTTGCACCTGTATTGTCATCTACAAAACCAATGATTCCGCCTACAAATTGCAAACCTTTTACACTTCCAGTAAACTTACAATTTGTGATATTTAGCGCAATTCCTTTTTGGAACTGTGTTCCCACAAGACCACCTGCGTTCTTACTTGCAGTTACCACGATTGCATCACTGTAAATGGTATCAAATGTACCTGTTGCATGTCCGGCAATACTTCCCGTTCCATATGGTTCGTCAATTGCACTATTTGTACATTCAATATAACTGTTAAGCAAGGTTAAGTTCTTAATCGTACTACTTCCATTTGGTGCTAATACACCAAAGAGACCAACATAATAATCATTTGATTTTGCGTAAAGGCCACTGATTGTATGTCCTTGTCCATCAAACGTTCCTGCAAAGTAGTTACTTGTATTTTTACCGATTGGTGTCCAAACATTGTTTGGCAATTTCTTACCTTCCGCCCAATCCGTCGCACTTCCATCATTCAATTTTAGTTTTGCTGTCAGTTTAATCGTCTTTCCTGCAAACGTGTTACCTGCGTTTACTCGTTCAGCAAAATCATATAGTTGTCCTTCTGTACTGATAAAGAGTTCAGATGCTGTCGCATCAAACCAGGTATCATCAGGGACTACTGGACGAACCAAATCCGCATATGCACTTAAATCTTCTACATATTTGTTCTTTGCGAACATTTTGAGTTCTGGCACATTGTCTTCCACAAGTACCCATTTTGCACTTGCATTTGTGTTCTTGTCGTAGAAATCTAATAACGTGTTTGTGTATGCCTTCGTTCCACTCAATTCCTTCACATCCGAGAAATATTTCACATTGTTAATTGAAGGATTGTCTGTAGTACCTGTATAGATATAATCTTTATTTGCGTTAAAATAGCACTTGTTCAATTCAATCGTCTTTCCGCTTGCTGCGTAAACACGACCAACAATACCTGCTTTATGCCCAGAAGTATCCAATGTTCCAACATATACATTCGAAATAATCTTTGCTGTATATGCTCCACCGACAATACCACCGATACCATTTCCGCTTCCTGCTAAATCTGCTTTGACGAAGCAGTCTTGGAGTTCTGTTTTTGTAACGCCACTATATCCATAGCCAAGAATTCCACCTACGTAAGCAGCACCTGTGGCTTTTCCTTGATAAGTACAATTCTCTATTGTAAGTCCTGCATAACGATGCGAACCAATCAATCCACCTGTGTTATAAGCAGTACTTTTCAAAATGGCATCACTGTAGATATTTTCTAATTTACCTTGTCCTTGACCAGCAATACTTCCAAGTCCGATACTGGTTCCTGTACCAGTTCCTGTATTCTCGAAATAGGTATTTGTAAGTTTTAGATTTTCGATTACACTTGTACCATCTGAAGCCAACAATCCGAACAATCCAAGGTAATTACCATTCGACTTCATATAAAGACCACTGATTGTATGCCCTTGTCCATCAAATGTTCCAGCAAAGTATTTTGTTGTATCGTTTGCTCCACCGCCAATTGGCGTCCATGTATTGTTTGGAAGATTGATGCCTTTTTCCCAATCTGTTGCACTTCCTCCATTTACTTTCAAATCTCTGACAAGTTTAATTGTTCTTCCAGCAAACGTGTTGCCTGCATTTACTCGCTCTGCAAAATCATATAATTGTCCTTCTGTACTGATTTCAAGTTCTGCAGAAGTCTCATCATACCAACTATCGTCAGAAACAATTGGACGAACTAAATCACTATATGTACTAAGGTCCGTAACATATTTTGCCTTCGTAAAACTCTTGAGTTCAGGAAGTTTGTTCTCTATGAGAGCCCATCTACCAGTTGGATTTGCCTTTTTATCAAAATAACTTAATAAAGTATTTACATAACCCTGTGTACCTTTTATTTCTTCGACATCAAAATATTTCACATGGGTGAGTGATGGTTGTTTCAATGCATTGTTATAGAATGATTCTATATTTGTCACATTGTAGCACTTTGAAACTTCCAAATTTTGTGTATCCTTGGTAGCACTCATACCAATAATTCCACGCACCAAACCAGGTCCTGTCAATGTTCCGGCAACAACACATGAATCAAATGTTCCATTTGTTGCCCTTGCAGCAATACCGCCCATATACGAATGCTTTTGATCGGTTGTACTTGTCAAATCTGCTGTCACCAAACAATCTGTAATATTCGCATACTTTGTTCCACTACTTACAAATCCGAGCAAACCTCCAATCCATTGAGTTCCAGTAATTTTACCGTTGTACCAACAATTGGTCATATCTAAGAATGCATCATTTTGACGTAAGTTTCCAATGATACCACCTGTATTTCTTGTCGCATTTTTTAAGATTGTATCTGTATAAATTGTATGTAATTTACCAGCACCTTGACCAACAATACTGCCTAATCCCTCTAATTCAGATGGCAGTGCATCCGTTCTTGTTGATTCAAAGTAACTGTTTGTTAATTTTAAGTTTTTAACAGTGGCAGTGCCATCAGAAGCCATAACACCAAACAATCCTAAATACAAACCATCTGATTTTATATAAAGTCCATTAATGGTATGTCCTTGTCCATCAAATGTTCCTCTAAAAGGTCTGTGATTATCACTTTGCTCTCCGCCACCAATTGGAGTCCACGTATAAGTTGGTAATTTTACACCTTTTTCCCAATTACTAGCAGACCCTTTATTGACCGTAAGGTCCTTGGCAAGTTTAATGGTTTTACCCCTAAACACATCTCCTATATCACCATTGTTTATTGCAGCAACACCATATAATTGTGCAACTGTCCGAATGGTGTAAGTGTTTTTTGCTCTGTCATACCAAGAAATATCGTAATCTGTATATCTTCGAGGTATTCCGTTTAAATTTAATTGTTTTCCACTGGCAAAACTCTTTAGCTGTGGTAACTTTCCGTTAACGGCAACCCATTTACCGTTCTTCTTAACTCCTTTGATATAGAAGTTAAGCAATGTATTTTCAAATCCGTTCTTTCCTTGAAGTTCTTCATTTGTCAACTTAGCGCTTGTAATTGCGATTGTTTCTCCTCCAGAACCATTCTCGTAAAGCGCTTTGGTATCTGCTGTACTGTAACATTTTTCTATTAAGATGCTCTGTCCTTTTCTGGTAGTATTTCGTCCAATAATCGAATAAACCACTTTTTTCCCAGTGTATTTACCTGTTGTTAGACAAGAACTGATTTTGGCATTTGCAATTCTTCCTGCAATACCGCCTACATAAGAAGCATCTGTATCTTTCTTCATTGTACTTGTTAAATCTGCAGTTACTAAGCAGTCTGAGATATCTGTGAATTTTACACCATTGTATACAAATCCAACGATACCACCAATCCATTGTGTTCCTTTCACACTACCGTTGAACCAACAGTTTCTTACAGTAAGAGTTGTATCTTTCTGACGTTGGTTTCCTATAAGACCACCAGTATTTCTTGTTGCACTTACGATAATTGCGTCGCTATATACAGTGTCTAAAACGCCCGCCCCTTGACCAGCAATACTTCCAAGTCCATCAACTTCTGAACCGAGCACTTCCGTTCTTGTAGATTCAAAATAACTATTCTTCAAACTAAAGTTTTTGATTGTACTTTTACTATCTTTATTGAGAACGCCGAAGAATCCCAGATAATAGTCTGCGGATTTCAAATAAACACCACTGACCGTATGTCCCTGACCATCAAACGTTCCAGAAAACGGTCTGTGTTTATTAGCTCCTCCACCGATTGGTAACCACTCTAATTCAGGAATATTTTTCCCTTTCGCCCAATCAGTTGCTTTACCTTCATTTATAACAATGTCTTTTGCGAGTTTGACATTTTTACCTTCAAAAGTAACATTTTGATTACAGAGCATTGATAATCCGTAAAGATCTTCTACGGAATCAATAATATAATCTCTTGCCTCTTCATCATACCAATCCATATTGTAGGCCTTTTGAACACCTTCGAGATCGAGAGCTGTTTCTTTGGAGAAACACTTCAATTCTGGTGTTTTATCCGCTACTGCTGACCAATATCTATTAAAATCAAGGTCTGTCCATCGATACGCCTCTTGACCCACAAACCATTTTGGATTAAATGCCAACGCATCACCAACCATACTTCCAGATACAGAATCTGTAGAATTTAGTTCACTTTTTAAGGTGTATGATTTTTTTACGTTAACATTCGTGCCTCTATATACAAGACCTATAAAACTTCCCACAGATGTCTTATACGATGTATTGACGGTTCCAGAATGAAGACAGTCCTCCACATTAAGCATAATGTTATTATTTTTTCCTTTGTACACTCCAACTGAACCAATCATACCACCAGCACTGTACGCTTCTTCTTCAACAGAACAATTGACAACTCCTGATGATAGGCAGTGTTCCAAACGAACATTACCTATTTTGATTCCACCAATCATACCGCCACCCATACGAGCAGCACCACTTGTCAATCTGATTTCACCATCGAACCAACAATTGGATATCTTTGTCATAAAAGCAAGGACAGAGCTTTCTTCTCCAGAATCAACTCTTCCGATAATACCTCCTGCATAGTAACGATTTGTAGTCACAATTGCGTCTGTATAAATCTGTTCAAAAATACCACTTCCGTTTGATGCAATTGCACCGACACTCTGTGTTCCATTTGAACTAAAATAACTGTTTACAAGTCTAAAGTTTTTGATTTTACACTTTGAATTTGTGTCCGAGAACATACCCATAGAATTCCCAATACCCGATCCGTAAAGTCCACTGATCGTATGTCCTTGCCCATCAAATGTACCGGCAAATCCCTGGATTGGGAACCATTGTCTTTTAGGTGCTTTCTCATCCCAGTCTGCTGAATTTCCTTCGTTTACTACAAGGTCAGCGTCCAATAAAATTGTTTGTCCTTTAAAATCATAAAAATCTGAGAGTATAGCCAAATCATAAAGTTCTTTTACCGACGAAATTGTAAAGGTTGTTTCTTCCTCGCTATACCATGTTATGTTTGCTTTATTCAGTGTTGCGGCTATTTTTGCCTGATGCACTCTGTATGCAATAATACCTGTAGCTAAACCGCCCAAAACAAGCAGAACTGACAAAATCAGAATCATGACACTTTTATGTATTTTTATATTCCCATGCTTCTTCAATTTCAATCCCATCCTTTCCAAAGTTTATGCTACGTTGAAACTTATTTGTAAGTAGCTTTATATGCAGATTGATATACTTTTAGCAAATCAGAAGCTCCGCATTTTTCTAACGTATCTAAGTACGCTTTCCAATCTTTATCACTCTTTGGATCCTGTTCGCCAGTGGCAAAAAGTACAATTGCTTTTTTAACTTCACCACCAAAAGATGATTCCAATTTTTCTTTTGTTGTTTCTTCTGCCTCTGTGTATATAAGATTTACTACTACTTCTTTCGGTCTCTTGAAATCTAACATAATTTCCATACTTTCAGCTGCAAGTCTTGAACATTCTGCATTTCTTCCCATACCTTTTTCTGCAATTGCAAGGTTATTTTCTGGTGTCATCCATGTAGTACCTGTTGTTCCCCATGTAGAATTTCCTTCAAAATATGCTTGCCCATTGATTACTTGAATATAACTTTCTGTTCCATAAGAACTTGTTCCTGTTCCTTCTTCCCAGTCAACACCCTTTTCTCCGTGACGAAGTCGAGTAGCTGTTTCATCTGTATAGAAGAAATCCAAGAATCTCATAGCCGCTTCTTGATTTTCACAATCTTTTGTAATAAAACCACCATAAACTTGGTAATTCGGTTGTCTTACGCCGTATCCGCCTAAACCTGTAGCATCTTCTAAAGGCTTCAAACCAACATATTCATCTAAAACATCTGAAGTCGTTGTGGTCCATGAAAGAGGATGTCCACACCAAACACCTACTCTTGCTGTGCCTTCTGAACCAGAAATAAGATTTTTCATATCTGAATTTGTGGCAGTAAAACTTAAGTCGCTCAATAATCCTTCTTTTGTTAATTTGTTCAAATAAATCATTGCTTGTCTGTATTCATCTGTCACAACAGGGCTCCACACTTTTCCTTTTGTTGCATTATACATATCGGATTGACTAAAATGTACAAACGCATTGATAACATAGAGCCATATTCCAGATGATAACATTGGAATTTCATCCGCTTCTCCGTTTTTGTTTGGATCCTTTGTTTTAAATGCTTTGAGCACATTGTAAAGTTCATCTATATTTGTAGGAGCTTTCATTCCAACAGCATCTAACCAAGTCTGATTGATATACATCATATTCTGCATATAATCGGCTACTTCAGAGGTTGTGTATGTAGGCATTGCATAGAATCCGCCAGTTGATGCACATGTTCCTCTTGAAACAATGTTTTCTCTTACTTCTTTTGAAACACTTTCTAATCTCGCTTTATAGTTTGGTGCATGTTCTTCGATTAACTCCGTTAAATCCACGAAATATCCATCTTCGCCATATTGATTCATAGTTTTTCTTCCTAGTCCAGTGAATCCCCACAATACATCTGGCAATTCTTCATTACTTGTACACATCAATGCCAATTGTTGTGCATATTCACTAGAACTACTTGCAAAGAATCGGAATTCGATTTCCATATTAAGAGTCTCTTCAACATATTTTGTAAATGCATTATTATCATAATCACTTACAGATACGTTTTGTGGAAGTCCCACATTAAGAGTTACTTTCTCACCACTCACTTTTTCTTTTTTCCCACATCCCGCTAAGAGACCTAGGAACATGCATGTTACTAACATCATACTAATTAGTTTCTTTTTCATTGTTATTTCCTCTCTTTCTTGTTTTGATTCTATATTTTCTCATCCGGCTAATAGACCGTAGGTTTCTCCCTGTCCGGATGATAAATCCATTCTCGCATCGGCAAGCTCTGCGCCGTCCCTATCTGGTAAGGGAATGTCAATATCTTACCTCCATCTCCCCACGACATACATTCAAGTGCATTCTCTTGCATACGCTTATTATCTTCTGTATGCCAATTTGCAGTTTGGCTTCCGATAAGAAATGTCGTGTAAAGCACGGTTTTGTATTTAAAATAATCTACATATGTTTCATAAATGTTCTGTCCATGATGAAAAGATGCCATAATATCAAAATCAAACAGTTCTTGATTATACGTACTTTTAACCACCTCAATAGAACCTCTTCCAGCATCAGCCGCATGTAAAAATTTTTGTCCTTCTATCGTATACAGTAACCAAGTAGAACTATCGTTAAATCCATTGCAATAATCTTCTCTTGGGAGCTGCTCCTGCGTATGTAACACATCGATTGTAATATCATTAAAATAATATTTCTGCCCTGTCTGCGGACGATAGATGTGTGGAATTTTACCTGAAACTGTTCGACATTTTTCTACCCCTTTGATCCCTTGTTGAACCGTTTCTCCGTTAATCTCTGGTTCACTAAAATAAACGCCTTCTACAAAAACTCTTTCTGCTAATTCTGGCTTCTCATCAAAAAGTATGAGTGCTCCCATATGGTCGCCATGTCCATGAGATATGAACCATCCATCAATAATTGGCTTTTCTCCTTTCGGCGTAAGTTCCTCCAAATAATCTAATAAATATGGAACATCCGCTGGCATACCACCATCATCTAAGATATAATGACCATTTTTTAACTGAATAATAAAACTATCTCCATACGTATGCAGTTCTGGCATATGTAGTTTTGTCTTAGTTCCTGGATGATTATCAGCAATATACTCATCTTTGTAGAACAAGTGCTTTGATAGCATTGTCCCTTTTTTCGCTGAAATATATGTGCGATTCCTCTTTCTTATATGAATAACTGTTACTGCCAAGTCTTCCTTTTGGTAGATTGTGTTCCACACACTTTTGTCTAAACCGTCTGTACCATTATCCACATATTTTTGAAAACCACTTGCTTCCAACATTTTTAGGTAGCAATAATAATCATCTAAGGTTGTATCCTTTATCTCTATTTGGAATACGCCGTTCCCGCATCCTCCGATTTGTCCTAATGTTTTGATTTTCTGCATAACACTCACCTCCTAAATATATAAATGTAATACTTTTTCTAAAGCTTCTGCTATGCAATAAAATCCAAAATCTGTCGGATGCGTGTCATCAATAGTCATCATTTCGCTATCGTGACTTGTATATATGTCTTGACCATTTATGAAATGTACTTTTTGATTTCCGCATGCAAGTAACTTCTGATAACTCTCATAAATTACTTTTGCACGCTCCTCCGAGTCTGCCTTCCCAAAACATTGATTTGGTCTACTCATCATTACAATTGGTGTGTCTGGTTGCGCCTTTCGAAATCTTTCTAATGCCGGATAATGAGTTTCGGCAAGATGCTGTAGAGTTTTCGAATTATGATCGTAGTCAAACACCAAAATTTTCATATCTAATGTTCCGAGATAGTCTATGATTACATCTTCAGCTTTCGCTCCACTCGCAAATCCTAGATTCAGATAATCAAAATTCAGTCTTCTAGATAGTATGTTTTCATATGTATTCCCTGCTCTAGATGCACATGCTCCCTGTGTAATAGACGAACCATAAAAAACAACCGGTTTATCATTTAGGTATTCATCACTTTCTTTTATGATTGCATCATCATCAAGGCCAATATATATATCGCTAATATTCACAAACATTGGGAAATATAATGTAATCTCACGAAGTTTGTTTTCTTTAAAATCATAAAAACTTTGGTATTCTCCATCTTGAATGGAAAAATGATTTATACTTCCATTCTGAACAATATCTTTTGGACACAAAACTCTACAAAATTTATTGTCCGCATACAAATCAAAACTGTATGCTCCTGGTGATGATAACGCTGCTGTTCGAGGTGACGAAAATTCCATCGGCGGATAAATTGCCTTCACTGTAATATGTGCCGAATTCGTCTTGAATCGAAGCCTTGCACCTGCTGTATTTGTATAGAGAAGTTTTACACGTTCACTTGTTTTCTCTGCTACATCAGATGGCATTCGTTTAAAAAGACCTTCTTTTTCGGGTTTGTATAATCCATATATTTTAAATGGTTTACTTCTTGCGTTATATACTTTCATTATGTTAAATCTCCTCTAATGATATTTTCATAATTCCAAGTCTTGCAAGACAGCTTCTGTCCTCTGCTCCACCACGACAGTAACCGCAAAGCATTGCGTTATCATTTGTAAAAAATGCTGCTGGATAGCAGAAACCTCTATCCCTATCTCCTTCTATAACAGTCGGTAAGCTCCACGTTTTTCCGTCATCCAAGCTTTTTCGCAATACTAAAGGTGTTCTTCCTTTGCTTGCGCTTTTATCCGAAAGTTGTGATTGTGGATTCGGATTGTATACGGCGTATAACACATCATTATTGGAATCACGAACAATTTCCATCGGTGATTTAGGAGAAGAAAATATGGATGCTGTTGGCCATGTGAAACTCTTCATTTTATCATAAGAAAAACTTTCAAACTGACTACCATACATAGTTCTTGCCCATACACGAATGCTTCCATCTTTGTGTTCTATGACTCCTGGCTCTTGCATTCCTATGCTTTTTTCATCCAAAGCTGGTAATGCAAATTGGTGCGGTAAAAGTTTCCAATTTTTCCCATCATCTTCCGATACAAACAGAATCGTTGTGCAAGGCAAATCATATTCTCCATCAATCAAAAGATGTCTAGCTGCCGGGAGGATTAACCTTCCGTCCGAAAGACGTTCGATACGATCATTGTTTAAAACATAATAAGCAGGATGCGCATTATGATGTGTTCTTTCTGCATTGAAATTTTTTCCATCCATTGAAATTGCTCTTCCAAAAGTAGACGTTTTGTCTTTTTCTTTTATAACAAAATAAACTCCAATGCTTCCATCCTTTTGATAGATGCAAGATACACTCATAATATTTGAAACGCCAAAACTTTCTGCACTCACAATCACTTCTGGTTTCGTCCAAGTCTCTCCTTCATCATACGAACGAATTACTGCAATATCGCATGCATCGTCATCTTCTGCTGTAATGCTCGTGTATCGACTATATGCAAACAGAATGCTTCCATCCGAAATTCTAATAAAAGAACCTTCACTGTTTCTTCCATTTTGTGTTGTTGGCGCTATGTCCAATACAAGTTTCATATTGATTCACCTCCTTATCTCAAACTACAATAATTTGGTAATGCCTTTAAAAACTCTTCATCTGACATATTTTCAATATCCTTTAATCCAGGAATTGTCTTCTCTCTCATTTCTTTCGCAGTATTTATATATGATGTTACTAAATCTGCAACTTTTTCTGCTGTGAGCGTCTCTGGTTTTTCTCCCTTTAACACGAGATCCATACCTGCTGCACACAAGATATTTCCTGCCGCAAACGCCTCTTCCATACGTTCGCGAGTAACGCCTCCTGTTATGAAGGTTGGACAGTAATTGAAAGTTGGTATAGCATGTAATTGTTTCGAAAAAGAAAAGTCAGGACCGCATGTTTTAATAAAGCTTGCTCCGTTTTTCATCTGTCTGAAAGCTTCACCCGATGTTTCAGCAGCTGGAATCAAAAGATGCGTGTCGTGATATTTTTTCAAAGTTTCATTTGTGTATGGAAGAATCGATACAAAACCATCCACAAACGGTGCTATTTCTTCTATTGTCATAAGTTGCGGATATTTTTGTTTCATTTGCATAACAATCATGTCATCATCCAACGTACTTCCCACAAAGACTACTGCATTTTGAAATTCATCTTTTAACGTTGGAATTATCTGTTTTGCATCATCCCGTCGCAGTGTATACTCAATTACATTTACTCCTGCAATTTTGCACCCTTCCAATAATATTTTCGTGTCATAATCATCTTTTGCAAATATCGGAATAAATGCCTGTTCGAAAACTTTGCGATATTTAGCGAATAACGTATCAGCCATTCTATTGTCCTCCGTTCCTTTCTAGTAATTCTATAATCAAGACCACATTTCGAATAATGTGATATGGATCCTTTACTGGAAGTGCTACCACTTTTTCTTGTGGTTTTCCTTCTCGTGTCCTTATCTGTATCCATTCTCGAATTTCACGGTTTGGATTTGGAAATGTTTTATACACATATTCCATAATTTTTTCAAACCATTCCCAAAATGTTTCATCTCCAGTTCTCTTGTATAACAACAACGTCGTGTACAATGCTTCCGAATGCACCCACCAAAGTTTACTTCCCCAATCATCTAAAACAAGTCTTAACTGTGGCTCGTCTTTTGCATCGCCCGCTTCATATTTTGTGTTAAGTCCATCACAACAAATAAAATGATAGAATCCTCCGAACTCTTTGTCCCAACCATGCTCCAACGTTGCCTTTGTAACTTTTGAAATAGTTTCTTGATAACGGCTATCATCGAGTAGGTCTGAAGCCTCTAATTGAAACCACATATCTTCCAAAGTATGTCCTGGATTGATGTGTTGTCCAAATATGTTTTCTGGAAAATCTCCATCTGCATATTTGAATTCATGCAATAAGTCATTATCATCAACAAAGACTTCGAAATCTTCTTCATGACAAATACGAATCTTTTCAAGTACTTCTCTTGAATAATCTTCGTCAAACATTTTTGCCGCATGATAAAGTTCGCAACAGACATTTGTTAAAATCATTGGTTTTGCATGTGAGTTATATTCTGGTGAAACAGGATATGGCAACGAGCGGAAGTTACCTGATTGGTATCTTATCCATACAGATTCTCCTAATTGTTTAGCAAACTCATATGCTTCTTTATCCTCGGTTGCTCTTGCGTATGCAGCAAATCCCATAACCACAAAACAATCTGCCGAAATACTAAGATCATATCCTTCATATCCTTCCACACATTTTGGCGAGCCGTCTGCATTCATTAAAAATACGCAACGCCAATCATCTTTTCCTATCAATGCATATTTGTATAAAAATTCTTTTCCGTTTTTTGCATATGTAAGAAATTCTTCCTTTTGTTCTTTTGAAAACAAAGTACTTTCCATCATATATAACTTTGAAAACATCCAAAGGAATCGTCCCTGCGACCAAGTATACTTATCTGTGGAAACAAGTACGCTACCATCGTTTGAAAAACAATTTAGATAACCGCCGTATTCCTTATCCAAGCATCTTGGCATCCAAAACCACAACAGATTTTCTGTTAACTCGTTTTTAAAAAACTCCAAATATTTCACTTTACTTTCTCTCCCTGTAAAATTACTGTCTTTATATCAATATCCTCATCGAAAATTACAATATCAGCATCATATCCTATTTCTATCTTGCCTTTATTTTCAAGTTTCATCAAACGCGCTGGAGTTTCAGTTACCATCTTTAGTGTATCAGCAAGAGGTATTCCTGTCTCTAATCCAATTCTTACCAATCGATTGGTAGTGGCAACACTTCCTGCGAATGCACTTCGGTCAAGTAGTTTTGCAACATTGTCTTCCACGATGCATGGAACGCCACCAATCTCAAATTCACCCGCTGATTCTAATCCAGCCGCTCGCATTCCATCTGTAATAAAAACAAGTTTATCTGGACCTTTTAATTTATATGCCAGGCGAAGAAGTTCGGTTGGGAGATGACATCCATCTGCGATAAGTTCGGCACAAATCTCGTCGTTAAGATATGTAGCCTCCACAACACCTGCGATGCGAAATCCCTTCTCTCTTTTTATTGTTGATGTGCAAGAGTACAAATGTGTAATCAATCTACACCCTCTCTTTGCTGCTTCTTCCATATCACTACAAGTCGCATCTGTGTGTGCTGCACTCGGGATTACACCATATTCAAGTAATGTGTCAAGAAACTGAAACTCTTCATCAAGTTCAGGTGCATAATCCCAACGAGTAATTTTGTGATTTTTTAATATATTTTCATATTCATTTCTTATCGGTTTTTTCAGCGCATCACCATTTTGCGCGCCAGTCTGATTTGGTGAAAAATATGGCCCCTCCAGATGAATTCCTCCGAGCATCGGAAGTTCTTCTCTCACAGATTCCACTGCCCGAATTGCCTTCTCTAGTTTTTCAAAATCAGTAGATACTATGGTAGGAAACAAGGTGGTTGTTCCATAAAGAAGATGTGTTTTTGCGACACATATAACCTGTTCTGGATCGCCGTCTGCGAAATCACCACCACCACCACCGTGGCAATGGATATCGATAAATCCTGCAGTCACGTAGTTTCCCTCTGCATCGATTGTTTGGTCGTATGCTCTATGTTCACCTATGGATACTATCGTTTTTCCCTCTATATAAAGGTCTGTGCATATGAAGTTTCCGTTTATTAAAACATTTCCATTCGTGATACGTGTAACCATATCTATTCTCCATCTTTCAAGAAACATCCACTGTCTGCATCACAGTAAAGAATTGCCGAAGGATGTTTGCGCATAATGCTTGCTGGACAATCTTCCGTGATTTCGCCATATACAGTGTCTCTTACTGCGTTTGCTTTTGTGGTTGCAGGTACAACGCAAAACAAATGCGATGCCGAAACGAGTGTTGGAATAGTAAGTGTAATCGCATGTGTCGGAACATCCTCTAATGTCGCAAAACAGCCATCATTGACTTGTTGCATACGACACATGTGATCCAATTCCACCACTTTGACAGCTTTGTTATCATCAAATTTCGCAACCCATGGGTCATTGAAAGCAATATGACCATTTTCACCAATACCAAGACAAACTACATCTGGTTTGAACTGTCTCAAAATTTCTGTATATCTTTCACATTCTTTTTCGGCACATTCCGCATAGCCACGAATATAATGAACGCTCTTAAATGGCTTGTGTTTAAAAATATGCTCATTGAGATAGCATCCAAATGTATGCTCATCTCCTTCTGGCAATCCGATATATTCATCCATATGTAATGCATTCACTTTTGTCCAATCAATGCATTCACTCTTTAAGAGATTTTCAAGCATTTCATTTTGTGAAGGTGCTGCGGCAAAAATAATATTTATTTCACCTTTTTCAGAAATAATATTAGCAATTACTTTTTCTGCATCTCTAGCAGCACTAACTCCCATCTCTTTTCGAGTATCATATTTCTTTATTATCAACTTATCTTTTTTTAATTCTCTCATAAAGGTACTCCTCTCCACGCTTTATCTTATATACATTTTATCCAAAAAACCTTGATGAAAATAGAGATATCTTGCCCTATTTTTTACTCTGCTTGCTTTCTATTAAAAAATCTGTTATCTTGAAAAGGGTGATAAAAATGAATAAAGATTATAGATACTATCAAAAAGGTTTTAATTATCGTTATGATACTTGGCACACATTAGGACGCAATATGATTTTGTTTGTTCATTCTGGAAGCGGAAACATTATCAGTCGCGAACAAAACTATCCTATTACACGCGGTTGCCTGTGTTTTGTAGGTTCCAACAAATTCTATTACACGCTTCCTGATATTCCTGAAGAATATATTCGCAGTAAAATTTTTCTTTCCAATCGTATGCTCGATAAAATACTGACTCTTTTTTCCGAGGAGTCACAAATCAAAACACGTTTTGCACCAAATACATTAGTGTATGCACAAATCAAACCTGAGGATATAGAAAATATAGAAAGAATTTTTCATGAGTTAAATGTCAATGCAGATCACGAATACTATCATGAAGCGATTATCTCAAGTTTGTATACAAGACTGCTAATTTACTTAAACGAAAATGCTACAGATAGCATTCCTCCATCGCCAGGTACTATTCCAAAAGCGGTAGAATATATAAATAGTCACATTGATCAAAACATCGAAATCGACGACATATGTGCTGCCATTCATGTAAGCAAATATTATTTTTGTAGAAAATTCAAACAAGCAACTGGTACAACTGTAATGAGCTATATTTTAGACACACGCATTACTTCCGCAAAGACGATGCTCGAAAATCCAAATATATCCATTAGTGAAGTGAGTGAAAAATGTGGTTTTAGTAGTATTTCTTATTTCTGTAGGGTCTTTAAAGAAAAGTCTGATATGACACCATTACAGTTTCAAAAGCATTTCCAATCTAAAAATGTTTCTATTTCAAACAAATAAAAAAACAGGAGAGTTTTCACTCTCCTGTTATTGCTTTTATTATAGCTTCTGAAAAATGCTTGAACCCTGCATCATTCGGATGTAAATATAAATCTGTATATAACATTTCATCTTCAGGGAGAAAATTCCGTCCTGAAATACAAATCACATTATTATATTTCTCAACTACATCCGCAATAATCTCACCGATTTCCTCAAAATTCTTGAATTGCGTGATTTCTGTGCAATCTTTTCTCCAAATTGGCGTAATTGCATAAATTTTCGCATTCGGATAATCTGATACTAATTTATTAAAAAACTTTTCACAACTTTCTCGAAGTTCCTTTGGCGAGGAACTGAGCCAATGGTTGGTTCCATATGCAACAGAAATATAATCAGGCTCGATATCGTCTTTGAGTTCGAGCAACCACGGACAAAAAATTTCTCCACCTACTGCTTTATTATGTTCTTCTGCCTCTAAAGCATCTGCTAATTTAGCTGCGTATCGGTTGGATGGATGTTGGGCTATAAATCCTTGTGTAATTGAATCGCCGAAGATAAGTATTTTTTTGTTCCTTTTTACAGGTTCTAAAAAACTGCCATCATCTAAACGAAGTTCCTGCAATATAGAAACCACAGACCAAGGGAAATGAATACATACCGTTTTTATACCTTCCCCAAGTTCAAAGCCACCTTCAAATTCACCAATACCATCTTCTGTCTGGTTTTCTAACGTTCCAACAAAATCATCATTTACAAAAACATCATGCGAAAAGGTTTTGATGCGGCTACCTTCACTAGTCAACACTTTCATGTATAATGTTTTGCTATCTGTTTTGAAATTTAGGCGAACGCCTGCCGTAGCATACTGTTTCGGATGCAAATCTGTGCAGTCATACTTTTGCTCCTGTTCTTTTGTAAATCTATGAAATTGAATTCCAGTTTCATTCTGTTCCACACTCACAACACCTTGGGCAATGGAAACAATTTGCTCATAAGTTAATTTCATATCTTATCATCCTTATCTTTTTTTCCAAATTATACTTTATTGTATTTTAAAATTCAATATCTATTGTGTCACTTTGCCTATTTGTAAGTGCCACTAACGACTAAACTAAAAGCCTAGAAACACTATTTCATAAGCATTTCTAGGCCTTTTTCATTTATGCTATTTTACTCTGCAAAAATATCTTCCGCCTTGCGAAACCAAGAGCATTTACTTGCCAACTTATCCTTAAACACTGCCAGATACTTCAAAATGTCTTTCATATAGAGACAAACCAGAACAACTGCAGTAAATACACTGATAATCCATGCAATAATCGCAACAACCGTTAATACCTTTTTCATAATTATCCCCCCATAACTTATGATTTTTCTGTCGTCTTTTATTATGAAAATAATACCATATTTTATACCTTTTCGCAACGTTATTTTCTTGACGTCCCCATCAAACGATGCACATTTAACAGTCCATTTCCCCAGCGAATTTCCTTCTTTGGCAGCGTGGTACAACTATGAATCAATCTTCTTTTTACTTCTAAATTTGTCAAATTCGGTTCTTTCGACAACAAACATGCAATTGCCCCCGTTACAATCGGCGTAGACATAGACGTTCCGCTCTTTGCAATATAAAATCTTTTATCTTGTTTCCATAAAGAATTACATGAAAGAACCTGGTTTCCTGGCGCCACCAAATCTGGCTTTATGATTGCATCATTTCCAACCTCCCATCCTGATTGAATCGTATCATAAGAACCCACAGTAATAATCTTTCTACTAATTCCGGGAACAGTAACATTTCCCGGTTTTGGTCCCAAGTTTCCTGCAGCAGCCACCACAATCATCCCCATATTCCAAAGAAGCTCTGTTGCAGTCAAAATGTACCGTTCTCCTTGCTTATTTCCATGCGGAACCATCCCCATCGAAATATTGACAATGCGTATATTATACTTTTCTTGGTTTTCCAAAATCCAACGAAACGCCTTCATGCTCTGCTCAACACTACCATTCCCCTCTTGATCCAAAACCTTCAATACAATCATTTTACATTTTGGAGCCATCCCCATTCGAGTCCCTCCAATAATCCCACATACATGGGTGCCATGCCCATTATCGTCATATATATCAATACGCCCGTTTACAAAATCCCGAAACACCCAAACTCGCTCTTCTAAATCTGGATGCTCACAAACACCCGTATCCATAATAGCCACGACCACATCTTGCCCTTCAAAGTTCCCATCACAGCGTACTATTTTCTTTACACGATTCATATAATAATAGTTTCCTTTTCTATTAAAATATGTTTCTTTTTCCTCGAGTGTTCAAATTCCCCCACTATATATCTTGCTTTTTATTACTTTTTTCTTTATAATCAATAAGCCGATGTTTTTATGTAGAATGGAGTAGAAATTTGTCATGAACAAACAAGGATTATATTACAAGATATATTCAGAAACAAACGGCGAACTTTCTGGAACAAAACCGGTGATTGTTTTTATACATTGTATAGCAGTACATTCCATCTTGTTTATGAAACAGATTCGCTATTTACAGAAAAAATTTGATTTGATTCTCATCGATTTACCATCCCATGGGAAAACGGAGATTCAATTTTCGGATATGGAAAATAGTTTTAGTTCTATTGCCCGTGAAATCTTAAAAATACTAGATTTTTTACATGTGAAAAAAGCACATTTTGTTGGTTGTTCCTTAGGAACTTTCATCGTAAAACACTTATTAGTGTACCACAACGAAAGAGTTGATAAATCCATTTTGATCGGGTGCGTTGGAAAATATCAATTCTTTCACCACCTAATACTTCGGTTGGCTTATATTCTAATTAATTTTATATCTCATGAACATTTTTGCTATATCATAGCAACTGCCCTCTTACCAAGCAGATGTTCAAAAGAAGCTAAAAAAATTGCTCTTTCTTGTGCCAAAAATCTATCCAAAGTGGAAATGAAGGCATACATCAAGTTATTCATCAAATATGACGAACTAAGTAGATGCTATATTCAACGTCTAAATGATTTTGAAATTGACACTGACCGCATTCTGTATATCAGTGGTGATAAAGAACAAATATTTTTGGCCACACTTAGAGACGAATTAAAATTTGTCAAAAATTTCCGTCTCATTTCTCATTGTGGACATATTGGAAATTGGGATCAACCAGATCGAGTAAATCGATTAATTGATAATTTCATCATAAACAAATAAAATAGAGCGTTCTGCTCTATTTTTTTTGCACAAGGATAAGCCCTCCCACATATGTTGAACTGTAAATAAAAATAACTTGGAGGTTATTATGAGTGATTTAAGTGCAACAAACTGTGGATGTGGTTGTGTAAACGAAAGATCTAACGGATGCGGCTGTGGATTTGGTTTTGGAAACAATTCTTGCATCTGGATTATCTTACTCCTTTTGTGCTGTGGCGGTAACGGATGTGGTTCTAATCGTGGTGGCGGTTGTGGAGATGACTGCTTGTGGATTATCATCTTATTGTTATTCTGTGGCGGCAGCGGATTTGGAAACAACGGTGGCGGATGCGGTTGCGGATGCGACAACGGATGTTTCTAGAATAATTCCCCCAAAAAGCTTCTGTCTTTATAGGCAGAAGCTTTTCATATTTAAACCTTTTCACTCATATATTTTGTTAACCGCAAGTTTTGGGAGGATTTATGACTCCTTTTGATGAATACACAACCAATCATTCTCTACAAATGACCAAACTTCTCATACCTTTTCTTCCTCCCCAAACCCAACGTTCTATGGCAATTTATATTAAATTTTTAGAACTCAGAAATACATTTTCTTCTTTTCGGGGCATGAAACAAATTTCTTCTTCCCCAGATGATATTTTTAATTTGCTGAAACCATATATAAATTCTTCTGATTTAGAATCCTTTGACCAAATGATGAATATGATGAACATGATGAGTATGATGCAAGAGATGCAATTAAATCCAGAGAAAGAAGGTGAAACAAATGATGGATTGGATGAATGACCCCAAACTTCAAAACATGGACCCACTCAAAATAGAGTTGATAAAAACTGCCGCTTCACAAATCCAAGGTAAGAAAGGGAACTCCCTTGCCCCTGTCCTTATGTCTCTCATCACCTCTGCCAACCGAAAAGGAATTCGCTTCTCCTCCGATGAGATCTCACTAATTTTAAACATCTTAAAGCAAGGGAAATCCGAACAGGAACAATCGCAAATTGACAAAACCGTGTCAATGGTTTCTAGTATGATGTCAAATCAAAAGAAGTAGAGGTTTTACCCTCTACTTCTCTGTGTTCTAAAAGCCCTCTACTTTTCTTTGACTTCGCATTTCGCGACGCTTCTGTGCCGCTTCCCATTCTGCTTTTTCTGTTTCCGTCTCCAAAATTAATCCTGGAACTTCCACCGGCTTATCATTTTCATCCAAAGCAACCATCACGAAATAAGCGCGGTTAATTGCTTTTCGAATTCCAGACTTATTCTCCACATAAGTGTCTACTCGCACTTCCATAGAAGTCTTTCCTACATAAGTCAATTTCCCAATGATAACTACCATTTCATTCTGGTAAGCACCTTGCATAAAATGCAAATTATCAATGGAAGCTGTCGTCACATTTGTCATCGCATGGCGCTTCGCCACAATACCTGCCACTTCATCCAACCATTGAATTAAGATACCACCAAACAGACGATTGGCACCATTCAAATGATTTGGTCTAACAATGTGTACAGTCTCTACCTGCGAATCTGCTACACGTTTTTCTTTTATACTCATTCTTCTTCCCCATAAAGAGTAATCAACTTGTTGAGATACTCATATCTTTCTTTCGCGTATTTTTCTGACTGTGCAAATAATTTCTCTGCTCGTTCTGGATTTGCTCTCATAAGTGCATTGTAACGAACTTCACCATCCAGGAATTCTCTGTAGCTTTCTGTTGGCGCTTTACTATCCAAAGTAAACTTATTGCCCTCTGCCGCAGGATTATAGCGGAAGTTATGCCAGTAGCCAGACTTCACTGCTAATTCCTCTTCTGTTTGGGCCTTGCTCATTCCCTTCTTGATTCCATGATTGATACACGGAGCATACGCAATGATTAGGGATGGCCCTGGGTAGCTTTCTGCCTCTGTAATCGCTTTTACAGTTTGATTAAAGTCCGCACCCATGGAAATCTGTGCCACATATACATATCCATAACTCATAGCAATACTTGCAAGGTCTTTTTTCTTCACTTCTTTACCTGCTGCCGCAAACTGCGCGGTTGCACCAGTTGGAGTTGCTTTTGAGCTTTGTCCTCCTGTATTCGAATACACTTCTGTATCAAATACCATAATATTAATATCTTGACCAGAAGCCAACACATGGTCTACACCGCCAAATCCGATGTCGTACGCCCAGCCGTCTCCTCCGAAAATCCATTGGGATTTCTTTGCCAAGAAATCTTTGTTCTTCAAGATATATTTTCTTGTTTCGCAGGCACATCCACACGCTTCCAATGCAGCTACAAGTTTGTCTGTTGCAGTTCCGTTTGTTGCACCACAATCAAATGTTTCTAACCATTCTTTTGCTGCCGCAACGACCTCCGCATTGTCTCCATGTTCTGCCACATGCTCTACTTTTGTTTTTAATCCATTACGTAGTGCTTTTTGCGCCAGTAACATACCATACCCAAACTCTGCATTATCTTCAAATAATGAGTTCGCCCAAGCTGGACCTTGTCCTTTGTCGTTTACCGTGTATGGCGTAGATGGTGATGAATTACCCCAGATAGATGAACATCCAGTTGCATTTGCAATATACATTCTATCGCCAAATAATTGTGTCACTAATTTTGCATAAGGCGTCTCTCCACAACCCGCACATGCTCCTGAGAACTCTAAGAGCGGTTGTTTGAATTGACTACCTTTCACAGTGGTCTCTTTGAATTTCGCAACTACTTCTGGTTTTACTGGAAGTTCGCGGCCATAGTCAAAGTACACCTGTCTGCCTGCATTTTCTTCCATATTGCGAAGTTCTAATGCCTTTTCGCCCTTCTTTCCAGGACATACATTTACACAAGAACCACATCCTGTACAATCATATGCAGATACTGTGATTGCAAACTTCATACCTGGCATTCCAACCATATCTAAAGTCTGCATTCCTTCTGGCGCATTCTTTGCTTCTTCCTCTGTCATAGCAATTGGACGAATAACTGCATGCGGACAAACATAGGAACAGCGGTTACATTGAATACAATTTTCTGCGATCCACACTGGAATGTCCACTGCGATACCACGTTTTTCATAAGCAGATGTCCCTGATGGTGTACTTCCATCCACATATTTTGTAAATGTAGAAACAGGGAGGTTATTCCCTTCTTGTGCATTTACTTTTGCCTGTACATTCTTAACGAAGTCTACAACTTCTTCTCTTCCACCTTTGACTGCTGGTGTAAAGAGACCCTCATCTGCACAAGTTTTCCAACTTTCTGGAACTTCGATTGCTACAATCTGTTCTGCTCCTGCATCGATTGCATCGTAGTTCATCTGCACAATCTTATCACCTTTCTTGCCGTAAGTTGCTTTTGCAGCGCTCTTCATGAGTTCAATTGCTTGATCTTCTGGAATAATATTAGCAAGCTTAAAGAATGCTGACTGAAGCACCGTGTTAATACGTCCACCAAGGCCGATTTCTTTTCCAATCTTAATACCATCAATGGTATAGAATTTGATATTGTGATTTGCAATAAATGCCTTTACTTGTCCTGGCAAATGCTTTTCCAAACCATCCATATCCCAAGAACAGTTGAGAAGGAATGTTCCTCCATCCACTAATTCTTGTACCATATTGTACTTATTGACATAGGATGGATTATGGCAAGCAACGAAGTCTGCCTGCTTAATTAAATAGGTTGACTTAATCGGTTTCTTACCAAAACGAAGGTGTGACATCGTAACGCCACCAGACTTCTTCGAATCGTAATCAAAATATGCCTGCGCATACATATCCGTATTATCACCAATAATTTTAATTGAATTCTTATTCGCGCCTACGGTACCATCTGCACCCAGACCCCAGAATTTACAATTAATTGTTCCCTCTGGTGTTGTCACAAGTGGTGCGCCTACTTCCAACGAAAGGTTGGTCACGTCATCGACAATACCTACGGTAAATTTCTTCTTTTGTTCATTTTCAAACACTGCAGCAATCTGCGCCGGTGTTGTGTCTTTTGAACCCAATCCATAACGTCCTGTATAGATAGGCACTGCATCAAACTTGGTTCCTTTAAGTGCTGCCACTACATCTAAGTATAATGGCTCTCCAAGTGCTCCCGGCTCTTTGGTTCTGTCTAATACAGAGATTTGCTTTACAGTATCTGGGATTGCCTGAATCAATGCCTCTGCTGAGAATGGTCTGTAAAGACGTACTTTGACAACGCCGACCTTCTTGTCTTGTGCCAACAGATAATCCACAGTTTCATCAATCGTATCACACACGGAACCCATCGCAATTATGATATGCTCTGCATCTTCTGCACCATAATAGTTGAACAACTTATAGTTTGTGCCAATCTTTGCATTGACCTTATCCATATACTCTTGTACAATCGCTGGCATTGCATCGTAATAAGGATTACATGCTTCTCTTGCTTGGAAGAAGATATCTGGATTCTGTGCAGAACCTCTCTGACATGGATGATTCGGGTTAAGTGCACTTCTTCTAAATGCATCAATGGCATCCATATCTGCCATATCTTTTAAATCTTCGTAATCCCAAGTTTCAATCTTTTGAATCTCGTGGGATGTGCGGAATCCATCAAAGAAATTGATGAATGGCATCTTACCTTTGATTGCTGCCATATGGGCAACTGGAGTCAAATCCATTACTTCTTGCACACTGGATTCACATAGCATTGCACATCCAGTTTGACGACAAGCATAAATATCCGAATGGTCTCCAAAAATAGATAATGCATGGCTTGCAATTGCTCTTGCTGATACATTAAACACACCTGGCAACTGTTCTCCTGCAATTTTATATAAATTCGGAATCATCAATAATAATCCCTGTGATGCTGTATATGTGGTTGTTAAGGCGCCGGCAGCAAGTGATCCGTGTACGGTTCCTGCAGCTCCTGCTTCTGATTGCATTTCTGTCACTTGAACGGTTTGTCCAAAGATATTTTCTCTGCCTTGTGTAGCCCACTCATCTGTGGCCTCGGCCATTACAGATGACGGAGTAATTGGATAAATCGCTGCAACATCTGTAAATGCGTACGACGCGTGCGCTGCCGCATGATTTCCATCCATGGTTTTCATTTTTCTAGCCATAGTTTTTCCTCCTTCAAATAAGTTTCTTATTTGCTTTTATTATACTTATTTTTTCTTTTGAAATCCAGTGTATTTTTATGGTATAATGGCATATATTTCTAAACGGAGGGATGATTATGACCGCAAAACAACAAGCATATAAAAACCTTGGGATGACAATGATAAAGAACTTTAAAAAACGGAATATTGATGCCTTTTACTGCGAATCTTCAGCCGATGCAGTATCTCTCGCTATGGAACTTATGGCTGATGGCGGTACTGTAGGAATGGGCGGTACAGAGTCCGTAAAAGAAACCGGTCTTTTAGATGCCGTAAAGTCTGCAGAACACTTGACATTTATTGACCGTAGTCTTGCAAACACACCAGAAGAAAAAAGAGCAATTTACCTCCAGACAATGGGCTGTAAGTATTACCTTATGAGCTCCAACGCTGTGACTGTAGATGGTGAACTCATCAATGTTGACGGCAATGGAAATCGAATTGCTTGCCTTGTTTTTGGTCCTGAACAAGTGATTTTATTAGTCGGAATGAATAAGGTTGTAGAGACTGTGGATGCTGGAATTGACCGCGTAGGCATTTATGCAGCTCCAGCGAATGCAGCGAGACTGGGTACCCGAACTCCTTGCGCAGTCACAGGACATTGCGCCGACTGCCATTCGGAAGATTGTATGTGTGCGCACACTGTAATTACTAGACATTCTCGCCAACCAGGAAGAATTAAAGTAATCTTAATCGGAGAAGAATTAGGATTTTAGCATTTGACTTCCAATGCAATTTTTGATATATTGATTATAGAAAGATTCTCAATCTCTTTTAAGGCCTAGTTTTTACTAGGACTGAGTAATTGAGAATTTTTTTCTTTTATATCTACAATATGCAACCAGAATTTGTTTTTCGCAGATGTCTTCTGGACATTTATCCTAACATTTAACAAAGTGCCATTTAAACTCACACAAACGAAAAAATATGCATACTTAGGGGAATTACCATGCGAATTTAATACATCATCTGCGAGCAAGTGAGCTTTCTCGATCAAACGTGGTAAACTTCTAATTGTAGCAATTTTTAATTCTTTCAACTTTCTAGGCAAATTCTGAAATCTCATTCCGCTCCCCAAAGTTTCTTTGATCCCTTTTTTTGTAATTTCAATGATCATTCCCGTTTCCTTATTGGTAATCTCTCTAAAAAAATCCTCCTTTTCCAATATTGGAATAATCGCTTTTTGCACCCCGATATAATCATTCATTTTATGTTCTACGCCATAACTAGAAATTTCTTTTGATATATCTACGCACAAAAAACTCAAGTTATTTTCAATAACATTGTTTCTCGACATATTTTTCTCCTATAGAATTGATTTTATGAATTTTCCTGACCGAACGGTCTCGAAATTTTGAATTTTGAATAGAATACGATGGGGCTACCGAACGTAGCCCCTTTTTTGAATTTTACTCTTCTGTCTCAACTAACGCAATTGCAAGTTCATCCAACTGCTTTTGCTCTACTCTTGTTGGTGCTTCTGTCATAAGACAAGATGCATCTTTTACCTTAGGGAATGCGATGACATCGCGGATACTATCCTCTTTTGCCATCAACATAATCAAGCGGTCTAATCCATAAGCAAGTCCTGCGTGTGGTGGAACACCATACTTGAATGCATTTAATAAGAAACCAAATTGGGCTTCTGCCTGCTCTGGAGTAAATCCGAGCATTTCAAACATCTTGCTTTGAATCTCGTTATTAAAGATACGAACACTACCACCACCAAGTTCCGTACCATTCAGTACGATGTCGTATGCTTTTGCACGAACCTTACCTGGATCTGTATCAAGAAGTGGCAAATCTTCATCCATTGGCATTGTAAATGGATGATGCATTGCTTGGAATCTCTCTTGTTCGTCATTCCACTCTAATAATGGGAACTCTGTAATCCAAAGGAACTTATAATCGCCTTTATCTAAGATTTCTAATTGACGAGCGATTTCTAAACGCAAGTTTCCAAGAACATCCCAAACCACTTTGTTCTTATCTGCCGCAAAGAGTAATAAGTCGCCGTTTTCACCGTCCATTGCCTTCACAAGGTCAGCCATTTGCTCTTCTGTCATAAACTTCGCAAACGATGATTTGATAGTTCCATCATTTTGAATCGCAATATAAGCAAGTCCTTTTGCTCCAAAATCTTTTGCAAAATCAACCAACTTGTCAATTTTCTTACGTGGCATTTCGCCTTGTCCCTTAGCATTAATACCACGAACACTTCCACCGTTTTCCAATGCACCCTTGAATACAACAAATTCACAGTCTTTTACAACTTCAGATACATTTACCAATTCCATACCAAAACGAACATCTGGCTTATCAGAACCGAAACGGTCCATTGCTTCTTGCCATGTCATCCTCTGAATTGGAAGTGGCACTTCCACATCTAGGATTTCTTTGAATAACTTCGCCAACAATCTTTCATTAACGTCGATGACATCATCTACATCTACAAACGATAATTCCATATCGATTTGTGTAAATTCTGGTTGACGGTCTGCACGTAAGTCCTCATCACGGAAACATTTTGCAATTTGGAAATAACGGTCATAACCAGAGCACATCAATAATTGTTTGAACAACTGTGGAGATTGTGGAAGGGCATAAAATGCACCTTGATGCACACGGCTAGGCACCAAATAATCTCTTGCACCTTCAGGAGTACTTCCCACTAAGATTGGTGTCTCAATTTCCAAAAATCCTTCATCAGCCAAGAATTGACGAGTCAATGTTGCTGCTTTACTTCTCATCATCAAGTTCTTTTGTAAGTCAGGTCTTCTAAGGTCTAAGTAACGATATTTTAATCTCAACTCTTCTTTTGTCTTACTATTTTCTTCAATTGGGAACGGTGGTGTCTCTGCTTCTGATAAAACACGAAGTTCATTGACGCGAATTTCGATTTCACCTGTAGCAAGGTTTTCATTCACTGCTCCAGAACGGGCTTCAACCACACCTACTGCTGCAATTACAAACTCACTGCGAAGACGTCCTGCTTTTTCAAAATCTTCCTCACTGACGCTTCCATTTTCAAAAATCAATTGCAAAATACCTGAACGGTCGCGCAAATCCACGAACACGATACCGCCTTTGTTACGGTTCTTTTGCACCCATCCCATTACAGTAACTGTCTCACCAATGTTTGACTTATTCAGTTCTGCACATCTATGACTTCTTTTCAATCCTCTCATTGATTCTGCCATCTTCTCTTCCTCTTTCTTATAAATTATCTTTGTAGAACTCTTGGATATCTGTATATCCTTCTTCGACTAACTGTTCTTTTTGGAACTTCTTGTTTTTCTTCATATTTACGATGAGAACTTGTTTACCCACTGCTCTTTCTTTCTTCGCCATCTCAAGCACTTTTAAAAGTCCTTCTTGTGGTAAATTCTTTTCCAACAAATATGCAATCTTCTCTTTCTTATTGCCACACTCATATCCATTTTCTAAAAGGAGCATCGCAATACGCTCGAATCCAATTGAAAATCCGCAAGCTGGTGTATCCTGCCCTGTGAACTTTCCAATCATCTTATCATAACGACCACCACCAGCAACAGAACCTCCAAACTCATCCATACGGATTTCAAAAATGGTTCCTGTGTAGTAAGATTGTCCTCTTACTAAGGTTGGGTCAAATTTTACCTTAAATTCTGCTTCCTTGGCACTCTCCACACTAGAAATAATCATTTCCATACCGTCTGCAATTTCCTCTGCCAAGAAACCAGCTAACTTTTCTTTGCAGAAACGAATTCCTTCAATATCACCACTGATTTCATCAAATAGTGCAAGGTAAGTATCGATGTTTTCCTGTGTGTATCCACCAAGTTCTTCCAATTCTTTCGCTACACCTTCTGCACCAATCTTATCCATCTTATCTAAGATAATAAACACTTCATCGTAGTCTTCCTCACGGAATCCACTGTAAGCGGCCATCGCTTTCAAGATGTTACGGTCATTAATGCACACTGTGAAGTTTTTGAAATTCAACTTTCCAAGCATTGCTGTGGTAGCCAAGATAAGTTCAATCTCTGCAAGATTACTTGGTTCGCCCAAAATATCAATATCACACTGTACAAATTGGCGGAAGCGTCCTCTCTGTGGACGGTCTGCTCTCCACACATTTCCAATCTGCATTGCCTTAAATGGTGAAGGAAGCTCATTTGCATGATTTGCATAATATCTTGCAAGTGGCACGGTCAAATCATAACGAAGCCCACCATCTACCAAATCGGCTTCTGTCTGTGCTTCTTCTAATTTTAACTTTTCGCCACGTTTTAAAATCTTAAAGATTAACTTCTCATTATCTCCACCTTGCTTGCTGCAAAGATTTTCAATATGTTCCACGCAAGGAGTCTCCATAGAAGAAAAACCAAACGTCTTATAAGTATCTTTAATCATTTGAATGACATAATCACGAATTTCCATCTCTACCGGAAGCATGTCCTTCATGCCGGTTACCGGTTTTTTCTTTAATGCCATAACAATTCTCCTTTTCGTTCTATCATCTCATCAATTCGCTGAATATACTGTTCAACATCTCTTACATTTTCTGCACGAAGCATCCATTTCGGATTGCCCGTCTTCTCATCAATGACAACTGATTCTTTTGGAACAACAACCTTCGTAGTTGCTCCTGCACCTACTGCCACAATCGATTGTTTTTCCTCCATAATAAGTATATTGTATATTCCCGCTTTGTCAACCTTTGCATAGCCAACATTTTCAAAATTCCCAGCAATATTTTTCTGTCTATAAAGATAATATGGCTCCAAATCCATTCGCTTTGCATAGTCACTTGCCATTTCAATCATTGCAGACAAAGTTTTGGCAATTTTTGCTTCTTCATTCTCGTCACGTTCTTGTCCTCTTTGTTCTTGTGACAATCTAGAAGCACGCTTCATCGCTAGCGCATGTACTGTCAAGCTATCTGGCGCCATTTCCTTGATTTGCTCCAAGGTATCTTTCATATCCTCGGCAGTCTCACCTGGAAGTCCGGCAATCAAATCCATATTGATATTGTCAAAGCCAAGTTCTCTCGCCATTTGATAAACGCGGCGAATATCTTCTACTGTATGTCTTCTTCCGATGACATCCAAGGTCTTTTGTTGCATCGTCTGTGGATTGATAGAGATTCTACCAATCTTATGCTTCTTTAACACCTCTAATTTTTCTCTTGTAATACTGTCTGGACGTCCTGCTTCCACTGTAATCTCTTTTAAATCTTTATAAGAAAAATGTGTTTCCAAATGAGTGAGTAATCGATCCAACTGCTCTGGTTCCAAAGTCGTTGGGGTTCCTCCTCCAATATAAATGGTGTTCAGTTTCTTGTTTTTAGAAACCTCTGCCACATAGGAAAGTTCCTTGCATACCGCATCTAAATATTCATTTACTCGTTCCTTCCACACCGCGATAGGATAAGATGTAAACGAACAGTAGGAACATGTTGTCGGGCAAAACGGAATTCCAACATATAGGCTATACCCATCTTCATAATCCAACTGTTCTAACAAGGACAATTCCTTCTTTGCAACCTCAAGTCCAAGCTGACACTTTTGTTCACTCACTCGATAGTTTTCCTTCATCCAAGAACCAATCGCTTCATCCGACTTCCCTTCTTCCAACATTTCCATAATTGGCTTTGTTGGACGAACGCCCGTCATAATTCCCCAGGACAACATTCTGCCTGTTATATTTGTAAGAAATTCATACACTTTCAAATTCACAAAACGTTTTTTCAATTTTCGATCTGTAATTTCACCTGCATCTATACAAGGAATCCTAAGTTTTTCTTCTTCAATTGTAATCTCTACTAGATGTTCGCTGGTAGTGTCCATAGACTGCTCAATCTTTTCCCCCGGAAAAAATGCTTTCAGAATATGGAACATATCGTAGGCAAACATCTCGGTATTTACCTGAACTTTAATCATACTTTACCTCTTAAATAAACGGATTGTGTAACTTCTCATCTGCGATGCAAGTCGTTCCTTCGTGTCCTGGATACACCATAACATCCTCTGGAAGACACAGTAACTTCTCACGAATAGAACGCACCAATGTAGACGTACTACCTGTTGGAAAATCACTTCTTCCCACACTCTGACAAAACAGGGTATCACCGCTAAACAATACATCCTCGCTCTCGCAATAATAGCAACAGCCACCATGTGTATGTCCTGGTGTATGAATAACACGAAAATCATAACCAACGATGGAAATGTTCTCTTGGTCTTTTAAAACCTCTACCTTATTATAGGCATAGTTTTGTCCGATCATTGTAGACAAATTTAAACTTGGATCCTCAAGAATCTGCTTTTCATCCTCATGCAGATACACTGGAATATTGTATTCTTTTACCCAATCATCAATCCCCATCACATGGTCAAAATGTGCATGTGTAAGGTAAATAGCCGTTGGAATATACCCTTGCGTACGCACGTGCGATAACAAATAATCCGGGCACGTTGCTGGGTCTACAATGGCAATCTCCTTCGTCTCCTCATTCACAATCAAATAACAATTTGTCTTTAAATAACTCAAAGCAAATTTTTCTATTTTCATTTTACACCTCATATAGCAAAGGGACTGTATTGGATTACAGCCCCTCTTCACTAACCTGTCGTTCTTTCTATATCAATCACACCTGGGATCTGGCGTAGTTTCTCAACAATGTGATTTAACTGGTCACGCCCACTGACTACAAAGCTAATATCCAATGTAGCAACATCCTGCTTACTCGTATGTGTATTGATACTATTGATATCAATTTTATTCTCCGTAAAGACTTTCGATATCTCCATCAGCATTCCCTGACGATTATTTGCAAATACCTTGACACTCGACATGTATTGTCCTTTGTCCTCGGTCAAACTTGCTTCCCATTCAGCATCAATGAGACGGATTCTTTCTGATTCTGATAGATTTAATATATTAATACAATCGGTACGATGAATCGACATTCCTCGCCCTCTTGTGACGAAACCGACAATCTCATCTCCCGGAACCGGATTACAACATCTCGAAAAACGCACTGCCATATCGTCGATGCCTTTTACCACGATTCCACTCTTTGATTTTGCCACGTGCGCTTTGTTCTTTGTAGCCTCATTCACACGCTCCAAAATCATCTGGTCTGTAATCTCTTCCTTGTGGTCTTTCGTATATTCCTCTAAAAGACGATTAATAACCTGACCTTCTTTCAGGCCACCATGTCCCACAGTCGATAAGATACCGTCCCAATCATGGAAACCGTATTTTCTTTGGACTACCTGCATATATTTCGGTTTTGTTAAATCCGAATATACAAGAGCTTTACTCTTACAGTATGCCTGCAACAATTCCTTGCCACGGGTAAGATTCTCCTCTTTTAATTCCTTCTTAAACCACTGGTTAATCTTATTCCTTGCTTGGGTACTCTTAACAATATTGAGCCAGTCACGGCTTGGCCCCTTGGAATTCTGTGACGTCAAAATCTCAATTCTATCCCCATTTTGGATCTGGTAATCAATATTTACTAATTTTCCATTGACTCTTGCTCCAACCATCTTATTACCAACGGCACTGTGAATCGAATAAGCAAAATCCACTGGTGTAGAACCATTTGGAAGGTTCTTGACATCTCCATTTGGCGTAAAACAGTATACATCCTCTGCAAATAAGTCCAAGCCACCTTTTAATAAGCTTAAGAACTCTCTGTTGTCTGTATCCTGTTGCCACTCCAAAATTTGACGAAGCCAACTTAATTTCTCTTCTTCTTGGGTCTCAACATTCTTCTGTCCGTCACCAGATTCTTTATATTTCCAGTGAGCAGCAATACCATATTCTGCAGTTTTATGCATCTCTTTTGTACGAATCTGAATCTCAAATGGTTGCCCAATAGAACTCATTAATGTCGTATGCAAAGACTGATACATATTTGGCTTTGGCATCGCAATATAATCTTTAAAACGCCCTGGAATCGGTGTGTACATCTCATGGATAACACCAAGGGCAGCGTAACAATCTTTTACAGATTCTACAATAATACGTACTGCAAACAAATCATAAATCTGGTCAACCGTCTTATCCTGATTCACCATCTTCTTATAAATACTAAAGAAATGCTTTACTCTTCCCTTAATCTCTGCATCAATGTTTGCATTTTGAATATGTTCGGAAACTTCATCCACAATACTCTGAATGAATTCTTCTCTCTCGGTCTTTCTTGCATTAATCTGGAATACCAAATCCTCAAAAACTTCTGGCTTCGAATAGCGAAGTGCCAAATCGTCAAGTTCCGTCTTGATTTTGGAAATACCAAGACGCTGTGCCAACGGCGCGTAGATATCCAAGGTTTCTTTCGCAATATCCAATTGCTTTTCTGGGCGCATAAATTGAAGCGTGCGCATATTATGCAAACGGTCAGCAAGCTTAATCAAAATAACACGAATATCCTTCGCCATCGCAAGAAACATCTTACGAAGATTTTCCGCTTGAACTTCCAACTTATCAGACGAATAAGACAAACGTCCCAACTTGGTAACGCCGTCAACTAACAAGGCAACTTCCTCGCCAAAAGTTTCCTTAATCTCTTCCTCCGTCATAATCGTATCTTCTACAACATCGTGAAGAATCCCAGACACAATGGTCTCTTTGTCCAATTCCAACTCAGCAAGAATAATACCCACCCACAACGGATGAATAATATACGGTTCTCCCGATTTACGACATTGCCCCTCATGTGCTGTATAAGCAATTTCAAATGCCTTCTCAATCATAGAAATGTCATCAGATGGATGATACTTGCGAACGCGACTTATTAACTTTTCATACAATGCTTTCGGGTCTTGATAATCTTCTGGTGCCATCACTGCATGCCCATCAACTATTCTTTCCTCTACTCTCTCATCAGACATTAGAAAATGCCCCCTCTGACTTGTTATTTCCCTGGATAAGCAATTACGGTATCAACATCATATCCTTCGAGTTTTTTTCTTCCTTCTAATCCCTCTAATTCCATTAAAAATGCAATCTTAACAACGATTCCGCCAAGGCCTTCGATCAATTTCACAATAGCCTCGATTGTTCCTCCTGTAGCCATAAGGTCATCGATAATGACTACCTTTTGTCCTGGTTTAATAGAATCTTTGTGCATTTCAATCACTGCACTGCCATATTCCAAATCGTATTCGATTTCTACTGTCTCGCAAGGAAGTTTTCCTTTCTTACGAACTGGAATAAATGCTTTGTGCATATTATAGGCAATTGGCACACCAAAGATAAATCCTCTTGACTCTGGTCCAACTACCACATCAAAATCCAAATCTTTTAATTTTTCTTGTAATAAATCAATCGCTAAATGTAATCCATCTGCATCCTCTAAAATGCTGGTCACATCGCGGAAAATAATTCCTTCTTCAGGAAAATCTGGTATACTTCTTACGTATTCTTCAATATTCTTCTTCATCTTTACACCTCTAGATTTAAAAAATATACGCTATTATAGCACTTTTTTGTCGACTTTTCAAACTTTTTGTAATCGCTTTAACGATAATTTTGCACGATAATCTGCAATGTTTTTCTTCCTTGGTACTCATTCACCGAAGGATAGTAAGTGAATGCTGCTTTTTTATCACTCTTCTCTTCAAAATATGCAAGAAAAGCGTGGACGTCACCAAAATATAATGCATCCATCATTTTTCCATTTTTATCCTTCACTTGCAACTTGAGTACATTCTGATTTTTCCCTAATATTCGTGTATTTAAAATCTCCAAATCCTTTTCCACAAATATCGGTTTCTGATTGCCTTTTCCAAATGGTTCTAATAGTTCTAACTGCTCAATTAACTGCTCATCTATATAAGTTAACGGCAGTTGCATATCAATGGAAATCTTTGGAATCATATCTTCATCTGACAGGGTTGTATTTTCATTTAACAAAACCCGGAATTTTTCTAGATTCTCCTGTGGCAGTGACAATCCCGCTGCCAATTTGTGACCTCCAAATTTAGTAAGCAAGTGTTTGCATCGATTTAATTCCTCGTACATATGATACGCATCTATAGAACGGCCAGAGCCCTTTAACCCATCTTCAGCATTTGTCAGCACAAATGTTGGGCGATAGTATTTTTCCCGAATTCTTCCTGCCACAATCCCCGCTAAACTTTCATGGCAATCCGGCAAAAATATCACCAATACTTTATCGTCTTTTAAAGCTCCACTCTCAACCTGTTCAATGGCATCTTCAACCGCCTGCATTGTCATCTCTTTTCGACTGTCATTGAGGGCTTTTAAATCGCCTGCTAACAGGTCTGCTTCACCTTTTGTCTTTGCACACAAAAGTTCCAATGCTCTTTTCGCCGTATCCAAACGGCCACTTGCATTGAGACATGGCCCTATCCGAAATCCAATATCATACGCGGACAATTCATTTGCCACAATCTTGTTACATTCAATCAATGCTTTAAGCCCCATATTTTGCGTGCGCTTCAGCATATCCAATCCTTGTTTTACAAAGATACGATTCTCTCCAACAAGGTCCATCACATCGCCTACTGTAGCAATTGCCACATTTTCAAGTAAATAGTCAATATCTTCCACGTCTTTTCCTGAAACTTCAAACAATGCTTCCACCAATTTGTAAGCCACAGCTGCACCGCAAAGCCCTTTGAACGGGTACTCGCAATCTTCTTGTTTTGGGTCTATCACTGCATCTGCCTGTGGCAAAATATACTGTTTGGTATCTGCCACCTCTTCATAAGGAACTTCGTGGTGGTCGGTCACAATAATGGTCAACCCAAGAGATTTTCCATATCGGATTTCTTCACTTGCAGCGATTCCATTATCGCAAGTTACAATCGTATCAATCCCCGCTTGGTACGCACGATCTATGAGAACTTGATTAAGCCCATATCCATCCTTCATACGGTCTGGAATATCAATATCCACCTCACCTCCAAGAGCTCGCAAACCCTCGAGCAAAATGTAAGTGGCATTAATTCCATCAATATCATAATCCCCAATAATGCGAATCTTTTTCTTCTCCGCAATTTTCTCTAACAGAATATCTACTGCTTTATGCACATCTTTCATCAATATACCATCATACAAATCCGCAATTGTCCCATTTAAATAAGCATGAATATTGTCGTCTCCCACAACATCTCTATTTCTAATTAATCGTGCGATTACTGGGTGAATTTGAAATTTTTCTGCTATTTCTCCGAAAGGCGCACCTTTGCGTATTTCAATCCATTTTTCCATTTGTTTTCTCCATTAATAAAAGGATAGAAGTCATCTTCTATCCCTTTTGATTATGATACTTATTTGATTTTCTGTAAAGAGTTTTCATCTAAAAAACTAAGAAACCATACCTCCCAACATTCCACCTCCGACACATAAAAGCGCCGTAGTAATTGCATTTATTCCATTGGTATTAAATTCTCGATATATGCCGTAGGAAATTAGGAAAAGCAATAGAAAATAAAGCCCTCCCAGAATACTTCCCCAAAGGAATTTCCTTTTCTTCGTCAATTTCCCTAGAATCAAGCCGCCTATAAATGTAGAAACTACATATATCACTACAATTCCAGCCACCACAGTTTGCTCGTCCAATTTGAATTGATACAACAAAAATGTCAACAACAAAAGTAGTAACCCGGTTACAATATAGGATGCCAGCATTGCTTTTAGCATCCACATAATTTTTTGAATGATGTTATTTTTTTGCATAAACAATCCCTCCTGTTTACCTCAATCTATGAGGAGGAGGGATGATTTATACCTATTGTTCCATTTGTCGTCCCAGAAAATTAGAGGCACAGGTAACTACTCGTTGCTCTGTCTCTCCAAGTTTTCTTTTTTCTTGTTTGTCTAATAAGATTACGGCTCCCAACACATCTCCTTCGCAGATGACTGGACTAATGATTTGTCCCATAAAGCTATCCTGCATTTCCTCTGTCACTGGCACAAATCGTTTTTCTCCGTGATAAGCGATTACTTGCTCGCGGTCTGCGATGGTGCTTTCCATTCTTTTTGTGATGTATTTGTCCTGTAACTCTTTTTTTCCATATCCTGCTGCCGCAATAATCTGGTCATGGTCAGTGATGCAAATGGTGCATCCCAATGTGCTTGCCAAACTCTCTGCATAGTCTTTTGCGAAGTTTGACATCTCACCGATTGGAGAATATTTTTTCAATATAATCTCACCTTCACGGTCTGTGAATATTTCTAATGAATCTCCCTCGCGAATGCGAAGTGTTCTTCTGATTTCTTTTGGGATAACTACACGACCAAGGTCGTCTATGCGACGTACAATACCTGTTGCTTTCATATATAAATCTCCTTTAAATTCAAATCGTGATACTATTATTTGTGATTAAAGGGAATTTATACTGTTTAAGTTTACTTTTTGATTTGGTTGCGTTACAATTAATCTCGGTAATCTGATACAGATGTTTGACAAGTATTTTGAATTGTGAAAAAAGGAGAATGAAACATGGAAGAAAAAATCTTTGAAGAAATCAAATATCTGATTTCTTATCCGAAAGGATTTCAGGAGGACAAGAAATATCCTCTGGTTATCTTTTTGCACGGGGCAGGTACTCGCGATGAAACGACGGAGCGCCTACAGCAAAATTCCTGCGTTCGGAATCTTCTCAAGCGGCAAGACGAAAGAGGTTACGTTCTCCTTGCCCCTCTTTGTAAGAGAGGGGATTGGTATGAATGGATGACGATTTTGATTCACTTGATAGAAACGTACCGTGAAACTCCTTATATCGACGAGACTCGTGTTCATCTGACCGGCAACAGTATGGGTGGCTATGGCACCTGGGCGCTTGCCACACATCATCCCGCTTGGTTTGCCTCGGCGATGCCTGTCTGCGGCGGCGGAATCGGCGGATTTGCAAAGAACTTGGTGAATCTTCCTATCCGCACCTTCCATGGTCTTCGGGACACAACGGTAGATCCTATCGAGAGCTTACAGATGGCAAAAGCCGTAAATCTCAACGGTGGCCACGCAGAGTTAATCCTCTTCCCGGAACTTGAGCACAATTGCTGGGATGCGGTCTACACCGACGAAAGAAACTACGATTGGTTGCTTTCCTTTACCACCGAGCGGGACCAAACCTTGGTTGAGGAACTTTCAGGCTCTTATTACGGATAAACAAAAGCGAGGTGAAAACACCTCGCTTTTGCTATGTATGTGTCAAAATATGCTGTTTTTTGTCAAAAATATTTCTTCAAAAATCACTCGCAAATCCAGTGTTTATGCGGTTTTGAGCGACTTTTGTGTTATTATAACACGAGCCTCTATTCTTCTAACTATACCTGTTGCTTTCATATATAAATCTCCTTTAATTTCAAATCGTGATGTTAGTATTTGTGATTTAAGGAAATTTATACTGTGAAATACGTTATACCCTCTATTTTTTTATGTTTTCACGAAGAAACGACACAAACCTTGAGGCATTTCCATTATTACCCTTTTTGTAATACATACAGATGGTTTGTTCGTACTTAAAGTCCGTTATATTCAATGGAACTAGTGTTATAGCTCCATCATCATTCGCGGCAAATCGACCTGTTACTCCAATAGCGATTCCCGACGAAATGATTTTGCGAAAACAGGCAGAATCGTTTACTTGTGCAACAATGTTCGGTGAAAAACCTGCATTTTTGCATGCATCAATAAAGACTCTACCATAGTTTCCCTGTTGGCTCATCAAAACAAATGACATCTGCGCCAGTTCTTTCAACAAAAACTTGCGCAGGCATAAGCTACTGTTAGAAGGCACGTAACAGAATATCTGTTGATTGACAAGTTCTAAAGAATCATATCCTACATACTGGTCACTTTTGGTATCGATAATAATATCGTAATCGTCTATATCTGTTTCGTCAAAATCCGCCACCAACTTAAAACGTGTTTGAGTATACTTTTTCTTGTATTTTATTACTTGATCTGTAATCATTGCGCGTATTGCTTTAACCAGTATTTTGATTTCCTTTGGATCGTCGACGGAACCGGATACCGCCTCAAGCATAGAATCCATCTCATTAAATATCTGTCTCAAATAATCGCGCATAATCGTTCCTTTGTCATTCAGCGAAATGCGATTGGGTGTGCGGTCAAATAGCTTGCAACCTAACTCCTCTTCCAACCGGCGTATGGATGCAGAAACAGAAGTTGACGGCACGCCGTACTTTTCTGCTGTCTTGGAAATGCTCAAATAATTCGCACTATCATAAAAATATCGTAACTGTAGAATATCCACAAAAATCACCTCGCATACACATTAGCACATTTCAAAAGTTATAGCAAGACCATCGAAACTGATTTTTTACAAAGCATATGCGCCAATTTATAATAACCTTATAGGAGAGTGACTTATGTGTATTGAAAAAATTTTTCAGAGTATTGAATTTAAAGTTCAAAAGTATTTAGATTTCTTATGTAAAATCTGCGCATTTGAGGCAAAAGCTGAAAATAAGCAGACCATTGATGCTATGTTAGACTATATTGCGGAGTTTGCGAAAGAGGAAGGATTCCAAGTAACCCGTACAAAAATGGAACAGTGCGGTGATTTCCTATCAATAGACTTGAATGAAGGCAGCGAAAAAGGCTGTGTTTTTCTGGCTCACACCGACACTGTTCACGAAAAAGGGGTCTTTGGAACGCAACCTGTAATGCGCTTGAACGACAGAATTATTGCACCTGGTGCCATTGACTGCAAGGGTGGTATCGCCATTGCTTTGCTGGCAATGAAAGCATTACAAGAGCAGGGTTATGCAAAGCACCTTCGTCTTTTGCTAACTTCTGATGAAGAAATTTCCAACACACTTGGCGGTCAAGCGGAGTTGGATTATTTTAAGTATAACTGCGCCGGCTTTCCCTTCGCCATTAACTGCGAAACATCCGAAAATGACGAAGTAGTCATTTCCAGAAAGGGAATTTTGAAATATCAGATTGATATTACAGGAATCGGCGGTCACTCCGGTATCCATTATTTCCAGTGCAAAAATGCCGTTGTGGAAGCTGCCCATAAAATTGTTGCCCTTCAGGAGAAAAGCAGTCCGAGTGGCATTAGCTATAGCTGTAACATCATTCACGGTGGTATTCGTGCCAACATCATTCCGGACAGTTGCTCTGTCACGGTAGATATTCGTGTTCCCCGACACGCAGATATAAAGGAGGCCGAAAATGTACTTTTGCAAATCGTCAATACCAGCTTTATCGGTGACACTTCAGCCACTGCTATCCCCATCAGCAAACGACCACCGATGGAAAAAAATCCTGCAACCGAAGAGCTTTTTAATAAACTTTTGAGCGTCTGCCAAAAATACGGTCTTGGAAGTCTCACACCAGTGGAATCCGGCGGCGGTTCCGATTGTTGCTACACTCAGGTGGCGGGGGTGACTTCTATCTGTGGAATGGGCGGGTGCGGTAAATTCTGTCATACAAATAAAGAATATGTGCTTACAGAGTCTATACCCTTAAGGTCAAAAATTCTTGCAGCTCTTTTAGCGGAAGAATAATCCATGAGACAGCCGCGGATACGGTGTTGTAGAATTGAACTGACATATTACAAAGGCTTGTTGCATTCTTGTGTTATTATAACACGAGCCTCTATTCCTCTCCTATTTGAAAAAACTTAACAAAAACAATTGACTCATCCGAAGGTTTTTTCCCCACATAACTAGGGGCAGATATAATATCACTTATGTATGGAAAATATGTGTTGGTTTCAAATTGTTCAGAACCTCTTTTTCATCCTTTTGTAATTCCTTATCTTTTATCCATTTTCTCTCCCCTTTTACTTTTTCTATGTTGTAACACAGTTTCTACAATAACGCAATGCGTGGTTTTTTGATTAACACAAAAAGGAACAGATTTCTCTGTTCCCTAAAAACATATATAATCTCCTTGCCTTACATATTTGTACTGCTAGTATTTGTAAAACAAGGAGAGTCATACTTTAGAATCTAAAATAAATAAACGGATTATATGTTGATCCAATCATAAACACAATGCAAATTAATAAGAGAATAAGACATAGTATATTCGCAAGCCAATTTGGCATTTTGCCATATTTATTTTTCCAAGGCAACATACAAATCAAGCCCATCGGAATGTAAATCCATGCATATACAATATCTGTATTCGCAATTATTGCAGTTGTTGTATCAGTATAATTAAAACTAAACATTTGAGAAAGAGCTCGAATAATTGCAGCCGGCTCAGTAAGATTAAACATCACCCAACCAATCAACACAACAACCATTGCATAAAGCCAACACAAAAACTTTGGCAACTTATCAAGTAACTTATGTAAAAATAGTTTCTCACAGATTAGTAATATTGCATAATACAACCCCCATGCCATAAAATTCCACTCTGCGCCATGCCAAAAACCTGTAAGTCCCCAAACAACCAGTATGTTAAATAACCATCTTGATTTTTTTCCCCTATTGCCACCGAGTGGGATATAGACATAATCTCTAAACCACGTTGACAATGAAATGTGCCATCTTCTCCAAAACTCCGTAATCGAAGTAGAAATGTAAGGATAGTTAAAATTCTCAAGAAAGTTAAATCCAAACATTTTCCCGAGCCCAATAGCCATATCGCTGTATCCAGAAAAATCAAAATAAATTTGTAACGCATAAGCAATGGCCGCTAGCCAATAAAACTGTGTACCATATATTTTTGTGTCGCCACTATATATTATTGTTGCAATGGCACCAACGTTATTAGCAACGATGGTCTTTTTTGCAAGACCAACTATAAACCTTCGAATTCCATACATAAAATCATTAAGATTTTCTTTTCTTGTGTTTATTTCGTGTTCAACAGTTTGGTAACGAACAATAGGTCCTGCTATCAATTGAGGAAAAAAAGTAACATATAAGGTCAGATAAAAATAATTTTTCTGCAAACTTATTTCTTTTTTATAAAGGTCAATAACATACGAGAGAATTTGGAATGTATAAAAACTGATTCCAATTGGCAATACAATTTTAGCGATACTTATTGAACTACTGAATAGATTGTTAATATTGTCGACGGTAAAATTTAAATATTTAAAAACAAAAAGATTGCCAACAAGTAGCGTGACTGTTATAACCAATAAAGTCTTTTTTAATTTTAATTTACCCTTGGCGTCGAACCAATGAATGAGCAAACCGCCAACGTAAGCTATAAACGAAGCAGCTAACATCAAAATAATATATTTTGGTTCTCCCCAGCCATAAAACAATAATGAAAAAACCAATAAAACAATGTTTTTGTATGTTCTGTTTGGTATAGAAAAATATAATATACAAACAATTGGCAAAAATACAAACAAAAACGTAAATGTACTAAATACCATTAATCATTCCCCAATTCAAAATTTTTCGAAGCGTAAAAATCAATATTGCCAATAAACAAAACCTTGTCAATACCATTCTCTTCCACATATTGTTGAAAATCAAACTTGCTTCCCTTAAAATGTTCATAGTTTCTTAAATCAATAGAATGTGTTCGATTAAAATGTGTTGCTAACAACTTTAAAATTGCATTATCATAAGAGTTCCCAATAACTAAAATGTTATCCAAGTTTGTTTTTCCCGTATCAAATATCAATTCACCATCGTCAGCGCCATAAAATTGACCATAAGAAATAGAATCAGCAGGAGATGATGCAATAAGCTTTTCTTGCAAACCATAATCACCATCTTGTTGTGAACTGGTGATTTTTTTGAACAATGGGAAATCAATTTCATAAGCATAAAAAGGCTCAGATATGATTTTTGACCCTGCCTTCGCCGAATGACTTCCCATAAATTCTTTGGATATTAAAACTTCTTTTCCTGCCTTTATAGGCTCACCTTCGCACGCCAAAAAATCCACTATGTCTTTATAAGCTGTATACGCTCCTGTGTGCTTCCAGTGATGATCTGTTTTATAAAAATACTCAGAAAAATCTTCAAAATTCTCTATTTTAAAAGAGCGTTTTTTACTATCATCCAAATTTAGCAAAGAAAACAAATACTCATCAGCATGGATTTTTTCCCCACTCTCAAAATTCATATCGGTATCTTTTTCTATGTAATAAGCATAAAACTCTATATCAGGATTTTTTTCAAAAAGCTGGTTGTAATTGTTTGCTTTTACTTGAAATTGACTTTTTACATACTCAAAATCATAACTAGAAAAAACATAATATCCACCAAAAATTTTCGAGCCGTTTTTATAATTTATATAAGTTGTACTATTGCTTTCTAAAATTGGAGTTATAAAACAATCAGAAAGCAAAGTTGTTGATTCGTTATAAAATTTCTTGAGCTGTTGAGCTAAAGGTATTTGATCTGACAAAGCACCCTCTATGCTACTTTGAAAAGTGTTATCCAAAATGTTGCTTATAGTAGGTGCAATAATTTTATTGCTATAACGATTTTCATAATAATTTATGTCTTTAGGGAAAAAAAACGTTCTAATAAAACCTACAATGAATATAAACATAATTATACAAACAAAAGATATATTTCCCAATTTTTTAAGTTTTTCTTTTTTGTTATTAGTGTTCATAATGTACCCTATATTATTAATTTAATGCTAATCTATTCAACTCCAAAGATTGCCTCGCAATTCTATCATAGATTATTACCAAAGTCAATGAAGGTGCAAATGAGGTATTCGTGATATTAATTTTCTTTTCATAATTCATTCTCCTTCCACTACTTAGAAACCATCTGCGCTTCCACAGTCTTCACATCTTGAATTTGCTCATTCGGAATACCTGCACACACGAGCCACCCTTGCATCACTGTATCTCCCTCTTTTGCTACGCTTTCCAAAACTCCAATAGATAATACTCCTTGGGACTTGGTGGCATAGTCGAGGAAAAAGCGATTGGCAGATGTCCCCGCTGACGCGTAAATAAGAAATAATGTAGTTCCCTCAAAATATTCGTCCGTGTATTCCTTGGATGCCTCTTGAAACGAAATCCCATCTGGATATGCTGCATCAAAATTCATAGTGGATTTCATTTCATCTACAAAATAATTCAATTCCCTGGTGCTTGTTATTTTCACAATTGCCAATGCTTTTATGCTACTGCTATTTGTCTTTGCTGGTACGCCACCCAGTTTAATCATTTTGCTATAATTATCCCCTGTATTGTCCACGGGGCAAGTATAATAGCCCCAAGTCACATTTTGCACCACCGGATTGTCCTTATGTTCCTCAATAAATACTTCCACATCTCCTGTACGAATGTCTATCATTTCCTCCTGTCCATCACTCGCACTGAGGTAGAAATACAATGCCTTTTTATCCGGATTTGTTCCACCAATTGACAAAGAAAACATTTTGTCAATCTCATAAAGGCGTATATAGAGTCCCGAACCCGTTTCAACATAAGAAAACTTTTCAAAATCTTTCCATAACAGCTTATTTCCCTTTTTTGCAAGTTTTTTCACATCATTTAAAGTCAGTTTCTTACCAAGTGGCACATTCTGCGGATAATCCGAAATACGTTCATATATTTTTCGCGCCTTTTGCGGATTCATCACTTTATAGGTAAGTGTCGGTTTCACTCCAGTATCTACCCATACCGCAGTAAAATCATTGTTAAAATGTATATAGAGCCCCTCTAGATATGAGGAAAGTACCTCTTCCTTATCTTCCTCCGATTGTAGCACCAATGTATGACTAACATCTCTGTCCTCCCCACGGCTCAGAGAAATTTCTTTGCGAGAAATTTTGATATTCGCAAGTTCCTTGAGCAGCTCTTTGTCAACAACACCTACTGCCTTGTAAGTTTCTCCATCTGAAATGAAAACGGAAATCGGCACCTCTGTAACGTAATTCAAGGTTAATTTTTCAATGTTTTTCAGCCGATTTGAAGCTGGGTTTGTCAAAAAGCAAACCGCTATAGCGACACTCACTACAATTCCAACCACAACAATCCAAAATGAAGGTTTCTTGTAATTGAGTACAGATTTTACTCTGTCCTTTACGCCAACCTCACCAAATGCAAGAGGACACGCCGCAATCATTCGTCTGTTGACACTGCAAGTCAAAAGTGCTTGCGAATAATCTGCCTTTTGGTCAGTGTTCAAATCCTTGATAACCTTTTCATCGCAAGCAAGTTCTATATCTCGACAGAGTAACACATATCCGAGCCACATAAGAGGATTAAACCAATGGATTATGAGAAGCAAAAATCCAAGCGGTTTCCACCAATGGTCTTTACGGCGGATGTGTGCCTGCTCATGCGCAATAACATGGGACATATCCCGCTCGTTCATATGGAATGGCACATAAATTTTCGGCTTTATAATCCCTAATACAAAAGGTGATACAACTCTCTCACTTTGGAAAATATTATCGCGTAGCAGAACAGCCGTACCTATTTTTCTTTTCACGCACCAGTAACTAACTACTGTATATGCAAGCATAAGAATAATACCCATAATCCAAACCACCCCCAAAAGCGGAATCCATATTTGTAACGGGTTCGCACTTGCCACTGGGTCGGGTGCTAAAGAACCACTAATGACTGGGTTTACCACATTATTAAAACCAGGAAAACCCGTATTAATTTCTGGTGTTCTATCCATCATAATTGCAGGACTGATAGTTTCTGCGCTTGGTATCAAACTCATTACACTCTCAATAGAAAACGGACAAATCAGTCGGATACCAACAATCCCCCAAAGAATTACCATAATCCATTTTGGTGCTTTTTTTAGTAGTACTCTTAAAAGTAATATTGCCAAAACAATCCAACTTGCCGATATACTCATATTCACAATAGTTAAGAAGAACTCACCCATTTTTATTCTCCTTTCCGAAACCTATCAATCATCTGCTGAACTGCATCAATTTCCTTCTCCGAAAGTTTCTGGTGTTTTGTAAATGCTGCTACAAATGCTGGCAATGAACCTTCAAAAGTTTTCTCCACCATTTCATGTATCTCCGCCGCTTGCACTTCATCCTTGCTGACAAGAGATGTCACAACCGTGTTTTCATTCTTCAATACGCCTCTTTCTGATAAGCGTTTAATCACGGTATATGTGGTCGTTGGTTTCCAGCCAAGTTGCTCCTTGCAAAGTTCTACAAGTTTACTGCTCTTTACTGGCTCGTTTTCCCACAAAATCAAACAAAAACGATATTCACTTTCAAATACCTTTGGTGTATTCATAATTAGCGCTCCTTTCTCTAATATGTTAGAGTTTATCTAAACTCTAACATATTAGAGTTCTCTTTGTCAATGGTAGACATCTCTCCCTCTTTATGATAAATTATTAGTATAAGTTTTCACAAGGAGGTAACCTATTTATGAAACAATTGAATGAAAAAGTAGCTATCGTAACAGGAGCAGGTCAAGGGATCGGAAAAGGAATTGCTCTTTGTCTTGCAAAAAGAGGGGTAAAGGTTGTTTGTACTGGAAGAAGACCTGAGCCGATTGAAGAAACTGTAGCTGAAATCAAGGCATTTGGTGGTGAAGCATTTGCTATGACTTGCGACTCTGCTGACCGCGCACGCGTAAAAGAAGTCGTTGCAAAAACAGTAGAAACCTTTGGCACTGTAGACGTTGTAGTGAATAATGCACAGGCAGTTGCAAAATCAATGCCTGTAGAAGAAGTTACCTATGATTTAATGTATCTTGCTTGGTCTACTGGAACTATCGGTTCACTCAACTTTATGCAAGAATGTTTCCCATACATGAAAGAACAAGGCGAAGGTCGTATTATCAATTTCGCTTCTGCTACTGGTATGTTTGGATACGCAGGCAACTTGGCATACGGTTCTAATAAAGAAGCAATTCGTGGTCTTACAAAGATTGCAGCCAAAGAATGGGGCCAATATGGTATCTGCGTAAACTGTGTACTTCCAGGTGCTGAATCTCCTGCCGCTAAAGAATGGGCAAAGAAATTCCCAGAAAAGTATGAAGCAATATTAATGCAACAACCAATGCGTCGTTTGGGTGATGCTGAAAATGATATCGCACCTGTTATCGCATTCCTTGCTGGACCAGATTCATGCTATTATTCTGGTCAATGTATGTTACTTGATGGAGCATATTCTATTGCACCATAGGGACAAACAATAAAACGGAGGATTTCATATGTTCTTAGAATCAGGAAAGAAAAAAGCTATTACCTTCAGTTACGATGACGGTGTTACGCAAGATGTCCGTTTGATTGAACTCTTAAACAAATACGGATTGAAATGTACATTCAATATCAATTCTGAACTTCTAAATAAGCGTGGGATACTTATGAGACGCGACCAACGTATCGCTCATTATAAGGTTCATAGCGAAGATGTAAAACATATTTACGAAGGACATGAGGTGGCCGTTCATACATTGACACATCCAAACCTTACACAGCTTGATGAGGCAACGATTATACGCCAAGTGGAACAAGACCGATTAAATTTATCCGAATTGGCTGGATATGAAGTTGTGGGTATGGCTTATCCCTGTGGAGGTATCAATAATGACGATCGTGTCGCAAAGATTATAAAGGAAAATACCGGGGTTAAATATAGTCGCACAATTACCTCAAACCACTCCTTTGATATCCAAGATAATCTATTCCGTTTCAACCCTACTGTTTACCATCTTCACTTTGATGATATGATGCGCTTGGGACAGGAATTTATTGATCTAAAAACAGAAACTCCAAAGATTTTCTACATATGGGGGCACTCATACGAGATGGATTATGAACCAGATTACTGGATTAAACTAGAAGAATTTTGCAAGTTGATTAGTAATAAAGAAGATATTTTCTACGGAACAAATAAGGAAATCCTTCTGTAAAGATGAATGCAAACATAATAATGGCGTCGCAAATGCAATGCGACGCCATTTTACTTACACTCATTTTTTAAAGAACGCTACTACCACTGCGCCTGGTCCTGCATGTGTACCAATCACACTGCCAATCGACGTGTAACGAACTTCATCAAGATTTCCTTCCCAAATATGTTTACTATCTTCTATATATTTGAGTAACAAGACATCTGAAATACCACTATAGCCAAGCAAAACTGGCTTATCAAAATCAACGCCGCCAGCTTTTTCAATTTCCTGTACAAGCAAATTGTTACCCATCTTAGAACCACGCGCCTTACCTAGCACGTTAATTTCTCCATCAATAACGGAGAGCACCGGCTTAATATTAAGTACCGTCCCTGCCAAAGCAGTCGTCTTAGAAATGCGCCCTCCTTTTTTAAGATACTCAAGAGTATCCACCAATGCTACAATAACTATTTTCTTCTTTTCTTCCTCTAACTTCTGTACGATAACCTCTGCGTCAAACCCCTCATCTAAAAATTGTAAAGCAAGTTCTGTCAGTATTCCACTACCCACAGCCCCAGTACCACTATCTACAATATAGATATTTTCATAATCTTGTGCAGCAAGCATTGCACTTTGATAAGTTCCTGACAATTTCGAAGAAAGTGTGATAACTACTGCCTTTTCATTGGCTTCCTTTGCCTTTTCAAATTCTCTCATAAATGCATCTGGCGTACCTTGACTCGTAGTTGGCAACACATCGCTTTCTATCAATTTCTCATAAAACGTCTTATAGTCTATTGTAACTCCGTCTATAAATTCTTCATCCCCAAAACGAAGAGTAAGTGGCACCGTATGCACGCGGGATTTAAATGCTGGTAATAAATCTGCTGTAGAATCTACAATAATTCTTGTTTTCATAAATTTTCTCCTTTACTATTTGCTCCTTTTGAAACCTTTTCCAAACTTTCACTAATGATAGAAAGACTGCGATAAAACGCAACTCTTTCTTCTTCCGTCAATCCCACACTTATCTCATCAAGAACGCTATTTATTTTATATGCAATTTTCTTACCTACAATACGTCCTTTCTCTGTCAATACAAGTGGGCTCTTATATCGCTTAGCACTTTTGGATTCGCAGGTCAAATATTCATTCTTCTCAAGGTAATCTAGTGAACGTGAAATTGTGGCCTTATCTTCTTCACATCGTTCGCACAGATCCGTGGCTGTCAAATTATCCGCCAAATACAAATAGTATAGACATGAAATATGCGCACTTCGCAAATTGTACTCTGCCATTTCTTGATTTTTAATTTTCCGAATATTCCGGCTGATTCTGTTCATTAGAACAGTAAAAGTTTCAAATCTCTCTTTCACAATCGTACCCTCCCAAAAACTTGTTGAAGTTTCAACACGTGTTGATTCTAGTATAAACTTGTTGATTTGTCAACAAGTTTATATCAAAAAAATAAGAAGGTACTAAAAAATCAGTACCTTCATACTTTTAAAACAATTTATACCCAACGATAACTGCCTCATCTGGGGAAAAATAATGATCCATATTACTGCTAAATCCACTGGCTCTCCAAGTCTGCTCAAAGGAAATATTCTTTTTATTACTCAATACAATGTACGTTGTTTCTTTCGCAGCATTGTTCATTCTTCCCGTAATTTCCAATCGATACATATATGCATAATCACCTGCTACCCAAAGACCATCATCCATTTGACAATGCTCCTTCGTAATTACAAATTCTTCGTTGTCATATGTTTTTTGAACCATATCTGTAGGTGTTTGTTTGTAGACATCTTTTACCTTGCTATTCTTTCCAATTTTCGGATAAGATTCTGTCTTGTAATATTCTTCTGCCGCACTGTCACAAAAATCATCCTGCTCATCTATATATAACTGTGAATCTAGCGCTTTCCCATGCAAATACCATGGAAACTTTGCTCGGATATCCTTCACATAGTAAGAACCATCCCGTGGCGTCCAATACTCTACAAGTTTATAGTGTCCGTGCTTACCTGTTTGCTTCACAGTAATAACCGTCGGAGTATGCGCCCCTGCTTCTTCCTTTATCTCCCCATCTTCATAACTATACTCTTGATACAACACCCACATATACACCGTTGTGGTTCGAAGATTCTTTTTTACCCCTAACGTCTTGTGATGGACCGCAATAAAGTTTTGCTTCGTATGACCTGGTGCATAATGATGCTCACAAATCTGACCGTCAATAAATACACTCAATTCATCGTCTAGTGTTGTAACTGGATTCGTCAAAAAGCAAATGGCAAGAATTCCTCCTATAATAACGCCAACTACTATAGCCCAAAATACTGGTTTTCGATAACAACGTACAGTTTTCATTTATTGCCGCCTCCCTTCTCTAATGTATTAGAGTTATTTTTATTCTAATGCATTAGAGTGCATTTGTCAACCGTTACCTAATATGTTATAATATGCCTACTAAACACACTTTTTCGAGGCGAGAACAGATGAAAGAAAAAATCAAACATTTCCTAAAAAAGGCAATATTATTTATAACGAATCCAAGATTGTTACTCTGCCTAGGTATTGCATGGCTCATCACCAACGGCTGGTCCTATATTCTTCTAGGTATTGGAACCTATTGGAAAATTGAGTGGATGATTGCCGTGGCAAGCGCCTACTTGGCTTTCCTATGGCTTCCAGTTTCTCCAGAAAAGATTGCAACAGTTGCAATTGCTATCGCCCTACTAAAATTTCTCTTCCCAAACGATAAAAAGACCCTTGCCGTGCTAAAAGATATGTATGCAAAAGCAAAATCTGTTATAAAGAAAAAGAAAGCAAAACACAAAAAGGATTCTTAGACTGTATAAAAAAATACAGTCTTTTTTATTGCAATCATAAATCTTTCATGCTATAATACATTTAACAATTAGGTTAAATGTTAAATATTGGAGGAATAGTTATGGGTTTACAAACAACCTTGCGGGCCCTCGCGGACCCCATTCGTCGCGACATACTAAATATGCTCAAAAAAGGCCGTATGTCTGCAGGTGAAATCACAGATCACTTTACAGTCACAGGCGCTTCTATTTCCAGACATCTATCTGTCCTTAAGGAAGCGGATTTGATTCGCGATACACGAGAAGGCAAATTTATTTACTATGACATTAATACTTCTGTATTAGAAGAGACATTATTATGGATATCGGATTTGAAAGGAGATGAATCTCATGTGGAAAAAGAATAAACGTAAAATTATATTATCGTGCATTTTGACACTACTACCTATTCTGTTTGGAATTATTTTCTGGGATACTTTGCCTGAGCAAATGACAACCCATTGGGGAATCGACGGTAAAGCAGATGGTAAAAGTAGCACTTATATTGCTGTATTTCTTCTGCCAGTTATTTTATGCCTAACAAACCTCTTATGTCTGTGGTTTACCTCGTTTGACAAAAAGAATGCCGACCAGAATCAAAAGGCATTTGGTATGATTTTCTGGATTATGCCAGTCCTCTCTTTCTTCACAAATGGGATGATGTATGCCACTGCTTTTGGAAAAGAATTAAATGTGAATATGATTCTCCCTCTTATGATGGGCGGAATGTTTATATTTATTGGAAACTATCTGCCAAAATGTAAACAAAATTTTACCCTTGGAATCAAAGTGAAATGGACACTGGAAAACGAAGAAAATTGGAATACGACTCACCGTTTCGGGGGAAAGGTGTGGTTCTTTGGTGGGCTACTCCTACTCTTCTGCGTATTCTTGCCACAAAAGATTATGATTCCTATGGTTCTGATTATTATGTTGCCGCTTGTCTTCGCCCCTGTAATTTATTCTTACCTATACTACAGAAAACAAACGAAGGCTGGAACTTATACCAAAGGCAATCTAACAGACAATCCCTTCGGGAAAAAGGGCAAAACTATCACAATGATTACACTGCCTATTATCTTCTTACTTGTAGCCGTCCTAATGTTTACTGGGAAAATCACAGTCTCATATGACGAAGCCTCTTTTACTGTCGATGCGAGTCTTTACAATTCACTCACTGTGGATTATGACTCGATTGCTTCTGTGGAATATCGTGAGGATTTTGATTTTGGTTCTCGTACTTCCGGAGTTGGATCTGCCAAACTACTGGCCGGAAACTTTACCAACGATGAATTTGGAAATTATATTCTATATAGCTACACCAAAAGCGATGCTGTGGTTGTTATAAAATCAGACAAAAAGACCTTAGTCATCGGTGGTATTGACGAAAAAGCCACAAGAGAAATCTACGAAACATTGTTAAGCAAATAAAAGGAGGTTCTCTATGAAAGCAATACAGACAGAAATTTTAACTAAATATTATGGAAAATCTAGAGGCATTATTGATGTAAATTTAACTGTTGAAGAAGGCGACTTTTTTGGATTTATTGGTCCAAACGGAGCTGGAAAAAGTACGACTATCCGCACCTTGTTAGGACTAATAGCTCCAACTAGTGGCTCTGCCCAAATCTTTGGAAAAGATATTACTAAACACCGCACAGAGATACTCTCAAACATCGGCTTTCTTCCTTCTGACGCCTTATTCTATTCGGGAATGAAAGTAAGTGAACTGCTTGCATTTTCTGCTCAGCTTCGAAAAATGGATTGTAAAAAAGAAGCTATGGACTTGTGCGAACGCCTGGAGTTAGACCCTTCTCGAAAAATAGATGCACTCTCTCTTGGAAACCGTAAGAAAGTCGGTATCGTTTGCGCATTACAACACAAACCTGATTTATACATCTTGGATGAACCAACTAGCGGATTGGACCCTCTAATGCAACGAGAATTCTATTCCATCTTAAAAGAACGGAACGAAGAAGGCGCAACCATTTTCTTATCCTCTCACATTCTTTCTGAAGTGAGTCGCTATTGTAAGCATGCTGGCGTTATCCGCGACGGAAAACTTCTCACAACAGACAGTGTCGAAAAACTCGGTCACACGGGTGCGAAACAAATTGTGCTACGTGGAATTAATACGGTTCCTACTTGGGAGCAAATGCTTGATGTGAAAGTAGAAAATGACAACGTACAATTCCTCTATACGGGAGATATCAACACCCTTTTGCAACAATTGCAATCTATGTCTTTTGAAGATATTAACATCCTAGATCCTGACTTAGAAGAAGTTTTTATGCACTACTATGAAAAGGAGGATTGCTAATATGACGATATTCAAACATGAAATGAAACGAAATTTATTGTCTCTCATCATTTGGTCTGGAGCAATTGCTTTTTTACTTGCTACGAGTGTTCTCATTTATCCTGAAATGTCAAAGCAGATGGGAGAAATGAACGACCTTTTTGCCAATATGGGGAGCTTTTCTCAAGCATTTGGAATGGACCAATTAAACTTTGGTGAATTTGGCGGATACTTTGGAATTGAATGTGGAAATACCTTAGGTCTTGGCGGTGCTTTCTTTGCGGCGATTATCGGAATCTCTGCTCTTGCAAAAGAAGAGAAAGAACGTACAGCAGATTTCCTTTTATCACATCCAATATCAAGAGTTCGCGTGATTGCCGAAAAATATTTGGCAGTTCTAGCACAGATTGTTGTGCTGAATTTAGCGGTTTGCGCAGTTGTATCTTTGGCAGTTCTAATCATCGGAGAGAACCCAGATATGAAACCGATACTACTATTACTCTTTGCATATTTAATCTTGCAGTTTGAAATTGCAACGATTTCCTTCGCCATCTCCGCTTTCTTAAAAGGAAATGGACTTGGAATCGGACTTGGAATCGCATTTGTATTTTACTTTACAAATATCTTATCCAACCTTACAGAAGAAGCAAAGTTCTTAAAGTACATCACACCTTATGGCTATTCAGATGGCGCTTACATCATTACAAACAGTGCGATTGAGTGGAAATATATGGCGGTTGGAATTGGGATAACCGTTGTATGTGCGGTGCTGGCATTTTTTAAATACAGTAAGAAGGATATATCTTAACAAAAATAGTGCACAACTCTAATTTCTTTATAGAGTGTGCACTATTTTTCTAACGTAAGTACTATGCTCATAGTATAGCACAAAAATTAGTTTTAAAATATCATTTTCATTTCAAACACAAAGTTTTCTTCATTGAGTTTATACTCGTTCTTTAGAACTGGTCCACAGCTATTCGAACCAATACCATTCTGCGCATAGTCAAGACACAATACTGTACTTCCACATTCCTCTAACTCAAAGTTATGTTTTTTCTCGGTCAACTCTTCTTGTGTGTACACGGATGCATTGAATGAAAAACTCTTTGGTGACGTTGCTGCAAATACAAGATTCTTAGATGCCACTGTCACATAATCACAATCCACATGGCTTCCATTTTCCTGTGGCTTGATATAATCTTCATGCAAATCCTTTACCTTTGCCTCATAATGACTATGACTTCCGCATCTGCATTTGTCTACATAGCTCTCTTCTGGTCCAATTCCATAATAAGCAACATTTTCAAATTCTTTATTCAAAAATAAGCGAATACCAAATCTAGGAAGTTCTGGGAATTCCATATCTTTCTTCACATGCATCTTCATATGAATTTCTCCACCATTGGTCACTTCCCAAGTTGTATCCATATCAATCACTTTTTGAAGTGCCTTTGCTGCGAGAGAACTCGTAGTATGAAGTACCACTCGATCCTTTTTCACCTCATATGTGGTGTTGTATGCTCTAGTAACCACTCGGTCATACCCTGCTCTAAACCATTCCAATTTGAGCTTTCGATCATTGTCAGTCGGTGCTCGCCAAATATTAACATCCATCGGTCTATCAAGTACTTTTTTCCCATTTACTGTTAAACCTTCAAACATCCCCCTAATTTTGTTAAATGCATACGCGAAATTTTCACCTGTCAAATATAAGAATCTATCATTTTCTTCTACTTGGATTGCTTTTTGGCAACTCTTTTTATATTCCCATAATCCCTGTGCTCTTTGATTTTTTCCATTCACATTTTCAAGTAGCACTTCATCGAAACCAAGTTCAAATCCCGCATCCAACATATTTGTACTATGTTTTTGGACATAAATAAGTTTCAAGTAACATTTTCCTACTTGCGGAACAGGAATATCTAATTTCACAATTCCCTCTGTCAGCGCTGGAATGGATTCCTCAATCGTTGCAGTTCCCTTGTAAATCACTTCTCCATCACAGTTAATTTCGTACACAAGGTCTACATAATCCTTCAAATCCACAAAGTTCATATAGTTTTTCAGAACAACTTCTCCTGATATCTGATTTACAGACACAACCCTCGCTGGACGATAGATGTTTTTATATTCTTTTAATCCTGTATGCGGTGTGCGGTCTGGATACACCAATCCATCCATACAGAAGTTTGCATCATGCATGCTTTCCCCGTGGTCTCCTCCGTAGAAGAACATTGGTTTTCCATTCTCTGCCAAACCTTTGTAAATCGCATGATCACACCATTCCCAGACGAATCCGCCACACATAATGTCATTGTTATAGATGATTTGGAAGTGGTCCTCCAAGTCCCCAGGTCCATTTCCCATAGCATGACAATATTCCATCAAGAGGAATGGCTTGTCTTTATTTCCATTGATATATGCATCCATATCTTCAAATGTCGGATACATTCTGCTGTAAAGATCCAAATTCGAAAAATCATATTTACGTCTGTCGCTAGTGTATAGAGCTCCCTCATATTGTGTCAAACGCGTCGGGTCAAACTCTTTGATCCATTTCATGGTATCTTCAAACGCACAACCATATGCACATTCATTTCCCGGCGACCAAATCACAACGCAAGGACGGTTTTTGTCGCGGTGTACACAAAGCATTGCCCTGTCTAATGTGGCTGGTGTATAAATCGGGTCATCTGCAAATCTAGCATTCCAATGGTCGTAAGCATTTTGCTTGCTTCCATCAGCCAAGAACTGTTCTCTTGCTCCATGGCTTTCATGGTCGGCTTCGTCAATTAAGAAGAATCCATACTCATCGCATAAATGATAGAAATACGGCACGTTCGGATAATGACTGCTTCGAATTGCATTGAAGTTATGTTGTTTCATTAAGAACAAATCTTTTTTCATTTGCTCTAAATTAATCACATATCCAGTAAACGGGTCTGAGTCGTGACGATTCACGCCCTTGAATTTGATTTGTTTGCCATTGATATATACAATATTGTTTTCAATATGAATCTCGCGAATGCCTACACGGTCTGTAATGACTTCATGCTCCGATTCAAAAATCAATGTATAGAGATATGGCTCTTCGCTCGACCATAACTTTGGATTTTCTACAAAAATCTGTGCAGTATGCGTATACCCTTCAATGTCTTGTGCTTCTTTTAGGTCCGTGACAGCTATTTCTTCCCCTTCCGCATTATAAAGAGTCAACGTCGTTGGAACTGCTCCATTTAAGAAGTTTGCCTTTACGTGAATATAGGCACCGTTTTCCTGAATATCTGTGGTTGTAAAATAGTCATACAAGCAACTTTCCGGTCTGTTCATCAAGTAAACATCTCGGAAAATACCACTCATTCGGAATTTGTCTTGGTCTTCTAAATATGTGCCATCGCACCATTTGAGCACCAACACAGCCAGTATGTTCTTACCTTCACGAAGTTTATCTGTGATATCAAATTCTGCGAGTGCGTGAGACACTTGACTATAGCCAACGTATTTACCATTTACCCATACATAAAAGCAAGAATCTACACCTTCAAAATTTAAATATGTAACAGGAGCTTTTGCATCCTTTTGGTATTCAAACTCATGTACATATGCTCCACAAGGATTCTCCTGTGGTACATATGGTGGATCAATTGGAATTGGATATCTCGTATCCATGTATTCGAGATAATCATATCCAAAGTATTGCCACATACCTGGAACTGGGATGGTATCATAATCTTGTACCGAAAAGCCTTCTTCATAAAATTTTTCTTGAAGGTCATAGATACTGGTATAATACTTAAATTTCCAGTCTCCATTTAACATGGAAATACGGTCCGAATCTTCTCGGTTTTCTGCTAAGATCCCCATTCGCTTAGAAGTCGGAATATAATATGCACGATATGGCATTGTGTTTTCGTGCAATACTTCTAGGTTTTCATAATGTTTTGGTACAATCATAATTCTTTCCTTTCTTGATTTTCTTTATATTTTCAAGATTTATCTGTTTTTATTTTAATCTCTATTTTATCATTTTGTATATAAACTACATTGGACAAAACATGCACAAAATGATACAATACATAAAAACATTCAAAGGAATCAATGATATGTATTCAAATTGTGGTTATCTCAATAATTCAGAAAAAGCTTTTGTGGACGAACAACACCCACTCGTGATCAGTGCTTGCGGTACTTATCGCCTAAATACTCTGCCAGAATTCCCAACCATACGACCAAATGGCCGCATTGACTATCAATTGGTCTATATCGCTTCTGGGAGTGCCCATTTCGTCTTTGATGGTGAAGAACACATCCTTTCAGCTGGAAATATGATTCTGTATCGTCCGAAAGAACCGCAGGAGTATATCTATTATATTGAAGAACATCCAGAAGTATATTGGGTCCACTTTACAGGCACGGAGGTCGACGCCATTTTACAAAAATATGATCTTCTCTCGCGTGGTCCTATATTACACACAGGCACTTCTCCAAGTTATGAGCGCTTCTTTCGCCAAATGATACAAGAATTACAATTATGTCGTCCGTATTATGAAAGTACACTCACTTTGCAGTTTCAGGAACTACTCATTTCGATTCGCAGACATATAGACACTCACAAACAAATGAATGCTTTTGCACGAAAAGAAGTAGAATATGCCATTCACTATTTCAATGAGAATTATAATAAAAATATCAACATTGAAGAATACGCCGCCTCGCGCCACATGAGCATCAGTTGGTTTATCCGCAATTTCAAACGCTACTGCAAAATGACACCGCTGAACTACATTGTAGGCATTCGCATTTCCAATGCAAAAACCCTTCTTGAAAATACGTCCTATAATATTACGGAAATTGCTACCATCGTGGGCTATGATAATCCGCTTTATTTTAGTCGCTTATTTCACAAGCACGAGGGTATTTCACCATCCGAGTATCGAAACAAACTCATTCACCCATAAGCACAAAAGGGAGTATATAAAACTTCCCTAAAAAAGAGAAACCGGACGCCATCATAATGATGGTGCTCGGTTTCTCTTTATAGCATAACTATTGTTTCACAATCACTGAAACTCCATCCGGAATCGCAGTTATTTTGATTTTTTCTCTCCCATCCATTTCTGGAACATACTCTTAAATATAAGGAAACGATATCTTTTTCATCTCATTATCTCCACTTTTGAATAATCTTCATAATTGCCGGAATCAGAATCAGTTGAAGTAAAATCCCCGGAAACGCATCCACAAATCCGCCTAGAATAAATAACGAAAATGTCCATGTCTTCCCTTGGATTCCCAATAAAATGACTTTGCTGATTCCCCATACAACTCTACCTGCTAGCATAGCAGTTATCAAACTGATATAAATTTCTATTATCCTCTTATGTCTAAAATGCGAATACAAGAATCCGACAGCAAAACCATATGTAGCAAGTTCTAATGCCATCCATACACCATTCGGATAAATAGGTGGCATACCAAATAATAAGGAACGCAAAAACGGCATTACCATTCCCACTGCAAATCCATACCCAGGTCCGCAAAGAAAACCACAAAGAAGAACCGGGAAATGCATCGGGAGCAAGGTATCACCAATTTCCTTTATTTGACTTGTAAGTAACGGCAAAACAAGCCCGATCCCTAAGAACATTGCAGATAAAACAAGATTTTTATTTTTATTTTCTTGTATTGCCATCATTTCTCCTCTCATTTTACAATTGTTCAAATGCCTTTAACCACTCTCTTTTAATCATCTCATGCCCCATATAGGTTGGATGTACGCCATCCACTAACCAATATGTATTTTCTGCGGTTTTCGCCAATTCATCAAAATGCTTTTGCAATTCCACATATACTAAACCGTATTTTTCAGCAACCGCCTTTGCCTTTTCTGCACGTTTTTTCACTTCACTACTGAATACATTCCACTTGTCTGGTTTTTCTTCTGTATTATCCGTAGCTGGACCTCTTAGACAAAATGGTTCCAATATCATAAGTTTGATATCTGGCAATGCTGCCTTGATTTCCTCAATCAGCATACAATATATGGTTTCAAATTTATCCGCTTCCACACCGTTTTGCGCTTCAATCTCATGCCAAACGTCATTCACACCAATCAATAAACTCATATAATCTGGTTTTAAGTTGATAATATCCGACTTGATTCTAGCATATACATCCACAATCCGATTGCCACTTATTCCTCGATTATAAAACTCATACTCGTTTGGGTTTTCAAACGCTAAATGTGTTTTTACAAGCATCGCATAGCCTTCTCCCATACGAATGCCACCTTGTTTGCTTCGTCCACAATCTGTAATTGAATCACCTTGAAATAAAATTGTTTTCATTTGCCTTACTCCTGCGCGTTGTAAATATATTAGATCATTTTATCACTTACCATAATTTTTTGTCAATAAACCATATTATCTAAATAGGGCATCCTCCATTACCTGGAAGATGCCCTTTCTTCTCTTCTATATCTCAATCTGAACTTCAGCACTGCCTTTGGATAAAAGGCTCATTGTTCTGTAGATTTTTTTATCACCTACTTCTATCTCCACATCATATTCCCCATAAAAGCCGCGGAAATTTACTTGTCCATTTTCTTTGCTAACAAGTTGTTCTTCTGTATGCCATTTCTTTTGAATCAGGTTCTTGATGGTGTAATATGCCGGTTTCGGCGACATATCAAAACGAAGTAGTCCACCATAATAATAGTTTTCTCCGATTGTCATATCCCCTTGAGAAGCAGCAATCTTCACAGGGTCTTGGTCCCACAAATGCGCATATCCATCTACCACATTCCAGTACACAATCTGTTCCACATTCGGATGGGAAAACCAAATAGAATATAAATATTCAATCAACTTAGCCTGTATTTCCTCGTCTTCCGCATCATTTGAGTACGCTGGTACCGTCACTTCTGTAATCTGCAATGGTTTTCCAAACCTTGCATACAAATCCATATTCTTATACAGCCATTCTGGGCTGTAAAGTTTTCTGGCCTTTTCATACTCTTCCTCTTTTTTGTAGAATGAATGATATTGCATACCGATAGCATCGATTCTTGCACCTTTCAAAAGTGTCAAATCGATATAGGAATAATACTTGTCCGTAAATCTTCCTTTATCCTCCCAACAAAGCATCGTCTCCTCATTGATAACCAACTGGTTGTTTGGGAAATACTTTTCTGCAAGTTTGAAACTATATTCTATATATTCTGGATCATTATAAAATTTCGTCTTTCCATTTGTCCAAGCCATTTCGTTAGTAACTTCTATGGTATGGATCTTGTCTGCATATCTGCTTGAAATTTCTTGATAACGCCGCTCCATTTCTCGCTTCACTTCAGGAATATCTGCACCGTATATCCATTTTGGAAAATGTGCCTCATATGCCAGCCCGTGTTCTCGCGGTTCAATGCCATACTCCTTACAGTACTCCACACCCAAATCAATGGCCGGTCTGCGATATAGTCTCTCGCTCTCTTTATCATAGCGAAGATTTCCCTTGGTTGGTTCTGTGGCATTCCAATAAAATGGAAGCGTCGCCATATTGAAGGTATCTGCAAAAATCTTTTTATAGGTCTCATTCTTTTCATCTGTCTCTAATTCATCTAGCAAGAAAAGATTTGCTCCAAAACGAAATTCATGGTTTTTTTGAACTACCTTTACCTTCGCATTCGGAATTGGTTTGCCATTCTCATCTACGACTGTGATGTAGGCATCACCTTTTCGGTTTTTCTCAATCCCTTCTGCAACTCGTTTTTCAGAAAGTTCTTTCTGCATCTCAAATAGTTCTAATACTCTACGTCGTTCTCCCATATGATTCTCCTCTATCTTCCCTGCAAAATATCGCAAGTTTCATACTCACGATTAAACTCCATAATAAAACCATTATCCATCTCTTTGGTGAATAATTCGGGATTCTCCGTGTTGCTGGCAAACATTCCATAGTGATTTGGAACATTTACCTTTGCCCCGATTACTTTTGCAGTACGCACGGCTTCTTCCACATTCATATTGCCCAATTTTCCATTGATACAAATAAATGTAATATCAGGTTGTTTAAGTGCTATCTCATACAAACGTTCATCAAACAATGTATCCCCACTAAAGTAGAGCGTCTGTCCTTCCCCTTTTACAAGCACTCCAAACGCTTCTACCGTGTGGTTGGCATACACTGCTTCAATTTCAATATCTTTGATGCGAATGCGATCTCCCACTTGCAAGCTAACCACATTTTCGCAGCCCATTTCTCTTAGTTTTTCTTTTCCTTCACCAGTAGTAATAAACCGTAATTCCCGGTTCATTTTGGCAATAGCATCCACATCCAAATGGTCTAAATGATTATGTGTACATACCACCGCATCTGCTTTGATTTCGGAAGGTACGATTGGCGCTTCCACTAACCTCGGACGATTTGCCACGCGATTAACTACGTCTGACAGATAGGGGTCTAGTATGATTTCCGTTTCATTTATTTTTAGAATATATCCACTTTGCCCAATCCAACGTATCTTCATTATTGTACACTCTTTCCGCCATCCACATAAATGCTCTGACCTGTAATATAACGTCCTTCCTCTGAGCACAGCAAACGAACGATTCCCGCACAATCTTCTGGCTCCCCATAAAAACCAACCGGAATGGAATCTGTAACCTTTTTCGCATATTCCACATCTGAAAGTGCTTCCACGTTTCGATCCGTATAAATCACCCCTGGTGCCACGTTATTGACCGTAATTCCATCTTTCGCCAATTGAAGTGACAAAGATTGTACCATGTTGGTCTGCGCTGCTTTGGATGAAGAATACACCAACATATCTGGATGTGGTTTTGCTTCTTGCACAGAACCAATCGTTACGATTCTTCCCCAGCCCTGCTCTTTCATGTGAGGAACAACCGCCTGAATGAGCAACATAGAAGATACAAAATTGCAAGATAACTGCTCATAGCATTCTTCTACGGAAATCTCTCTCCATGGACGTTTAATCTGCAAAGAGGCATTTAAAACAAGCGCATCCACATCTTCCATCTCACTTGCCATCTGTTTTACACTGTCCATATTACACAAATCAGCAACAAGAATTTCTGCTTCTCCACCTTGTTCTTCAATGATTGCCTTTGTTTCCTCTGCTTTTGCAACATTACCTGCACAATGTACGATAACCTTATAGCCATCCTTTGCAAGTGCAATCGCAATCGCTCTCCCAATTCCCCTTGAGGAACCGGTTACTAATACTTTCTTTTTACCCATGAACATCCTCTTTCTGCTTTTCTAGCCATAAATGTCACTATCGTTATAATCATCTGTCGTACTTTCACACCCTTCATGTCTCTGGTGTGAAAGCAACCAGTCAAACACTTTTCGGTTACGATATGTATCCGACCATGCATCGTGCCCATTTTCAGGATACAATGTTAATTTTGCGTTCCCTCCGCAACGGTTCACAGCATTGACCATATGGATTGACTCATAGGGAAAAACCACTTCATCTTTTTCCCCATGAAAAGCCCATACTGGAACATGAATAAGTCTTTCTGCATTCCAATACATTCCACCGCCACAGATTGGACATATGGCAGCTATATACTCGGGCATACTCATTGCCAATTGCCACACTGCATATCCCCCCATGCTAGCACCCATTAAATAAATTCTATTTTTATCCGCGGATGGTTGTTCTGCAATTTTACGGAGTAAACTCTGCAATGTTTCAAACATATCAAACCACGTGTTTTTATGACATTGCGGAGCAATTATAATAAACGGAAAATCTTCAATATCCCTCACAATCTTAAAAAACGGATTGCTTTGCAACATTTCCACTTCGCTTCCTCTAGAACCTGCACCATGCAAGAACAGTAAAACCGGATATTGCTTATTGGAATTAAAATCTTTTGGGAATTGTATCACACATTGCATTCCCTCAATGCACAATTTACAATGCTGTTTGTGTATCATCTGGGTCTCCATTTCTTGCCAAATCATATTCCTTTGACCAATCAAGATCGCGGTATTCTTCTCCGCGTGGGTCCGTCTGAATCCACTCTAATAACATATCTAACATTTCCTCTGTCCAAGTATTTCTGTCAATCTGTGCTGTTGTAAACTTACCTTGACCAATCATCTCGAAACCAAAATCATCCTTAACGTGTGTCTTTGCAGCGCCCTCAACAACTTCGGCAACCAAATGACTTGGAATAAATAATACTCCACCACCTGCTCCAAAGACAATATCCCCTGGGAGACATACGGCCCCACCAAAGCTTGTGATGTCATTCCAATCTTTCATCACGAACTCACGGATTGGTGTTGGATCGATTCCTCTATAATATACTTGTACATCAGGAACTGCTTTCATCTGTTCCACGTCACGAACACCACCCCAGATGACTGCTCCACCAGTCTTTGTACGTTTCTTTAGCGCTGTTGTAAGGTTTCCACCAAGAAATGTTCCTTTATATATTTTATCATACATATCACAAACTACAACATCTCTCTCGCCTAAACTATCGATAACCCATTGATTGTAGTTTCCGTTTCTTCCATCTTCAGCCCCTCTTGCAAATTGAAGTTCGTGAAGATCTGGTCTTGTTGGGCAATAAGTACATGTCACTGCACGTCCCACTAATTTTCTGCCATCATCATGTAAGGTTTGAAGTGGAGCCAAACCACCACCTACAAATTGGTTTTCATATCCTAATACATAGATTGGTTTCCACACTTCTTCTAATGTCATTCCGTAAAGAGCATCCAAGTATTTATCTTCTACCTTTGGTCTTCCATCTGGTAATCTTTCACCTTTCCAAAGCGGTGTTAATGCAATAATTCTTTCTCTATCATTAAAATGCATGTTGGTTCCTCCTAGCTCCAAATTCTATCATTTGAAAATTCTCTGTTCCACTCATCGGTTGGTTCAAAGTATCCTGGAATATTTGGATTGATGTGTGCACGTAATACTTCTTCGTTCAAATCATCAAATCCAAGACCTGGTTTCTCTGGAACCTTGATAAATCCATTTTCAAAGATTGGATTCTTAATTCCTGTTACCATATCTGCCCACCAAGGTACATCTACAGAATGGAATTCTAATGCCAACACATTGTGCATAGCTGCTGCTGTATGTACTGCCGCAAGACAAGCCACTGGACTTTCTGCCATATGAATTGCTGTTGCCACTCCATGTTCATCTGCGATATCTGAAATCTTCTTCATTTCTAACGCACCACCACATGTCAAGATATCTGGATGAATCACAGATACTCCACCTGCCTTAATGAGTGTCTCGAATCCTTCTTTCAAATAGATATCTTCTCCTGTACATACTGGAACTGTAGTACTATTTTTTAATCTCACATATTGATCTGTGTACATCCATGGAATCATATCTTCCATCCATGCAATGTTATATGGTTCCATTCTACGAGCAAACTTGATACAATCTTCTACACATACATGTCCAAAATGGTCAATTGCAAGTGGCACTTCGTAGCCAATGACTTCTCTTACTTCTCGCACGTAGTTTTCTAAATAATCCAATCCCTTTTCTGTTAAATGAATACCAGTGTGTGGATGTGCAGTTGTCACAATTGAATAACTCTTTTGATGTGCAAACATATCTGCTGTTACACTTCCACCTTGTACATTTAGAATATGTGAAGCATATTTTTTCATATCATCAATGAATCCAAGAGGCGCATTGATTGTACCTGGTTCATCCAAAAGAAGACCGATACCTAAATCCATCTTTAAGAATGTGAATCCCATATCCATTCTCTTTTTCAATGCGTATCCCATATCGCGACCTGTATGTTTTCCATCTACGTCCGTGTCACAATATACGCGAATCTCATCGCGGAACTTTCCACCAAGCAATTGGTACATTGGCACCCCATATGCCTTTCCTGCCAAATCCCAAAGTGCGATTTCAACACCAGAAACACCTCCACCTTGACGAGAAGGTCCACCAAATTGTTTGATTTTGTGGAAAATCTTATCCACATTACATGGGTTTTCTCCGATGATACGGCTCTTTAACATCAACGCATAAGTCTTAGAAGAAGCATCGCGAACTTCTCCGTATCCACTAATTCCTTGATTTGTATCAATACGCAAAATAGTACAACGCTTTGGTGCTCCATCAATATCAACAAAGCGCATATCTGTGATTTTTAAGTCCGATGGACTTGAACAATAATTCATAGTTGTTCCTCCTTTTTCTATTGACATAATAGGTAACTTGTTCTATCGTAATTATATTACGTGCAAGTTCTTGTTTTCATCAAATATATTACTGTTTTTAAAAACTATATTACGATTGGAGAATTTTATGCAAAAAGCAATTGGAGAATTAATCCTACAAGGCGGACACCCCCTCTTAAAAATGTGGAGTATTGATGTAGATTCCAAGATAAGACCTTATGTAAAACACTCTCACACAAGATTTGAAATTACAGTTGTCAATCAGGGTTCTGGAGAATATACGACAGAAAACGCCGTATATCCTATGCTTCCCGGAGATGTATTTGTATTTTCTTCCAACGAGATTCACTGCATCACAAAAATAGGCAAAGAAGGGCTTTCGATTACAAACCTACATTTTGAACCGCGATATTTAAGCAAGGAATTTGCCGAGAGTTACGGTGACAGTTATCTGAATTTCTGTTTCTACCATTCGGAAGAATTTCAGAATCGAATTCCAGCGGACCAAGCAGAATTGCTACGCTATCATCATACAATGATTAAAGAAGAATTCCTAAAAGAAGGTGAGCAATATCCCTTGGCAATTCAGGCGCATATGCATCTTATGCTGATAGATTTATTGCGAAACCACCAATATCGCAATTCCTCAGCCTTCCAGAATGCCGTATTTGACATTTTATCTGTCTATGACTATATTGAAGATCATCTCTGCGAGAATTTAACTTTAGCAAACCTCGCACAGGTCGCAGGCGTAAGTCCAAATTACTTTTCTCATGTGTTTAAGAAACTAAACGGTATTACGCTTTGGGATTACATCACTGCTAAACGGGTGGAAAAAGCCTCGAAATTACTTCGTTCCAAGGACCACTCCCTCACGATGCTAGAGATTGCACTGGAATGTGGGTTCAACAATACTGTGAATTTCAATAAGGCCTTCAAAAAGCAAAAAGGCCTTACTCCAAGCGAGCTTCGCCGAAATCCGAAGTTGCTTTCTCACTAGGCATATGCTAAAATATACGCATTATCGAGTAGGAGAATGGGAAAATGAGTTTAAAAGTACCTATAGAGACTTCCGCAAGACACATCCATGTCTGCGAGGCCGATTTCAAAAAGTTATTTGGCGAAGATGCCACATTAACAAACGTTCATGAATTGAGCCAACCTGGTCAATATCTTTGTAAAGAGCGTGTGACTATCGTTGGACCAAAAGGAAAATTTGAAAATGTAGCCATCTTGGGTCCATTCCGTAAAGAGACACAGATTGAATTATCTATGACAGATACAAGAAAAATAGGTGTTCCTGGAGTCATCCGTCAATCCGGCGATACAGATGGCACTCCTGGTTGTACACTCATAGGTCCAAATGGAAGCATCGAGTTAGAAAAAGGAATCATTGTAGCAAAGCGCCACATCCATATGACACCACTAGAAGCTAGTCGCGCGCGCGTAAGAGATAACGACGAGGTCTTCGTTATTACAGAAAGTTACGACCGAGGCCTTATCTTTGCAGACGTTGTTGTCCGTGTAAGCCCAACGTTCCGTTTGGCTATGCACGTAGATACCGATGAAGCGAATGCGTTTGCAAGTGATGTTGCTCCAACTGGAGCCATCTTAAAATTATTTGATGGGCAAACCTATAGCTTACAACAATGGGCAGACGAAATCCAATCTGGAATCAATCGATAATATAAGGAGGATAATAAAATGAGTAAAACAGATGAGATCAGAAAAGCAATGGTCGAGGCAATGAAAGCCAAAGACAAAGAAACAAAAGATGCTCTCTCACTCTTATTAGCAGCTTTAAAAAATAAGGCAATTGATAAACGCGCAGACCTCACTGAAGAAGAAGAGGTTCAAGTAATTTTAAAAGAAATCAAACAGACAAAAGAAACTTTAGAAATGACTCCTGCAGACCGTACAGAATTAATTGCAGAAACAAAGAAACGTATTGCTGTATTAGAAACATTCGCTCCAAAGATGATGGGTGCAGATGAAATTCAAGCTGTAATTAGCGAAGTGCTTGCAGAACTTGGAATTGATGCTCCAACAGCCAAAGACAAAGGCCGCATCATGAAAGAGTTAATGCCAAAGGTAAAAGGAAAAGCCGATGGTAAATTAGTAAACGAGATTGTTGCAAAAATGATGGCATAAAAAGATGGGTGTGAATTCAATCACACCCATTTTTCTATTCTTCTGTCTTTGTTGTATCTTTAGAATCTTTTGATTCTGTTGAGTCTTCTTTTTTGTCGTCTTTCTTTTCGTCTTCCTTATAAACAACTTCCAAATCTTGGAAACTGATTTTCTTTAAGATATCTTCATCCACTTTAATCTTCGTATCTTTTTTCCATTTTTCAAGAAGCTCTTTGTATCTTGCTTCTCCTCTTTCTTCTAAAATAGATTCCATCTTCTTATCAGTTGCATCTTCATCGTACAAACTTTCTAATTGTGCTACATAATATGCGCTGTCCGTATCAATTACACCTGAGAATTCATTTTCTTTCAATGCATCTACTTTTTTGATGAAGTCTTTATCTGGTGTTGTTGTGCTTGCATCGAATGTAAGTGTCTTCACACTCAACTTTTCATCTGTTGCATACTTATTTAAATTACCATTTGCTTTTGCCTTCGCAAAGAAATCTTCAGCAGCTTTCTTCTGTTCTTTTACTTTCTTGTCTGAAAGCTTTGTCTCATTTCCTTCTGCATCTGTTTCTACTTTTGGGAATGCCATATAGCTGATACGTTTTTGTTTCGCATCTTCTACATCAACCTTTGTGTCAATATCTTTTTTCATAGCACCCTTTGTCTTCATAACAATCATAGAAACTTTCATATATTCCGTTACATATTCTTTTGTCGCAGATGTTTTCTTTTGTGCATCCTTTGAGTTCTCTTTTACAAACTCATCTGCCAATGACTCAATATATTCTAACTCCACATCTGTCAACTCAACTTTATAATCTTTTGCATGTTCTGCAATAATGTAAAGTTCTTGTAACTGTTCCACAATCGCATCTTTGATTGCTTCCTCACGAGATACACCTGTCTCCATCTGAACTTGCCATTTATTAGCAGCTGTACCAAAAACGGTTTCCATCAATGATTGTTGATATCTTATGTAAAAATGAGCCACACCAGTAGATACCTTTGTGTCTCCTACAGTCATAAATACTGCCTTTTCATCCAACTTTGCAGCTTCTTTTTTTCCACATCCTGCAAATGCTGTAAATGTCATCATCGCAACTAACGCAATTGCAATTGCTTTTTTCCCAAATCTAATCATAATGATCCTCCTTCGTGCTTCTAAGTCATTATTATAACTCTTTTTCCTTAATCAAGCAATGTTTTTATACCATTTAACACATTTTTTACAATCTCCAAAACATCCTCTTCCTTATCATCCCTATTCTTTCCAAGTCTCTGGTAGGTGAAATACGGGTTCGTATCAATTGTAAACTTTAAATTCCCTCCAAATTGCTCGAGAAGTGTTGGAATCTGCTCCACTTTCACATTTGCCTTCTCATACATTGTAAAACGAATGGCTGTTTGTTTTTGTTCCACACTTACCACACAAACACGATGCGCTAATGCCTTCAAAAGTGAAATATTCAACAATTTTTGAACCCTTCTTGGCACATCTCCAAAACGATCCATTAACTCTTCTAGCACATCTTCCTTTTCCTCTTCGGTTTCGATAGATGCAATACGCTTGTAGAGATCCAATTTCTGATATTCATTTGGAACATAAGAAGACGGTATGAATGCATCCACATTCAAGTCCACTGTCGTCGTATACAGTTCTTCTTCCTTCTCTCCTTTTAAGTGCTTTACAGCTTCGCTAAGCATCTTGCAGTACAAATCATAGCCCACAGCTTCCATATGTCCATGTTGCTCTTCCCCCAAAAGATTTCCAGCACCACGAATTTCTAAATCTCGCATTGCAATCTTAAAGCCGGAGCCTAAATCTGTAAATTCACGAATAGCCGCCAATCGCTTTTCTGCCACTTCGCGAAGAAGTTTGTCTCTGCGATACATTAAGAATGCATAGGCCATACGATTGGAACGACCCACGCGACCACGGAGCTGATACATCTGCGATAATCCCAGTTGATCCGCATCGTGAATAATCATCGTATTTGCATTTGAAATATCTAGCCCTGTTTCAATAATGGTCGTAGAAACTAACACGTCAATATCGCCATTAATAAAATCGAGCATAATATTCTCTAACTTGTGCTCTCTCATCTGCCCGTGGGCATATGCCACATTTGCCTCTGGAACTAATTTTTGAATCTTTGCCGCAATCTCATCAATATCTTTCACCTTGTTATAGACATAGTACACCTGTCCTTGTCGTGCCAGCTCTCTCTCAATGGCCTCTCTTACCATCTCATCATTATACTCCATTACATACGTTTGAATCGGCATACGGTCATTCGGTGCTTCTTCTAACACACTCATATCACGAATTCCGATTAAGCTCATATGCAACGTTCTCGGTATCGGTGTAGCTGTCAATGTCATAACATCAATATTTTCTTTTAACTTTTTAATCTTTTCTTTATGCTGAACTCCAAATCTTTGTTCTTCGTCAATAATTAAGAGTCCTAAGTCTTTATATTCCAAATCATCACTTAGCACACGATGTGTTCCAATAATGATATCTACCAAACCTCGCTTTGTATCTTCAATGGTTTTCTTCTGCTGCGCGCTGGTTCGGAAACGACACATCAAATCTACACGCACAGGAAAATCTTTCATCCGCTGCACAAAGGTATTGTAATGTTGCTGTGCCAATACTGTTGTTGGAACTAGATATACAACCTGTTTGTTTTCCTGAATCGCTTTAAACGCCGCACGGATAGCAATCTCCGTCTTTCCATACCCTACATCACCACAAATAAGGCGATCCATAATCTTGGTGCTTTCCATATCGCGTTTTACAGCTTCAATGGCTAAAAGTTGATCATCTGTTTCCTCAAAGGGGAACATTTCCTCGAACTCTCTTTGCCACACGGTATCTTCACCATATACAAATCCTGCCTTCTCTTGTCTTGCCGCATAAAGCTCGACCAAGTCTTTCGCTATCGCTTTAACCGCACTGCGTACACGAGTTTTGGTTCGATTCCACTCTTGTCCACCCAATCGATTGAGCTTTGGTTTCTTGGCATCTGCACTTGCATACTTTTGAATCAAATCCAATTGGGTTGCAGGAATATATAAATTCCCGCCTCCCGCATAGGAAATCTTCATATAATCTTTGGAAACTTTGTCCATTTCAATCTTTTCGATCCCTTGATAAATTCCCAATCCATGATTTTCGTGGACAACATAATCTCCTATCTTAAGGTCCATAAAATTCGAAATTTTCTGACCGTCGTAGACTTTTCTTTTTTTCTTTTTCTTAACCTTCCCAAAAATATCCGTCTCAGATATTACCATAAATTTGAGCAGTGGATATTCATACCCCTCCGTGATATGTCCATAGGTTACCAGAATCTCTCCTGGTTCTACTTTTCGTTGCATGTCCTCACTATAAAAACTACTCAAACTATAATCTTGCAAATCTTCCGCCAGACGCTTGGCTCTCGTTCTAGAGGCAGAGAGTAAAACGACGCGATATCCATTTCTTTTTAGCCGTTTCAAATCTCTCGTTAACATTTCAAAGCTATTATTATATGGATTTACACTTTTACTTTGAATATGGAAAATTTCTTTAGCTTTGAGTTCCTTGCACTTCATTTCCAATGCAGAAAAGGCCACACAAGAAAATTCTTGCATTCTGTCTGCAATTTCCTTTGGCGTAAATAATTTCATTTCTTCATCAGAAACATCATAGCCACTTTCTATGCGGTTTGCCTGTGCTTGCACAAACTCACCCTGAATATTCTCCCCTTGCTCAATTAATCTTGCTGGTTCATCAAGAAACGCAATGGTATTACTTCTATCAAAATAATCTAAAAAGGAAACTCGTCGTGCCTCCTCTTCCGAAAAATCACTGGCCGGATATATGGAAATCTTTTGCAGATTTTCAATGGAGCGCTGGCTTTCCACATCAAAGGTTCGAATGGAATCAATCTCATCTCCCCAAAGTTCAATACGAATTGGCACCTCTTCTGTCAGTGGATAAATATCCATAATTCCACCACGAACAGCAAATTGCCCTGGGCCATCAATCTGCTCCTCTCTCTCGTAACCCAAAAGAGCAACGTCCTTTTTGAGCGCTTCGAAATCCAATGTATCTCCAACCGCCAACTCTCGTATACGCTCCTTTATTGTTTCGATTGGAAGCAAAGCATCCATAAAACCATCAAAGCTTGTAACTACAGTCACATTCTCCTGTTCCAATATAGCTTGCAATACTTCCATCCTTTGCTTAATTAAATATTTCCCCCGCAAATCTGCTTGGTAGAACAACAAGTCTTTGGCTGGATAATAGTATACATTCGAATCCAACACCTTATATTCTTCATAGATTTGCTTCGCTTTTAGCTCACTTGAAGCAGCGATGATTTTGAATTCAAAACCATCGCTGAGTGCATACATCATATGTGTTTTTTGTGAATTGACACAACCCACAAACTGAACAATTCCTTTTTGTTCTTTCCGTTTCTTTTGAACTGTCTCAAACTCCGCCAGTTCCACAAGTGGTGCTATAAAAGCTTGCATCTTCTACTCCTTAACAACTTTTTTGTTAAACTGATTCATAGCAGCATCGATATCATCTTGTACAATCATGCGAACCGCCTCTATTGCATTGTCATATCCATCTAGCATCTTTTCTTTCTCTGCCTTGGAAAAATGCCCCAGCACATAGTCCGCCAAATCATACTCTTTTGGTTTTTCCCCAACTCCAACTTTGATGCGCTGAAATACGTTTGTACCCGTATGCTGTATGATATTTTTAATTCCGTTATGACCACCCGCACTTCCTTTCTTTCGAATGCGTAACTGTCCCACATCCAAAGAAACATCATCATAAATCACGAGTAGTTCTGTTTCCACATCTATTTTGTAAAAATCAACAAAACCACGCACACTCTCTCCGCTGAGATTCATATAAGTCTGTGGTTTTACCAAAACAACTTTCCTTCCCTCAATAAAACCACTCCCACAAAACGCACGGCACTTGCGCTCCGTAACCGATATATTATACTTATCCGCGATGGCATCTATGACATCAAACCCCACATTGTGTCTAGTCCCAGCATATTCCTTTGTCGGATTTCCAAGTCCTACAATAATAAACATTCACTGCACCTCTTTTTTGTTCTATTCTTTTATTCTACAAGAATGTAAACCGTTTGTCACGTAAAACGAATGAATAATTTTCCTTTCTTCTTCATACATTATAAAAACAAAATATTGTTTCTTTGGAGGTTCCTATGAGTTCTAAGACGAGAATCATTGTCTTACACATGAAAGAGATTATCTATACTGCCATTTTTATTGTGCTTGGCATTTTGTTAATTATATTATTGGCATTTATGTTTTCTCCGAAACAAAAGAATACCATAAATTCAGAAGTTCATTACATTCCGGGCATCTATACTTCTACCTTTTCCTTAAACAATACGGTAATGGAAATCGAAGTAGTAGTAGACGACTCCCATATCAATGCCATTCGATTTACCAATTTAAACGAATCTGTGACAACGATGTACCCTTTGATGCAACCGACAATGGAATACATCGCCGAGCAGATTTATGACTCTCAATCTCTTGAAAATATTTCTTACAGCGAGGAAAGCCCCTATACTTCGCAAGTGATACTTGATGCTGTAGCAAATGCATTAAAAAAAGCTGAGGAATTGTAATCCCTCAGCTTTTCTATTATCCTTCCACAATCAAATATTGTCCATTTGGCAATGCGAACACTTCTGATGCTTCTTCTAATTCTTCTTGTGTCATATCCGAAATATCCATTCCGTTCTCTTCGAAATACTCTTTTACCTCGTCCAAACCATCTACAACGACTGCCATGCAGTCTTCTAAGAAAGCTTCTGCTTCTTCCAATGTTTCAGCCACAGGCTCGTCAAATAATTGCAATTGTTTCTCCAAAAATACTTTCAAACATTCTTCATGATATTCGTACATACTATTTAGCTCCTTTAATAATTGAAATGATTTCTTCTGGCTTTTCCACAATATATGTTGCTTCATGTACTTCTAACACTTCTTTTGTTCGAAATCCCCAAGTAACACCTATTGTTGTCACCCCTGCCGATTTTCCTGTTACCATATCCACATCCGAATCTCCAATATAGATGCATTCCTCTTTTTCTACACCTAATAGTTCTATCACCTGATAGAGTCCTGTTGGGTCTGGTTTTCTCGGAATATGCTCTTGTTGCCCCTGCACTGTGACAAATGTATCTTTCGCAAAAAATGTGTCCACCACTTTCCCCGTCTGGGAATGTGGCTTGTTCGAAAGTACAGCCAACCGCACCCCTAGACTTTTCAAGTCCTCAAGCAGCTTCTCGATTCCTTCGTATGGCGCAACTTTATATGTACAATTTTTTTCAAAAATTCTACCATAAGCTTCCATCCCTTCCTCAATGCGGGCTGCGTGTTCATCTCCCGCCGCCTTCATAGAATCTTCAATCAATCTTCGCGCACCATGACCAACAAATGCTTTACATTGTTCTGGCGTAATCTGGCCAAGTCTCAATTCTTGTAAAGTAGCATTCACAGAATACGTTAAGGATTCCACCGTATCCGTCAACGTGCCATCCAAATCAAATATGCATGCCTTATACATCTTGCCCCTCCTATTGATTTTTCAACGTTTTTCTTATTTTCAGTCTATCATATGACTTATATTCTTGTCACTACCCTTTTAAAAAAGACGGCCGAGTTGACACTCAAACCGCCTTTCTATATTATTTCAAATAATTTTTCATCACCTTTAATGCATGCTTTTCTAATCGGCTGACTTGCGCCTGCGAAATGTCAATTTCTTGTGCAACTTCCATCTGCGTTTTTCCTTCATAAAATCTTAGTTGAATAATATAACGCTCCCTTTCATCTAGACATTTCATTGCTGCCTGCAATGCCAAACTTTCAACCCAATTTTCCTCCCGATTCTTTTTATCGCTAATCTGATCCATCACATAAAGAGCATCTCCCCCATCGTTATAAACAGGTTCCTGCAAACTCATAGGTGTTTGAATGGCATCCATCGCCAACGCAATATCCTCCTTGGGAATTCCTATTTCCGTTGCAATTTCTTCAATCGTGGGCTCCTTTAAATTATTTTTCAAAAATCGCTCTCTTGCATAAATCGCTTTATATGCAGTATCTCGCAACGAGCGACTGACACGAATGCTACTGTTATCTCTCATATATCTGCGAATTTCCCCAATAATCATCGGCACCGCATAGGTAGAAAATTTGACATCCAAATCGGTATTAAAGTTATTAATTGCCTTAATGAGTCCCACACAACCAATTTGAAATAAATCATCCATATTCTCATTACTGCTTCCAAAACGCTTAATTACGCTGAGGACAAGTCGCAAGTTTCCTTTGATATATTCCTCTTTTGCCTCTTGATCTCCTTGTTTAATACGTACAAAGAGCGCTTTTTTCTCTTCTTCCTTTAAAAGTGGAAGTTTTGATGTATCTACGCCACAGATTTCTACTTTATTAAGAGCCATCCTGTCACATCCTCCTACTACTTTCCGTAATAGTAAAATGATTTACAAGATGGCTCTAAACTATTCTATCCTCTATGAAAATAAAAAAACTTTTAGTCCTTGACATCCCATTTGTCAACAAGATTCTGTATTTGCCCTTCGAATTTCGCAAGGTCCTTATTCGCCATTCCCTCGCATTTCATCACGACTGTCATCAGACGTTTACATGCAAGAACCAAGCGGTTAAATGCATTTTCTGAACGAACCTTGACTGGCTTTTGTTCTTTTTTCTTCGCCACAGGAATTCCTTTAGAAAGAATGGTATTTGTTCGCAAATCAACGCATCCTCCTGAATACGGAGCAAATGCATTCCATCCCAGTTCTTCCTCGATAGCCTGCGCAAACATATCCGTAACACTATCCTCTCCATGCACCACAAAAACATGCTGAATCTTGGACTCAAATCCCTTTAACCAGTCTAAAAGTCCTGCTTTATCTGCGTGTCCGCTAATACCTTTTAACGTTTCAATCTGCGCAGCAACTTCGATGGTTTCTCCGAACAACTTAACCTCCGTGGCTCCATCAATTAATTTTCTTCCAAGTGTCCCTACACTCTGATAACCCACAAATAAAATCGTAGATTCTGGTCTCCACAAATTATGTTTCAAGTGATGACGGATACGTCCTGCCTCACACATACCCGAAGCAGATACAATCACTTTCGGTTGTGTATCAAAATTAATGAGTTTTGAATCTTCGCTGGTAACAGATAATTTAAGCCCTGGGAAAACCAATGGATTGACTCCGCTCGCCACAATCTTCATTGCATCCTCATCAAAGCAACTTCTTCCGTTCTTTGTAAATACATTCGTTGCTTCTATGGCCAGTGGACTATCCACATACACTTCAAACCCTGGAAAATCCGAAAGAAGATTTTGTTCTTTGATTTCCCGAATAAAATACAAAATCTCCTGCGTTCTTCCTACGGCAAACGAAGGGATTACCACATTTCCTCCCCGCGCAAAAGTTTCTCTCAATATTCGTGTAAATTCACCCAAATAATCTGGTCGCTCCTCGCCATGAAGTCGATCCCCATAAGTAGATTCTATCACCACATAATCTGCTTCTTTTGTAATCGTTGGATTTTTCAAAATTGGCTGTTCAACATTTCCCACGTCGCCAGAAAAAACGATTTTTTTTTCCACATCGTCTTCTGTAATCCAAACTTCGATGCTGGCTGAACCCAGCAAATGTCCAATATCCGTAAATCGCACCTGTATACCAGAAGACAACTCTACTTTCTGCCCGTAATCACACGGAGATATTTTTGCAATTGCATCGATTGCATCTTGAGTCGTATAAAGCGGTTCATACAGTTCTTTCCCAGAACGTCTTGCTTTTCGATTCCGCCACTCTGCCTCAAACTCTTGAATATGAGCACTATCTCGCAACATTATATTACACAAGTCCGCGGTAGCAAACGTGGTAACTATTTCTCCTTTGAATCCATGTTTACACATCAGTGGAATCAGCCCCGAATGATCAATATGTGCATGTGTTAATAGAATAAAATCTACATCACCTTCGGCAACAGGCAGTTTCTGATTCTCATACAAATCAGGTCCCTGCTCCATTCCACAATCTATTAATATCTTTTTTCCATTGGCCTCAAGAAGATGACAGCTTCCTGTCACTTCATGTGCAGCACCAATAAAGGTAAGTTTCATAATCTCAACCCCTTTTTCTTTATTATATCACTACTCCCCTCGATTTAAATAGTATATTTTAGCATTTCTCGTTTTAAGCGTTGCATTATTTTCTTTTCTAATCGAGAAATATATGATTGGGATATCCCAAGTAAATCCGCGACCTCTTTCTGCGTTTTTTCCTGTCCATCTTGTGTCATAATCCCATATCTCATTTGCACAATTAAGCGTTCGCGCTTTGTCAAACCATTAATGGCCTTAATTAATAACTTGTGCTCTTCTTCGTCTTCCAAGTCTTTATAAATTGCATCTTCATCTGTTCCTAAGATATCCGAAAGCAGCAATTCATTTCCATCCCAATCCACATTAAGCGGTTCATCAATGGATACTTCTAACTTTGTCTTATTATTTTTCCTCAAATACATCAAAATTTCGTTCTCGATGCAGCGTGATGCATATGTGGCCAATTTAATATTTTTGTCTGGATTAAACGTATGTATCGATTTGATAAGACCTATCGTACCTATCGAAATCAAATCCTCCACACCGATTCCCGTATTGTCAAATTTCTTTGCAATATAAACAACCAACCTTAAATTGTGCTCAATTAAAGATTTTCTTGCTTCCTCCTTTTGTTCTGTCCCCAATGCTATAATAGCTTCATTTTCTTCTTCTGTCCCTAACGGCGCTGGCAATACTTCTGCTCCGCCTATGTAATGTACCTCCTCACACTCCGGAAATAAAAACGTCCGGATAAACTGTTGCGGAACAACTAGTTTCATAAACATTCTGATTCCTCCTAAAATAGATTCGGATTTAAAATCATCTCATACTCTTCTCTAGACGAAAATTTTTCCTCACAAATTCCAATTAAAGGCTGTTCAATCACACATTCGCGTTCGCCACTTATGCGCAAAAAATCAATTTGGAAACAAGGCAAAACATTCTCCTTACTTCCTATGGTCTTATAAGGAATATACCGAATGTTCTTTATATCTTTTTTCCCCAAGAGTTTATTTGCCGTACTTTTATCTACAATACTCACCGGTTTTCCTGTGAGTGGATCGCGCAAACCGTTCCCCGTATCGAGTAATCCTTTCACGGTATGACAAGTATCTCCCACACAAAGTTCCACATTTACACGGTAGCTATTCCACCTTTGCAGATAGGATAGAAATTTCCAAATACCTAAAATCAGATAATAGCTCAATATTGCAAGAAACAAAAAGAGACTACCTATCTTCACATAGGGCCGAAAGACTTCTAAAATTCCACCCATTAAAAAACTACCTATGTACAAGAGAAAGATTGCCTTTATAAAAGACGGTATGGTCTTGACTTTTAACCCCACTTGAATCATGCATATGTTAACGAACCCATGAAATAAGATGTTTTTGATAATTGCATATGGAATCGGCAATATAACAACCACGCAGGTTAGCATAGAGCCCACAGCCGCCCCAAAACAGATTCTTCCATGTGTGGCAGAACATTTCAGTATCTTTCTGATTAGGAGTAACAGCAGATAATCCATCATAAAATTTACTAAAAACAACACATCTACATACAATTCGTAATACACATTTTGCCCGCTTTCTTTTCATATGAAATCAATTGGTATTCAAGCAAGCTCTATTATAGGATTTTAAGCACAAAAAAAATGTCGAAGCGCGTGCGGTTTCCCGCAAACTCTTCGACATATTTCGTCCTTCTTATTTCTTCAAGAATGATGGAATTTTAATTTGTTGTTCCTTCACTTGACTTGTAGGTGTTCTTGGTGTGTCTAAACTTGGAGCTGTTCCAGCTGTCTTTGGCTGTGCCAATCCCAAATCTAATTCTGGCATAGAAGGTGTTGGAATAACTGGAGCTTCATATTTCTCCACTTTACCTTCTAATTTTGATTTCAACTTCGTTGCTGCACCACCAACATTGTGTAAACCTGTTGCAATAACAGTAATTGTTGCTTCGTCTGCCTTAGAGTCGTCATACTTAGCACCAAAGATAATGTTCGCTTCTTCTCCCACAAGTTCACGAATATATTCTGCTGCATCGTTTGCATCAAAGAGACTAACATCTCCAGAAATGTTAATAATAACATGAGATGCACCAGCAATTGTTGTTTCAAGAAGTGGACTTGATACAGCTTCTTTTGCAGCATCAAGTGCTTTGTCATCACCTTTACCGTAACCGATACCGATATGTGCAATTCCTTTGTCGATCATAACTGTCTGAACATCGGCAAAGTCAAGATTAATCAATGCTGGAAGATTAATCAAGTCTGTAATTCCTTGAATACCTTGTTGCAATACTTCATCTGCTTTCTTAAGAGCCTCTGGCATTGTAGTTCTTCTATCAACAACTTCTAATAACTTATCATTAGGAATTACGATTAATGTATCTACATTTTCTTTTAATTTTTCAATACCTGTAAGGGCATTGTTCATACGTGTCTTTGATTCAAAACGGAAAGGTTTTGTAACTACACCGACTGTAAGTGCACCCATTTCCTTTGCAATACGAGCCACAACTGGAGTTGCACCTGTACCAGTTCCGCCACCCATACCACAGGTAACAAATACCATATCTGCACCTTTAAGAGCTGCTGCGATTTCTTCAGCACTTTCTTCTGCTGCCTTTTCGCCAACTTCTGGTCTTGCTCCTGCGCCAAGTCCTTTTGTAATCTTGTCACCAATTTGCATTAATGTTGGTGCTTTTGATACTTGTAAAGCTTGTTTATCTGTATTAATTGCAATAAATTCTACTCCTGCAATTTGTTCGTCAACCATTCGATTTACGGCGTTATTTCCGCCACCGCCGACACCGACAACTATGATTTTTGCTGCTGCTTCTGATTCGTTTGTTTTAATTTCTAACAAGAGATTCTCCTCCTTCGTTCCCCTTTTATCGCTACGTCCTTAGACGTACCCCATTTTTTCATACATATATATAATAATTTCTTTTTGACAAATAATCAATAGTTTTTTTATGATTATTCCTTATTTTCTTCAAAACTAATGGTACTACCTTTTGTATAGTGTTCTAAATGCAAAATTCCTTTCTTCCCATCCAGTTTTTCGAGAATAGGCGCAATCTCTCTCAACTTTTCCTCATAGTTCGCCTTTCCCAATTTAACACATACATCTGCAAAGAACAAATCCATACCGTCCTCTTGCCATAGAATTCTATCTGGCTCCAATTTGTTCTTATCTATCTCCTCTGCCAAACTCACAACGTAAGTAAATATTTGTTTGTTTTTTACTTTCAAATATTCAAAGCGATTCGCACTATCTACTTCCATTCCATCTATAATCGGAACATCTTTTACGAATTCATCTGTCTTTTTCAAGACCAAGCCTTCTGCATCAAAAAGATGGTACTCATTCCCTGCCAACACACAACCGACAACTTCTTTTTCCCGCACAATAACCTGCACGCTCCAAGGGGCTTTCAATTGTACCTCCACATCTTCTAAATACACAGGCAATTTGTAGGCGCCACTTTTGAATTTCCATAACGTGTAAAGCGAATTTATAGTCATAGGATCTTCCTTTATCCACTCCACGATTTCACTCTTTTTACTATACTCGCTTCCTCTTACATGAATGTTCTGCACATAAGTCAATAGCCATATCGCCAAACTCAAATTCACCACTGTCAGAACCAGAACAGTGACCGCATATAGATAATATCCAAATTTACTTCTCTTTTTTGGCTGCTTTCTCAACTTACTTCCTCCTCGTAAATAACACCTTTCTTCTATTCTACCAAATGTGATACGTTCAGTACAAGTCCAATTTCAGTTAACAGGAACAAAACAGAAGTCCCACCATAACTGACGAAGGGAAGTGTAATTCCTGTATTTGGTATCGTATTGGTAACAACAGCAATGTTTAATATTACTTGAATCATCATATGAGCCATTGCCCCAGTTGCAATCAGCGTTCCAAACAGATCTTTCGCTCGAATCGCAATAAAGAAAAATCTCCAAATCAAATAGAAAAACAACAAAATGAGTAGAGCTGCACCGATAAGCCCCCATTCTTCGCATACAATGGCAAAAATCATGTCATTTTGAGCTTCGGGGACAAACCCTAATTTTTGAATACTCTCCCCACTTCCTCGTCCGAAAAGTCCTCCAGAGCCAATGGCATAGAGGCCTTGCATCGTCTGATATCCTTTCTCATATAATTCAGGATTTCTCCAAATTGCAAGACGTTCCAACCGATAACTCTCGAGCGCCAAAAAAATTGCCAAAAAACCAATTCCACTTACTCCAAGCCAAACAAATTGAGCATAAAGGGGACTTGCGACAAACACCAGTACTACGCCAATGCCCAAAATAATAATCGCCGTGCTAAGGTTGTTCGTTCCTACCAACCCCACTATGGGAAGGATAGATAACATCACTAGAAGAAGTGTCTTCATTTTCTTCATTTTTTTATCGCACTGTACAATCAATTTTGCCAAAAACAGAATGACTGCAAGTTTTGCAAACTCTGACGGTTGAAATGATAAAGGTCCAAAAGACAACCATCTTTTGGACCCATTATATTCATCTCCGAAAAAAAGAACTGCTAGAGAAAGAATGAGTGATACCACATAGAGAAAAACGGCATATTTTTGCCACACGTGATAATCAATTCTTGCTACGATATACATACACAAAATCCCTAACGTCGTTGCAAAAACTTGCTTCTTTAAGTAATAAAACTCGTCTTGAAACTTGACTCTCCCGTTGTATGAACTGGTGCTATATAATACAACCAGACCTACCACAATAAGAATCATAACCACAAGTAAAAGGCCATAGTCAAATGCCTTTTTCTTTTTGGGTTTTGCCAATGCTCTTCACCTCTTATAAAGCGTTTACAAATTCTTTAAACTTATCTCCTCGTTCTTCATAATTTTTGAACATACCCCAACTTGCACAGGCAGGTGACAAAAGAACTGCATCGCCTTCTTCTGCCAAATCAGCACATACTCGAACAGCCTCTTCCAAGCTTTCTACCATAACAATCTGTTCAAACCCTACACTTCTTGCTGCGGCTGCTATCTTCTCTTTTGTCTGTCCTAAAAGCACCAGATACTTCACCTTGCCATCAAATGCTTCAATCCATTCTTCGTATTCGGAATCCTTATCATAGCCACCGCCAATCAATAGAGTCTTTCGATTCATGGCTTGGATTCCTTTAATTGCCGCATCTGGATTGGTTCCTTTCGAGTCATTGTAATATGTAACCCCATTCTTTTCACATACAAACTCAATACGATGAGCTACACCTGCAAAGCTTTTGATTGTCTCGCGAACCACATCTGCAGGAACCCCATATGCCAACGCCATTGCTGAAGCCGCCATAACATTTTCATAATTGTGTGTCCCTAGAAGTTGTAATTCCTCCACGTGGCAAAGGCCAATTTCTTCTGTGTCTTTATATATGATATTACCATTTTCTAAATAAATACCACGTTCCAACTTACGCTGGCTACTAAAATAAAGTACGTTGCAATGCAAGGCATCCCCAAACTTACGTGTCACTTCATCTTCATAGTTCAATACGCAAGTATCTTCTATGGTTTGATTCTTAGCGATATCTTCTTTTGCAGCAATATACGCCTCCATCGTGTGATGACGATTTAAATGGTCTGGAGTAATATTTAAAATCGCACTTACACGCGGACGAAACTTATGAATGGTCTCCAATTGGAAACTACTCACTTCCGCCACAGTAATGCTTTCATCTGTCATTTCCATTGCCGCGGTTGTATATGGATTCCCTATATTTCCTACTACAAATACCTGCTCCTTATAGTTTTTCATAATCTCACCTAAAAGTGCAGTTGTTGTTGTCTTTCCATTGGTCCCTGTAATTGCCAGCACATCCCCTTTTCCGTAAGCATATGCCAGTTCTATCTCTCCCCAGATTGGAAGTCCCTTGCCTCTCATCTGGTTCACAACCGGAATATCCGTTGGTACACCTGGGCTCATAACCACAAGTTCGATGCATTCCATCACAGTTTCTTTCAGTTCACCTAACAGAATCTCTACTTTCTCAGGCTCTTCTAACTGTGCCTTTAACTTTTCCACATCTATTGTTGTATTTCCGTCATATAGAATGATTTCTTTTCCTACTTTTGCCAACAAATTAGCTGCGCCAATGCCACTAATTCCAGAGCCAAAAACAAGTACCTTCTTATGCTCCATTGTTATCCCCCCGTCTCTACATTGCCATTAATGCAATGAGACACAAAATTGCTGTAATTATTGAAAATACTGCTACAACCTTCGTTTCAGACCATCCACACAACTCAAAATGATGGTGTATCGGTGCCATTTTGAAGATACGCTTACCACCTGTCATTTTAAAATATGACACTTGTATAATAACTGACAATACTTCAATCAAATAAATAGCGCCCACGATCACTATAAACAATGGCATCTGTAACATATACGCAGTTGCCGCCACAAATCCACCTAGCGCCAAGGAACCTGTATCGCCCATAAATACGCTTGCTGGATATACATTGAATAACAAAAATCCCAACAAAGCGCCTACAACAGCACAAGTAACAGGCTCTATCCCACTTTTCGTACCAATTGCTACGACAGTGAAAAACGTGGCCACTAACACTGTAACACTTGAGGCAAGACCATCCAATCCATCTGTAAAATTCACACCATTTACCGTTCCAATCATAACAAAGAACATAAGTGGAATCGTCAAAATGCCTAGGTCAATCGGATCTCCCCCTACAAATGGGATTCGAAGTCCCAAATCAATATCTGTAAATTTTATAACATAGAACGCAAAAACACCTGTTACCAAAATCTGCAGAGCCATCTTTTGCCATGCCAAAAGTCCATCTGAACGTTTTAACACAACCTTTAAATAGTCATCCAAAAATCCAATGATTCCAAATCCAAGTGTCACAAACACAATCGGAATAATATTCGGATAATCTTTGATAAAAAACAAAGATGTGATAACAATACTCGCCAATATAATCACTCCACCCATCGTTGGAGTTCCCGCTTTCTTTAAATGAGACTGCACACCTTCTGCTCGCTCTGTCTGCCCCATTTTCAGTTTTCTAAGAATCGGAATAATAACCGGTCCTAATATGACACTGAGAACAAACGAAATTAATACTGGCACAATAAATTTATATTCCATAACACACCTCTTTATCTCTTTTGTTGTTTTTTATAACGAATATAGTATACAACTATTCCCCTGCCTTTTCAATCCCCAGATACGGTAAGATATTCTCAAAAACAGTGCGAATCACAGGTGCCGCGACTGTTCCTCCATAATAAATTCCTTGGGGATTATAAATTGCAACAAGTGCTAAAACTTTTGGTTCTTCAGCCGGTGCAAATCCCACAAAAGAGGAAATATATTTGTGAGCACTTCTTGGCAGCGTTTGCGAGGTGGCTGTTTTTCCACCGATTTCATAGCCATCGATATAGGCATTTTTCCCTGTCCCTTCTGACACAACGCTCTCCAAATATTCTTGCATTTGCTGAGAAGTTTTTTTCGACATCACCTGCTTTGAGTCATAGGAAAAATTCTTGATAATATTTCCATCCCCATCTAATATACGCACTCCCAAATGAGGCGTGACTCTTTTTCCCCCATTTACAATGGTGCTTACCATAGTTGCCAATTGCAATGGCGTAATTTGAAAAGATTGACCAAAAGACATGGTTGCCAATTCCACTGGCCCCACATTTTCCTGCTTGTGGATAATCGTTCCTGCTTCCCCCGGCAAATCTACTCCTGTTTTTTCCATTACCCCAAATTTCTTAAAATATTGGTAAAACCGTTCCACGCCAAGCCTTGCGCCAAGTTCCATAAACACAGGATTGCAAGAGTTTTGTATTCCCTCCACAAACGATTCCGAACCGTGACCGCCTGCTTTATGACAACGAATTCTACGGTCTTCTACCACCCGATATCCCGGGCAATAGAACGTATCACTGGCCTTTAGCAATCCCGCTTCAAAACAAGCCGCCGCCGTAAACGTTTTAAATGTAGAACCTGGTTCATAAGTATCATTAATACAGGTATTTCTCCACATTTGATTCAGTAATTTTTGGCGTTCCTCTTCATCTACTGGTGCTTTCTCTAGTTCCATTGTTTCTAGGGAAAACGGCTCATTCAAATTGAACTCCGGCACATTGACCATCGCCATAATTTCCCCATTTTGAGGATTCATAAGAATCATCGCTACCTGGTCCGCTTTTTTCTCTTCTCTTACCTTCTCGGCGGCTTGCTGTGCATAGGATTGAATATTATAGTCAATACTGACCTGAAGCGTCCGACCTGCAACGGGTTCCATTCGCTCTTCTGCAATACCTTCCAAGTCAATCCCTCTCGCATCTGTGGTAGTTAAAATCGTTCCATTTTGCCCCTTTAAATATTCGTCATATTTGACTTCCAAACCTATAATTCCCTGATTATCGCTTCCTGTGAATCCCAAAACCCTGGATGCCAATTCGTCATAGGGATAATAACGCTTATAATCCTCATCCACCTTTACCCCTGCTAACTCATATTCGCGAATTCTATCTCCCACGGACTTCTCCACATTTGATTTAATTAATTCTCTGGAAGAAATCTTCTCGACCTTCTTTCTCACAGTCTGAATATCAAGGTCCAATTCTTGCGATAATACTTGGATTACCTGTTCTGAATTTTTCAGTTGGCTATGAATAACTGAAATCGTACACACCGTCTGATTCGTTGCCAGAACCACCCCATTTGCATCCACAATTTCGCCTCTCGCAGCCTTGATAGACCTTTCCCTTTCGTGAAGTTCTTCTGCTCTTTCTTGATAGTAATCCGCCTTAAAAATCATCAAATATGTCAATCTTCCTATTAGCACCAGTAGCATTACTACTGCAAAGGAAAATACTATTAAAATTTTTCTGCGATTATACGTCTTATTTCTCATAAAAAAACCTCGCAAAAGTGTTGTTTATATTTATGTACACCTTTGCGAGGTTATGATTATTCTGTTTTAGTAACATTCAAATATGGGAATACTTCTTCCATAATCTTTTTCGACAATTCCACAACATAAATACCCAATGATTGGTCATCTACATTTGGCTCATCCACAACCACATAGATTAAAACTTCCGGGTTGTCCGCAGGTGCAAATCCCATAAACGACAGCAAATATTCGCCATTTCCACGTGGAAGTTTTTCTGCTGTACCAGTCTTTGCGCCAATACTATAGCCTTCAATCTGCGCCCTTTTTCCCGTTCCTGTAGTCATCGTCTGCTTCATATATGTACGTATTTGCCTACATGTCTCCTCAGAAACCGTCTTTTTCAGCAACACAGGGCTTTTATTTTCGATAACATTTCCATTTTCATCCTGAATCTGTTTTACAACATGTGGTTTGTAATAATTTCCACCATTAATTAGCGAAGCAAATCCACTAACCATCTGTGTCATTGTCACGTTGAATCCTTGACCGAACGTGTTGGTCGCAAGTTCTACAGGTCCCATATTATTCTCATAATAAAGAAGTCCTGCCGTCTCCGCTTCCCCTGGTAAATCGATACCCGTCTTTTGTCCAAAACCAAATACGCTTTGATATTTCACAAAATTTTTCGCGCCCATGGATGCACCGATATCCATCATAACAGCGTTACATGAATTTGCAATACCATCACTCAAACTTTGAGAACCGTGACCCGAATGTAAATGACACTTGATTTTTTGTTTTGCTACTATGCGGTATCCCGGACAATTATAATACTCACCACCCGACAAAGTTCCATCCTCTAATGCCGCCGACATCGTAAATGGTTTCATTACCGACCCTGGCTCATACGTGTCACTCACGCAGAAATTTTTCCACAGTTTGTTCATCAACTTGAGTCTTTCTTCTTCTTTTAAATTGTCTAGTGTTTCCTGTGAATAATATTTCGTTAAATCTCTTGGATTATTTAAATCAAAATTCGGATAGGATGCTTCTGCTAAAATTTCTCCTGTATTTGGATTCATAATAATTACAGCAGTATTTTCGCTCCCCTCACCACTTCGCGCTTCGTTTTTATGCTCTTCGTTAAAAGCTAAAATATGCTTCTCTACAATGCTTTGTAAAGTAATGTCGATTGTTGATACAATATTTTTCCCGTTCACCGGATTCTTTACTGTACGCTCCACAAAGGAATCTGTATCCAAATATCCATACTCGCGCCCATTGGTTCCGTTTAAAATTTGATTATATGATGCCTCAATTCCTGCATTTCCTACGTTTCCTGACACCGTGAATCCAATAACATCAGATGCCAACGTTCCGTATGGATACATACGAATATAATCGTCCTCCATCCAAACACAAGAAGCAAGGTACTTGTAATTTTCTTTATCATTGGCTAATTCTTTGAATTTCTGAGCATCATCATAACTCACTTGCTTTTTTAGTTTAATGTACGGACTCTTATTGTCGCTTTTCACAATTTCATCAACAACTTTTCCATCGATATCAAAACATTCCTCTAGGGCATCCTTTGATTGTCGAATCGCTTGTTTTTTATCTTCTTCTTTATATGTTGCTAAAATCGCACCATCAAAAATAACATTGTAAACGCGTTTGCTTGTTCCAATCACAGTTCCGTTTCTATCGAGAATGTCCCCTCGTTTAAATGCTATCGTCCTATTATTATATTGTTGTTGGTCTAATACAATTTTTGAATACTTATCGCCATTTTTTGCATTGATATAAGTAATTCTTATCACTAAGAAAGCAAAAGCTAGTATGATTGCTCCAAACAACAATACTAGCTTTGTTTTCATTAATTTAGTGATTTTTAAACGAATTGGCGACCTTTTTCTATGTCTCTTTTTTGCCATTCATTTCACCTTCTTATTTTACGACCTCAGAGTTTGCCAAAATCCCACTATCTGGAATGCCAGAATAAATTTTCACAGATTCCTCTTCTGGACTGCTATATTCAATTACTTGTTCTGGAGTAGCATAAACCATTCCAAACTCGTTCATTGCCATATCATGAATCTCTTCCAAATTCATAGAATTGACAATTTCATTATCTTTCGTAGTGTTTTCTTCTTTTGCATTCGCAATTTCCATCTGCAATTTAGTGATATATTGTGAACGTTTTGAAACATTCGACTGCAATTGCAAATACAACACGCACAAAAGCAATGCCGCGATTGCTGCAACTGCAAGAAATACAACATATCCGCGATTCATATGTAAAACTTTATGACGTTCCAAACGTGCGCGACGTCTCGAACGTGTTTGTGTTCTCTCTCTTGCCGGCGTAGCCTCTTTTCGAACTACGTTGCCATGAACATAAGTTGACATCGAATCTTTCCCCCAACATAAATCTATTCGCGTTAAGCCCTCTCAAAAATACGAAGTTTTGCGCTTTTTGATCGGCTATTATTCTCTAGTTCTTCTTGGCTTGGAAGAATCGGTTTCTTTGTAACCACTCTTCCTTTTGGCACATTCCCACAGACACAAACTGGGAAATGACTTGGACACGTACATGGATTTTCATTTCTTTTAAAAATACTCTTCACAATACGGTCCTCTAAGGAATGAAATGTTATAATACAAATTCTTCCATCTTCATTTAGCAATTCAATCATGTCATCCAACGTATCTCGAAGAACTTCCAATTCGCGATTCAATTCAATACGAATCGCCTGAAATGTTCTTTTTGCAGGATGCCCTGCTGTCTTTTGAAATTTCATTGGAATGGCACGTTTAATAATTTCAATTAATTGTCCTGTAGTTTCGATAGGACCTTTTTCTCTTTCCATCACAATGTGCTTTGCAATATTCTTCGCAAACTTATCTTCCCCATAGTCGCGAATAATTCGAAAAAGGTCCATCTCACTATAGTCATTGACGATGTCTTTGGCCGTCATTACTTGACGTCTATCCATCCGCATATCCAAAGGTGCATCTACCCGATAGGAGAATCCTCGCTCTGCCGTATCTAATTGATAAGACGATACGCCCAGATCAAGCACGATCCCATCTACTTTGTCAATGCCTAATTCTTGAAGCCGCAACTTCATATCACAATAGTTGCTTCGGACTATTGTAACTCTCTCCCCGAAGTCACGTAAGCGGATGCCTGCAGCTTTAATTGCTGCTTCATCCTGGTCTATACCTATAAATCTCCCCTTGCTGTTAAGCCGTGTACACACCTCATAGGCATGTCCACCTCCACCAAGCGTTCCATCTACGTAAATGCCGTCTGGCTTGATGTTCAGACCACCTACGGTTTCTTCTAACAATACTGACGTATGTTTAAATTCCATAAAGACCTCCTCACCATATCGAAAGAATTAAATACTAAGTCCCAACTCTTCCATCTGACTGGCGATTTCATCCATATTTCCTTCAACAATCGCATTGTTTTCATCCCATTTTGCTTTATCCCAGATTTCCACGCGGTCCAGCACCCCTACTAGAACAACGTCTTTCTCCAAGTTTGCAAACATTCTAAGGGCTGAAGAAATTAAAACTCTGCCTTGTTTATCAAGGCCACCATCTACTGCGCTTCCCAAGAAAAAGCGAGTGAAGGTTCTTGCATTTTTGTTAGTGAGCGGTAAGGTTCTTAGTTTTTCTTCGAAGATTTTCCATTCATTGTGAGGATACAAAAATAAACATCCATCCATTCCTTTCGTGATTACAAAATCCTCCCCTAGGATTTCACGAAACTTAGAAGGGATAATTAATCTCCCTTTGGCATCGATGCTATGATTAAATTCTCCTGTCAACAATGAACTCACCTTCTTTCATAAGGGCCTGCCACTTACGCCCCATTTTCTACCACTATTCACCACTTTCCACCACTTAGGAACATTGTAAACCACTTTTTTGTGTATTTCAATAGTTTTTTTAAAATTTTGCACAAAAAAAGAGAATGTACAAAAATACATTCTCTTAATCTCATTACTTGATATTACTCCATCATCTTATCATCAAAGTCGCTGATTGTTGTATAATTAACATCTACCGATGGTCTTGGTCTTGTATCCTTATATGTACTGAACACTCCCAAAGCAATCACTGCAACCAGCGCAATCGGAATCAATGCAAACAAGCAATTGCTAATTAACTTATCCCTTTTTGCTTTCTTCATAATCTCTTTTCGATTCGCTTTCGCTTCTTTATATTTTGCAACTTTTTCCTGACTCATTTCTAATCAATCCTCCAGTACTATATTGAATCTATTATATCACGTTTCTTCTGGCACGTCAAACTCTATTCGATTTGAAACGCTAAGGGCAATTCCCATTTCTACCATAAGAAACAACGTGGATGTTCCACCATAACTTACAAACGGTAAGGTAATACCCGTTGTCGGAATAACATTAAGTACAACCGCTACATTTAAAACCACCTGCAAGGCAACATGTGCAAAAATCCCTGTGACCATCAAAAAGCCATATCTATCTGGCGCATGTTTTGCTATGTACAACAATCGATGTAATAAAATCCCAAACATTGTAAAGAGAACAATCACACCAAATACACCCAGTTCCTCACATATAATCGCCAAGATCATATCATTTTGTGCTTCTGGAATTACCATCTTCTGCGCACTGTTTCCCAATCCTTTTCCAAAGAATCCTCCAGACCCTACAGCATATAATCCTTGCATCACTTGGTATCCACCGTTATCCAAATGCTGTTCCGGATGCAACCACACTAAAATTCTGTTTAGACGAAAGTTATACTCCTCTTTTCGCTTCGTATACTCCTCTATTATTTTAACTGCCACCGCCACTAGAACGACACCAAGGGCACCTAAGCCAAAAAATCGCGCTGTCTTTGGGTGCGCTATAAATATCATAACACAAGAAATTCCCAAAACAATAATCGCCGTACTTAAATTATCTGTCAAGATAAATACACCCAAAAAAGCACCAACACCAGCTAAAAATACTTTGATATACGCATATTTATCATCCAGTTTTTTTGCCGCATAGCAAAGCAATGCTGGTATAAAAATGATAACCGCAATCTTTGTGAATTCCGATGGTTGCATAGACTGGTTAAACGGCAGTCGAATCCATCTTCTCGAATGATTCACTTCTTTTCCAAGCGGTGTCAAAACCAATGCCATGGCAATAAAAGAAAATATATATGCCCACTTCGCCCATTTCGCAAACCGATGGTAATCGATTTTAGAGATAATAATCATCCCACAAAATCCCACAGCGCTAAAAAATGCCTGTCGGAACAAATAATGCATACTGTTCCCATTCTCCACCTGCGCACTATAAGAGCTTGCGCTATACAGCATAATCAGCCCAAAACACAATAGAAAAATGACAATCGCCACCAAGCTATAGTCAAAATAATGAACTTTTTTATGTTCTTCCCTTTCTCTTTTCACTTTCATACTCCCCAAATTCATTCACGTTCGCACGTTCATATGAATCATTATAACGAGAATCGAAGTTAAAAACAACCTGTTAGGAACAGTTTTATAGAAAAATCATACATTAATATCAGAACAAGATATGAAAGGAAAATCATTATGCAAAATTATAGAAGCAACGCAATGCCTTATTCTATGCATAGACATATGCCTGCTCCTACTCCTTCTCCTTGGTGTGACAAACCACTGGCAATGGCATATGTTCCATGGCAAGAATGGCGTGATATATACGAAACTGAAAAAGCATTACACTGCGGTACTATTTTTCAAGAACTCAATCTTCCTTTTCTCGGGAAAGGAGGAGCGAAACGATGACAAATAAACCTTGCAGAAATGAATTAATGAATTGGATTTATGCTGTTAGTTTTGCTGTAGACGACGTGAAGCTTTTCCTCGATACACATCCAACGGATACAAAGGCGTTGGAATATTTCCACGAATACAGTAAACTGCGTAACCAAGCCCTTGATGAATATGCGAAATATTATGGTCCTTTAACGGTAGACACTACCGTGGAATCCTGCTCAGACAGGTGGAATTGGATCAATGAACCATGGCCATGGCAGGAAGGAGGATGTTAATTTATGTGGATTTATGAAAAACGTTTGCAATACCCTGTAAAAATCACACAAACCAATGCAAAATTAGCACAAGTTATTATGAGCCAATTCGGTGGACCGGACGGGGAACTTGCTGCATCTATGAGATACTTATCTCAAAGATATACCATGCCTTATAAGGAAGTCACTGGTATTTTAACTGATATTGGAACGGAAGAACTCGCTCATATGGAAATCATCAGCTCTATCGTCTATCAATTGACGAAGGATTTATCTATGGAAGAAATTCAAAAATCCGGCTTTGACAAGTACTATGTGGATCACACCTTGGGACTCTGGCCACAATCAGCTGGTGGAACACCTTTCACCGCAACTTATTTCCAATCGAAAGGCGACCCGATTACAGATTTGCATGAGGATATGGCTGCAGAACAAAAAGCCCGCACAACTTACGATAACATTTTACGCTTGATTCACGACCCAGAAATCTGTGACCCAATTCGTTTCCTTCGCGAGCGAGAAATTGTACATTATCAGCGCTTTGGCGAAAGTTTAAGAATTGTGCAAGACAATCTTGACAGTAAGAACTTCTATGCGATTAACCCAGCATTTGATATGTCTCCAAAGTGTAACTGCAATTAATAAAAGAGGGTGTATTTTTCATACACCCTCTTCCTATGCTTCCTCTAAAGCAAATTTCTCATGAATAGCCCGCACCGCGCGGTCCACATCTTTTTCATCAATGAGTACTGTAATTCGTATTTCTGAAGTCGAAATCATATTGATATTAATTCCCGAGTTATATAATGCCTCGAACATCTGAGATGCCACACCTGGGTTACTCATCATTCCAGCGCCCACGATAGCGACTTTTGCAACATCTGCATTGTATTTGATTTCTTTGATGGTAAGCGCTTCTTTGTTCTCCTCTAACACTTGAATCGCTTCTTTTAAGTCATCTTGAGAAACGGTAAAAGAAATGTCTTTTGTTCCATCGCGTCCCACAGACTGTAAAATAATATCGATATTAATATGACTTTTTGCTAATTTATTAAATATCTTAAAGGCTACACCCGGCTTATCTGAGACACCAAGCACTGAGATTCTTGCAGTATTCTTATCTGATGCCACACCAGTTACTAACATTTTTTCCATCTTCACTACCTCCTTCACGATAGTTCCTTCCGATTCATTTAAGCTAGAACGAACCACCATTTGAACACCATACTTTTTCGCAAGTTCTACCGAACGACTGTGCAATACTTTTGCGCCTGATGTTGCAAGTTCCAACATCTCATCATAAGTAATTGCATCTATCTTTCTTGCATTTGGCACGACTCTTGGGTCTGCAGTAAACACTCCATCCACATCCGTGTATATTTCACATTTATCTGCGTGAAGTGCTGCCGCCAATGCTACAGCTGTCGTATCCGAGCCACCTCGACCTGCTGTTACGTAATCTCCAAATTTGTTGACACCTTGAAATCCTGTTACGATAACAATTTTTCTAGCATCCAATTCATTCAAGATACGCTCCGAGTCGATTCTTTTAAATCTGGCGTTCCCATATCGCGAAGTACAAGTCATGGCAACTTGAAAAGCATTCAATGACACTGCTGCCACATCCATAGCTTGCATTGCCATTGCCATCAATGCTACCGACACCTGCTCTCCTGTAGTTAAAAGCATGTCCATCTCGCGCTTTGATGCGTTTGGATTGATATCTTTCGCAAGGGAAATGAGTTCATCCGTGGTATCTCCCATAGCAGAGAGTACAACGACCACATCGTGTCCCTTTTTATAATCTTCCACACATCGCCTTGCAACATTAAAAATACGTTCTTTGTTTGCAACCGAACTGCCTCCAAATTTTTTAACGATTAACATCGCTTCCTCCTAATCTTGAAACAACTTATCTATGAGTTGATATCCATCTTCTTTCAATATTCCACTCTCTGCCGCAATACCTTCGCTATATGCCGCAGATTGCCCCAACGACTTTCTACTGTCATAAAGTACATAAGGAATTGGTCCTGCTGTATGGGTACGAATACAAATCGGTGTTGGATGGTCTGGAAGTACCAAGATACGATAATCTTCTCCCGATGCATCCATCTTCGCAACCAACGGTCTTACGATAAACTCATCAATCTTTTCAATCGCTTGTATCTTCTCATTCACAAGACCTTGATGTCCCATCTCATCCGGTGCTTCTACATGGATATAGACAAAATCATAACCTTTATGTAACAGCGCATCCACTGCTGCTTCCATCTTCCCTGTATAGTTTGTGTGAAGACCGCCATTAGCACCCTCCACTTTTATAATATCCATACCACTTCCAACAGCAATCCCTTTGAGAAGGTCTACTGCTGAAATCATGGCACCTTTCTTTCCTGTTTTATCATAGAAATCTTGCAAAGCCGGTTTTGTACCAGCCCCCCAGAACCACGCGGAATTGGCAGGATTTAATCCCATTTCTTTTCGTTTCACGTTAATTGGATGATTTACCAGAATATCATAACTTTTCTTCATCATCTCACGCAGTACTTCATCTTGTGGGAGATATTCTCCAATTGTGCGAGTCAAAATATCATGTGGTGGTGTCAATTCCACTACTTTGCCATTTTTCCACACCAAAAGATGACGGTAACTAGTTCCAACGTAAAATTCATATCCTTCACGTTTCAATCCTTCTTTGAGCGCCTCAATAAGTACTGCCGCATCTTCTGTAGAAATTTCTCCCGAACTATGATCAATAATGGTGCGCTCTTCGTATACATCTTCCTCTTCTGACAAGGTAACGATGTTACAGCGAAGAGATACATCGGTCGCCTCCATATCCACGCCGATACTCAGCGCTTCCAACGGCGAACGACCTGTATAATATATTTTGGGATTGTATCCCATCACAGACAAATTGGCTGTGTCACTTCCTGGTGACATCCCCTTTGGAACCATACAGGTAAGTCCCACTTCTCCTTGATTTGCCAACGCATCCATTCCTGGTTTATTTGCAACATCCAGTGGTGTCTTTCCTTGAAGGACCTCCAATGGCTCATCTGCCATTCCATCTCCTAAAACAATGATATATTTCATGTCATTACATCCTCAATCTGTTATTTTACACGAATCATTTGGCAAATTTGCGGGAAGTTAGCTGCCACGCTTTCATATGCACCTTCGCTCATCACTTCTGTCACAAATGCAAACTCATCGTTTCCCTCTGCTAAGTTCATAACCTCAATTGTTCCAAAAGCATCTTGGAGTTTTTCTTTCCATTCTGCTTCTGCTCCTTTAAATCTCACAAAGAATCTCTTTGTAGTATCTGCTTTTTCAATTAATTCTAACTTTTCTGCATCCCACGTTGCCATCATACTCTTTGCTGGATTCTTAGCTGCTTCGACTATATCCCCAACAACAGCACTTGCGGTAGGAAGTTTTCCAGCTCCGCTACCATAGAACATGGAATCTCCAAGCATATTTCCTTTTACAAATACCGCATTGAATACGCCCTCAATATTATAGAGTGGATGGTCTTTAGAAACCATATGCGGTGCAACGATTGCACACACTTTCTCACCCTCACGATTACATGAAGCCAAGAGTTTAATCTTCATATCCATGGCCTTTGCATATTGGATATCTGCCAAAGTAATCTTCGTAATACCTTCGGTATAAATATCTTCAAAATCAACTGTTTTTCCAGAAATAATAGAAGACAAAATTGCAATCTTTCTACAAGCATCGTGTCCTTCTACGTCTGCACTTGGATCTCTCTCTGCAAATCCTAAATCTTGTGCTTCTTTCAAAACAGCATCATAATCAGCGTCTTCAGTGAACATTTTACTCATCATATAGTTTGTTGTTCCATTTAAGATACCGGTGATTTCTTCCACAACATCGCCTGTCAAAGAAGTTGCAAGTGGACGAATAATCGGAATACCTCCTCCAACGCTTGCCTCATATAAGAAGTTCAAATTCTTTTCTTTTGCGATAGCAAGAAGTTCGGCACCATGCTTTGCCACCAATGCTTTATTTGATGTCACTGCGCTCTTACCTGCAAGCAAGCTCTTCTTTACAAAAGTGTACGCTGGCTCGATTCCACCCATTACTTCTACCACAATTTTTACTTCTTCATCATTCAAGATTTGTTCAAAATCATGCACAATCAAATGTTCCACTGGAGAACCCGGAAATTCTCTTAAGTCAAGAATGTATTTAATATCTAGCTCCTCTCCGATACGCGCATTTATTACCTCTTGGTTTGTTTGAATTACTTCCACCACACCAGAACCTACGGTTCCGTATCCTAAAACTGCGATTTTTATCATACTGTTACCTCCCTATTTCTTTCAAATAAGCGTTAATAAATATGTCTATATTCCCATCCAACACACTGGACACATTGCCAATCTCTGCGTTGGTTCTATGGTCTTTTACTAAGGTGTATGGCTGCATTACATAGGAACGAATCTGATTTCCCCAGCCAATTTCTTTGATTTCTCCTCGAATATCAGATACCTTATCTGCCTGCTCCTGTTCTTTTAGCAAATATAACTTTGCCTTTAACATTTGCATCGCTTTATCTTTGTTACTGTGCTGCGAGCGCTCATTCTGGCATTGAACTACAATTCCTGTCGGAAGATGTGTGATTCGAACTGCCGAAGACGTCTTGTTGATATGCTGCCCACCCGCGCCACTTGCTCGATAAGTATCGATTCGCAAATCATCTTCATTAATTTCAATATCAATATCATCCTCAATGTCTGGAACCACATCGCAGGATGCGAATGAAGTCTGACGTTTTCCTGCTGCATTAAATGGCGAGATTCGAACCAGACGATGCACACCTTTTTCTGCTTTCAAGTACCCGTAAGCATTTTCCCCGTTTACTTGGAATGTAACCGCCTTAATACCAGCTACATCGCCATCCAGATAATCTAGCACTTCTACTGAAAATCCTTTCCGTTCTGCCCATCGATTATACATACGGTAAAGCATACTTGCCCAGTCGCAAGACTCTGTTCCTCCAGCTCCTGCATGAAGTGTGACAATCGCATTATCTTTATCATATTCCCCCGACAACAACGTTTGAATACGCATTTCTTCAAATGCCACTTCAAAGGCTTGTAATTCCTCTTCAATTTCTGGAATCATAGCCTCGTCATTTTCTTCGTATGCCATCTCTATCAAAAGGCCAATGTCTTCAAACTGGGTAGACATTTGTCCCGTCTGCTCCAACAAATCTTTTAGCCCTTTCAATTCTTTCATAACATGCTGGGATTCTTCTGCTCGGTCCCAAAAACCTGGCTCCTCGATTTTTCTCTCTAATTCTTCCACCCGCTTCTCTTTTCCAGCTAGGTCAAAGTGAATCCCTCAATTCCTTCAATGGTTCCTCATATGAGTTCAATGTACTCTTGAACTGATCTAATTCAACCACGTTTTCACCTCATTTACACTATTTTCTGCCACAACATTGTTTGTATTTTTTACCACTTCCACATGGGCATGGGTCGTTTGGATATACTTTCTTTTCCTCGCGTTTCTTTGGTGCTCTCGCAAGGCTATCATCCTTATTTGTTCCTGTTACCTTTGCGACTTCTTCTCTCTCTACTTTCTTTTCTACACTGACATGGAAGATCGTGCGAACTGTATCCTCCGTAATACCCTCTGTCATTTCCCCAAACATCTCATAACCAAGAAGTTTGTATTCTACCAACGGGTCTTTTTGTGCATAAGATTGAAGTCCAATACCTTGTCGAAGTTGCTCCATATCGTCAATGTGATCCATCCACTTGCGGTCAATCACTTTCAACAAAATGACACGTTCCACTTCACGGATTTGTTCCTCTTCTGGAAACTCTTTTTCTTTTTCTTCATACGCTGCCACAGCACGTTCTTGCACCATTTCTTGCAACTGCTTTGGAGATGATTTTTCAAACTCTTCTCCCGTAATTTCCTCAAGTTCGAAAGATGCTTCTAACTCCTTATTGAGTCCATCCAAATCCCAGTCTGCTGCACTTGTCTCTGCCGATACATAACGATTCACAATCGCCACTGCCAAATCAGAGACCATATTATAGATGACATCACGCATACTTTCTCCATCTAATACGCGGCGTCTCTCTTCGTAAATAATCTCTCTCTGCTCATTCATAACCTGATCATATTCCAACAGGTTTTTACGAATACCAAAGTTATTTCCTTCTATTTTCTTCTGCGCTTTTTCAATCGCATTCGACAACATCTTATGTTCAATCTGCTCTCCGTCAGCCACGCCTAATGTGTTGAATATCGTCATCAATCTTTCTGAGCCGAAAAGGCGCATCAAATCATCTTCCAATGAAATGTAAAATCTGGATTCACCAGGATCTCCCTGACGACCAGAACGACCGCGAAGCTGATTGTCAATACGTCTCGATTCATGACGTTCTGTACCCACAATCTTGAGACCACCTGCTGCTCTCGCTTCATCATCCAACTTAATATCGGTACCACGGCCAGCCATATTAGTCGCAATGGTGACAGCTCCGTGTACACCTGCCTGCGCCACAATCTCAGCTTCCATCTCGTGATATTTCGCGTTTAATACATTGTGTGGGATGCCGCGTTTCTTAAACATTTTACTCAAAAGTTCAGATGTCTCAATGGTAATCGTACCAACCAAAACAGGTTGTCCTTTTTTATGAGCTTCTGCAACTTCATCCACAACAGCCAAGAATTTTTCTCTCTGTGTCTTGTACACAGCATCATCCAAATCAATTCTCTGAACTGGCACATTGGTTGGTACTTCTACAACGTCCATTCCGTAGATATCACGGAATTCTTGTTCTTCTGTGTGAGCAGTACCTGTCATACCACATTTCTTTTGGAATTTGTTAAATAAATTCTGGAACGTAATCGTTGCAAGAGTTTTACTTTCACGTCTTACTTTCACATGTTCCTTCGCTTCAATCGCTTGATGAAGACCATCCGAATAACGACGTCCCGGCATAATACGTCCAGTAAACTCATCAACAATCATAACTTCGCCTTCCGGCGTTACTACATAGTTCTGATCTCTAAACATCAAATTATGTGCACGAAGTGCTAATGTAATATGGTGTTGAATCTCCAAATGTTCCGCATCTGCCAAATTCTCAATGTGGAAGAATTGTTCTACCTTCGCCACACCATCTTCTGTTAAATTGACTTGCTTATCTTTTTCATTTACAACATAATCACCGGTCTCTGTGATATCTTCACCCATGATGGCATTGATTTTTGAAAATTCACCACTTGCCTCCCCGCGAATCAACTGTCTTGCGAGTACATCACAAGCCTCGTATAACTTCGTCGACTTTCCACTTTGACCGGAAATAATTAACGGAGTTCTCGCTTCATCAATGAGTACTGAATCGACCTCATCAATGATGGCAAACTTAAGGCCTCTTTGCACCAATTGTTCTTTATAGATAACCATGTTATCTCTCAAATAATCAAATCCCAGTTCATTGTTCGTCACATAAGTAATGTCACAATTATACGCTTCGCGACGCTCATCGTTTTGCATATCATTTAAAACAACACCTACTGTAAGTCCTAAGAAACGATGAATCTCACCCATCCAATCTGCATCACGCTTTGCCAAATAGTCATTGACTGTAACTACATGAACACCTTCACCTGTAAGGGCATTCAAATATGCTGGCAGTGTAGAGGTAAGTGTTTTACCTTCACCAGTTCTCATTTCCGCAATACGCCCTTGATGAAGAATAATACCACCAATCAACTGCACACGATAATGCTTTTGACCAAGAACTCTCCATGCAGCTTCTCTAACAGTTGCATATGCCTCTGGCAGAATGTCATCCAAAGTTTCGCCGTTTGCAAGGCGTTCTTTGAACTGTCTTGTTTTATCTTTGAGTTCCTCATCCGAAAGTGCTTGCATCTCGCCATCTAACGCCTCAATGCGGTCTGCAATCGGATAGATTCTCTTTAATTCATTTTCACTATGTGTACCAAATATTTTTTCGAATAACTTCATTATTTACTCCTTGTTTTCCTGTTTTTACTCCAAATTTCATTGTATCATCAAATTCCTTTTTCTTCAATAAACTTTAGAGATTCTTTATGATTTTATATGGAATTTTCCCACCAAACAAATCCAAGGCACTTCCTATGGTGAAATCAATTTTCCCATTTGCATTTTTTTCAAATTCTTTCAGGTCTTCCAAGCTGCCAATTCCTCCCGCATATGTAACGGAAATTCGTCCCCAATCCGCAAGAATTCTCACGAGTTCTAATTCCACCCCAGATGCCTTTCCTTCCACATCCACGCCATGTACTAAGAACTCATCACAATAAGAAGATAATTTATCTAAAAGTTGTTCATTTACCTCCACATTTGTATATGTCTGCCACCGGTTAGTGACCACATAATATACTCCGTCTTTCTTGCGACAACTAAGATCAAGCACAATATGCTCTTTTCCAACTGCTGCCACTAGCTTTTCTAAATGTTCCCAACAAATTTCTCCATCTTTGAACACGTAAGATGTCACAATCACATGACTTGCTCCTGCCTCTATGTACTCTTTTGCATTTTCTGCCGTGACACCACCACCGATTTGCAATCCTTTTGGGTATGCACTAAGAGCTAACATTGCCTGCTCTTTGGTAATGCTATAATATTCGGATTCCTTGGAATTTAGCAAAATAATATGCCCGCCTTTCAATCCATCTTTTTGATAAAGCTTAGCATAAAAATCAGCACCGTACTCGGAGGTAAAATTCGTCTGCGCCAAATCACCTTCATCCCGCAAAGTTCCGCCTACAATCTGTTTCACTTTCCCATTATGAATATCAATACATGGTCTAAATTTCATCATTTTCTCCATCTCAAAAAATTTCAATGCAAAAAGGAACGATATACGTTCCTTTCTCCTTAACGATTATTGTTTGTAGTATTGTCAGTTCCGTCTGTTATATCTTTTACACCTTCACCAACATCCTCTATACCGTCTCCCACTGCATCTCCAACATCATTCATGATGCCATCGTTTGTATCTCGGTTACGGTCAGTTCCTTCTGTGACATCGTTATTTCTATCTCCGGTCGCATTATCGTTGGTGCCACCAGTATTGCCACATGCAACTGCTCCAAAGATAACCAAGAGGCACGCAAGGGTTAGAATTACTCTTTTAAACTTTTTCATGATTGTCTCCCTTTCATGTAGTGATATTTTCTAAGAATCTCTTCTCGCTAATAATATCTACAATTTGTATAAATATATACCACCAAATGAAATGGATTTTTTTTACATTTTTAGAATTGAATAACTTCTTTCATATCATACAACCCTGGTTCTTTTCCTTTCAAGAACTTAGCAGCTTCCACGGCACCCGTAGCAAATACTGCCTTCGAATATGCCGTATGCTTAAACTCAATCACTTCATCTTCACCAGCAAAAATAACTTCGTGCTCACCCACAATAGTTCCACCGCGCACTGCTGAGATTCCAATTTCTTTTTTGTCTCGTTTTTTTCTTTCCACACTTCTATCATAAGTATATGTATATTCTTGCTCTAAAGCTTCGTTGATAGAATCCGCCAATGCAAGCGCCGTTCCGCTCGGAGCATCTACTTTTTGATTGTGATGTTTTTCTACAATCTCTATATCAAAACCTGCCGGTGCCAATATCTTTGTTGCTTCCTGCAACAATTTTAACAACATATTGATTCCAAGAGACATATTTGCCGATTTCAATATTGCCACTTTCTCACTAGCCTTTTTTACTTTGGCAAGTTGCTCTTCTGACAATCCTGTTGTACATAAAACAACCGGAATATTCTTTTGAGCACAGTAATCTAATAATGCATCTGTCGAAGACGCGTTGGAAAAATCAATAATCACATCTCCTTCTACATCACATTTTTCCAAACTATCAAATACTGGATACTCATTTGCAATGCCCATATATTTATCAATTCCTGCAACAATCTCTGCTTGGGCATCTTCTTTTACAATCTTTGTAACCACTTGTCCCATCTTTCCATTGCATCCATGCATAATAATCTTAACCATATTTGTTCTCCTTTATCCTTCATAGTTTCTTATCAAGCGAAAAGAAACCCGTGTAAACCACGGATTTCTCTATGTACCTTTATAAAATTCCAAAATCGCGCATTGCCTTTTCTAATTTCACTGTATTTGCTGGTGTAAGTTCTGTTAGTGGCATACGAAGTCCACCTACTTCAAATCCCAAAAGGTTCATTGCCTTCTTCACTGGAATTGGATTCACTTCACTAAATAGCGCATCAATGAGTGGAAGCGCGCGAAGTTGCAATTCCAAACTACCTTTGTGGTCTCCCGCCATAAATTTCGCACAAATATCATGTGTCTCTTGTGGTGCCACATTTGATAATACAGAAATAACACCGATACCACCAAGTGATAATAATGGTACAATCTGGTCATCGTTTCCTGAATATAAATCCATCTTTCCATCTGTGAGGTTCATAATTTTAGCAACCTGAGAGATATTTCCTGATGCTTCTTTGATTCCCACAATATTTTCTACATTCTTAAAGAGTGTAGCTGCTGTCTCTGGTGCTACATTACATCCAGTTCTACTTGCTACGCTGTATAAAATAATTGGCAATTTCACTTCATTTGCAACTGCTGTATAGTGCTGTACCAAACCATCTTGTGTTGCTTTATTGTAATATGGAGTTACCATCAAAAGTCCATCTGCGCCAGCTTCCTGCGCCGCTTTTGACAATTCAATAGCCGTGGCCGTACTATTTGAACCAGTCCCTGCCACTACTGGAAGACGTCCCTTTGTAAATTCCACCGCCATCTTTACGCATTCCATATGTTCTGCTTCTGATAAGGTTGGCGACTCACCTGTCGTACCACAAATAACAATACTATCCGTTCCGTGATTGCATTGGTAATCTATTAATTCTTCTAATTTGTCATAATTTATACTTCCATCTGCATGAAATGGTGTAACAATCGCCACTCCAGCACCCGTGAAAATAGCCATAATGCTTCTCCTCCAATACCATTTGTCATCGTTATTTAAAGGATTTTAACACCATTCTTCTTTTCTGTCAATCTAGAATGCACTCTAATTTACTAACAGAAACTTCGTAAGCCGTTCTCTTTTCCGTCTCAGTTTCCGTAATTTTTTTCACATATTCTCTACTTTGAATTCGCCCAAGAACCTGCACGTGTTCTCCCACCTCAAAACTGGATGCAAAACGCGCATTTCGTCCCCAACAGATACACGGAATATAATCCGACTTTCCATATGGACGATTCACAGCCAAAAGTAAATCCGCAATCTCTCTTCCAAGAGGAGTCTTACGATAAATTGGGCGTTTGCATATGTAACCATCTAGTAGAATTGTGTTCGTTTTTGCTCCGTCCACTTCTTCTTCCACAAATGCTACTTCTCTTACAAACACAGACAGTACCAATCGGTTCTTCTGTTCATCGTGTTGATTATAGGAACGAAATTGCCCAGTTACCATAATATACTCACCGGTATAATCCTGACTAACATCAATAAGTCGTTCCGAAATCATGAGAGGGATTCGGTCGTCGGAATTACTAAGGCGTTTCACTAGCACTTCCACCATATAGAATCCTTCTCCAAACACTTCGTGGCTAAATACAAATTCGGAGGCCACCTCTCCAATAATCGTTACTTGGTTGTTTTCAATAATCTTATCTGACATGAATTTAAAATCTCCCTTCCTCTGTCTTGTACTTTTATTATTCACTAGACATTTATATGAAGGGAGATTTCATAATATACCACTTTTATAATTTTTTTTCAAAATAGTTCTGCAACAAGTGTCAGGTATACATTCGTGCATACTATAAACATTGCAAAAATGTGGTTTTTGCTACATCTTCATCTGTTAATCACTATGCACGAATCTATACCTGACATTTGTCACAAATCGATTAAAATTCTGGTTCAATCAAACCGTAAGTGTTATCCTTTCTCTTATACACCACATTGACCTCATCCGTCTCCGCATTGCTAAATACGAAGAAATTATGCCCCAACAGTTCCATCTGGATACATGCATCTTCCGGAAACATCGGCTTCATACCGAATTTTTTTGTTCGGATAATCCGAATCTCATTCTCATCAAAATCATCCACCGTTTCTGTGAACTCTTCTTGGAGATATCCGCTTTCTTGATGTTTGTCGATAAGCTTCTTTCTGTATTTCAAAAGTTGGCGTTCAATGACTTCTTCTACCAAATCAATAGAAACATACATATCATCACTGACTTGTTCCGAACGGATAATGGTGCCTTTCATTGGAATTGTAACTTCAATTTTTTGACGTTCTTTTTCCACACTCAAAGTTACAATAATCTCTGTTTCAGGAGTGAAAAACCTCTCTAACTTTCCTAATTTCTGTTCGATACTTGACCTCAATCCTGGTGTAATATCGATGTTTTTTCCGCTAATAATAAATCTCATGCAATTCAACTCCTTTTATTAAATTTTGTATATAATTATTATACCTCTTCCTCTAGGAGTTATCAATGAGTTTTTAGATAATTTATTGTTTTCTATTAAAAAGACTGACAATTACTGGAATTTCTCGCGTTTCCGCATTCTTGCATCTAACGTTTTCTTTCGAATACGCAAAGACACTGGTGTCACTTCCAACAGTTCATCTGTATCAATAAAATCCAAAGCTTCTTCAAGGCTAAGTGTCCTTGGAGTTGTAAGTCGCAAAGCCTCATCAGAACCTGAAGCTCTGGTATTGGTCAAATGTTTTGTTTTACAGACATTCAACTCGATGTCGTCCGTCTTTCCATTCTGCCCAATGACCATTCCTGCATATACTTTCTCGCCCGCTCCAATAAAAAGAGTTCCTCTTTCCTGTGCACTATAGAGACCATAGGTTACAGATTCCCCAGTTTCAAAAGCAATCAGCGAACCTTGTTTGCGATATTGGATATCTCCTTTATACGGAGCATATCCATCAAAAATCGTGTTTAATATACCATTTCCTTTGGTATCCGTCAAAAACTCTCCGCGATATCCAATCAGTCCTCTCGCCGGAATTAAGAACTCTAATCTTGTACTGCCTCCATTGGAAGCACTCATATTCTGTAATTCCCCTTTGCGCTGACTTAACTTATCAATGACTGTCCCCGTAAACTCATCTGGCACATCTACATAAGCAATCTCCATTGGTTCTAATAATTTACCTTTTTCGTCATTTTTATAGAGCACTTCCGCCTTGCTTACAGCAAACTCATATCCTTCTCGGCGCATATTTTCAATGAGCACCGACAAATGCAATTCTCCACGGCCCGAAACTTTAAAACTGTCTGTATTCTCCGTCTCTTCCACACGCAAACTGACATCTGTATTGAGTTCTCGAAGCAAACGTTCCCGCAAGTGACGAGAGGTAACAAATTTCCCTTCTTGCCCTGCAAACGGACTGTCATTTACCAAAAATTGCATTGCAATCGTCGGTTCTGAAATCTTTTGAAACGGAATGGCAACTGGATTTTCCGGCGAGCACAAAGTATCTCCGATGGCGATATCTGCAATACCAGAAATTGCAACAATAGCACCCACTGTCGCCTCCTTCACTTCCACCTTATTGAGCCCATCAAATTCATACAACTTACTAATTTTTACTTTCTTTTGTTTCTCTGGCTCGTGGGCATTTACTACCACCATTTCTTTGTTAACGGCAATCGTTCCGTTGTCCACTTTTCCGATTCCGATTCTTCCCACATATTCGTTATAGTCAATGGTACTAATAAGAACCTGCGTATCTGTCTCCGGATCTCCCTCTGGTGCAGGAATATATTCTAAGATAGTCTCAAATAGCGGAATCATATTTTCTGGTTCTTCCGTTAAATCTAAAATGGCATGTCCTGCCTTTGCAGAGGCGTAAACAAACGGACAATCCAACTGCTCATCAGACGCGTCTAAGTCCATAAACAGTTCTAATACTTCATCAATCACTTCATCTGGTCTCGCTTCTGGGCGGTCAATCTTGTTGATACACACAATCACTGGCAATTCCATTTCTAAAGCTTTTTTCAGTACGAACTTCGTCTGTGGCATAGCACCTTCAAATGCATCTACTACTAAGATAACACCATTCACCATTTTCAACACACGTTCCACTTCGCCGCCAAAATCCGCATGTCCCGGTGTATCTATGATGTTAATTTTTGTATTCTTATAATATACTGCTGTATTCTTTGCAAGAATCGTAATTCCTCGTTCTTTCTCAATATCATTGGAATCCATCACACGTTCTGCCACTTCTTGATTTTCACGAAAAACTCCACTCTGCTTCAACAACTCATCTACCAATGTAGTCTTTCCATGGTCAACATGGGCAATAATTGCGATATTACGCACATCTTCTCGTTTCATTTTCATATGTCATCTTCCTCTTTTCGTCTATTCTTGAAACACATGCATTTTGCCATCTATATTTGCAAAATAGCATTCTTCTTTCATTTCTAAAATGGCTTGGCCATTGGTACCTTCCGTGATCTCTTCCAGCACTGACTTCACTTCCTCAACTGGTAATAGCACTTCCAATTTCACCTTATCAGTGTAAATAGAATCTAACACAGTAAGTCCTCTCTGCCCCAAAATGTATTGTATCTTGCCAAGCCCAGTGTAATCCGTCTGTATAGAATATTTCTTTCCATACATTTTTGTAATCACTTTACTAGCCGCAAGGCCCTCTTTTGTCGCCCCAGAATAAGCACGCACGAGACCTCCTGTCCCCAGGAGTGTCCCTCCAAAATACCGCGTCACAACAACCACCACATCATGAATTTCTTCGCCCAAAAGAACATCCAGCATTGGCTTTCCTGCGGTACCGCTTGGTTCCCCATCATCGCTACAGCGCTGGACTTGAAAATGTTCCCCAATTACATATGCGAAGCAATTATGCGTGGCATTCCAATATTTTTTTCTCATAGACTCAATAAATACAAGAGCCTCTTCTTCATTTTTCACAGGAAGCACCGTCGCTATAAATCGAGATTTCTTTTCTACAATCTCCGCTTCTCCCCCTGAATATACTGTTTTATATTGATTTAGCATTTCTCTTCACCTTATTTTCTTTTCTATTACTATAACAGTGTTTCTTAAGATTTCATAACATTTTCTTAAATTTTTCCTATTTTTCTTTATTTCACAGTGTAAGTTTGTTATAATGTTCTCTGTAATAAAGGAGGTCATACTCATGAATTATGGCAGAAACAGTACTTCTTTGAGACGCGTAGCTATACAACAACGCAAATCGAAGAAAACGAAAAGAATAGCAAAATCATTCACTTTTAGTGGATTTCTCCTTGCTTTATTAGTCATTGCCATTGTTGCAGTACTAGCTGGAGGGATTTTGTTTAAGAAGATTATCGATAATGCACCTGTAGTTACAGAAGATACATTGAAGCCATCCGCTTACACAACAACAGCGTATGCAAATGATGAAAAGACAGTCATCGGTACATTAGTAGATGCCGGTTCCAACCGTGTATTTAAACCGTTAGAAAAGATTCCTACCAATTTGCAAAATGCATTTATTGCTGTGGAAGATTCCCGTTTCTATCAGCACAAAGGTGTCGATTGGAAGGGTGTTGCCAGAGCCGCTATTACCGGAATTACATCTGGTGGTAATTTCTCTCAAGGTGGAAGTACCATTACACAGCAATTAATCAAAAACAGTGCGTTTCCTAACTTTAGCCAAGAAACCCAATTCCAAAGAGTTGAGCGAAAAATCCAAGAACTCTATTTGGCAACAAAAGTAGAAAAAACCATTGGTAAAGAGCAAATCTTAGAGAACTATCTCAATACCATTAACCTTGGGCAAAATACCCTAGGTGTACAAGCTGCTTCTCAGCGCTACTTTGGAAAGAACGTAGAAGATTTAACCTTGTCTGAATGTGCCACAATTGCAGCCATCACAAAAAGTCCGAATGGTTACAATCCAATCACAAACCCTGAGGCGAATGCAAAGCGTCGCGAAAAGGTTTTGAAGGATATGTGCACACAAGGTTTTATTTCTGAGAAAGAAAAAGAAGAGGCTCTTGCAGATGATGTATACGCAAGAATCCAAGCTGCAAATGAGGTTTACAAAGCAAACTTAAGTGTAAATTCTTACTTCTTGGATGAGGTCATCAAAGAGATTACTGAAGACCTTTGCAAAGAGCTTAAATATACAGAAGAACAAGCACACAAAGCAATTTACAGTGGTGGTTTGAAAATCATTACTACGCAGGATACGTTAATGCAAAAAATCTGCGAAGAAGAATTGAACAATGCAGCAAACTATCCAAAGAAAGTAGAATGGACTGTTTCTGGTGCCATCTCAGTCATCCATGCAGATGGTACACAAAACCATTACGATCACAAATCGCTCGCTAACTATGTGAAGAATAAATATGGCACAGAGTTTGGCTCAACTTTCTCTTCAAAAGAAAAAGCAAACGCAATGTTAGAAGAATATATTTCTTATCTTAAACAAGCAGAAGGTGATCAGGTTTTAACAAACATCACAATTGCTCCTCAGCCACAATCTTCCATCGTAATCATGGACCAATACACAGGTCACGTAAAAGCAATGGTTGGTGGACGTGGAGAAAAGACAACCAATATGAGTTTGAATCGTGCAACCCAATCACCGAGACAACCTGGTTCTACTTTCAAAGTATTATCCACATTTGTTCCAGCATTGGATGCAAAAAACAATACACTAGCAACCATTATTGAAGATGCTCCGTTTAAATATAAAAATGGAGTTTATGTCAAAAACTGGTGGGGAGGATATCGCGGTGCATTGACCATTCGTAACTGTATCCAACACTCAGCAAATGTTTGTTCAGTCAAAAAATATACAGAAATCACTCCTGAGCTTGGTATGAAATACTTAACTGAGAACTTTGCCTTTACCACACTTGACCCAGTCAATGATTCCGGACAAGCAACTGCTCTTGGCGGTCTTACACATGGAGTCTACAATATTGAATTGACAGCTGCTTATGCTTCTATTGCAAACGGCGGTGTTTATACAGAACCAATTCTTTACACCAAAATTTATGACCACGATGGTAATGTTTTATTAGAAAAGACTCCAAAGACACACACAGCTATGAAAGCTACAACCGCCGCCCTTATGACAAGTGCTATGCGAGATGTTTTAACAGTTGGAACTGGTGGTATGGCACGACTTTCAGGTGTCGTGTCTGCTGGAAAAACTGGTACAACGACAGATACTCGCGACCTCTGGTTTGCTGGCTACACTCCTTATTTATCAGCTTCTGTTTGGGGTGGTTATGATGACAACAAAGAAATGGAAGGCGCTGGTAACTTCCATCTAGTAATTTGGCGAAAAGTAATGCAGCGTATTCACAACGCCTATGGATACAAAGGAAAAACCTTTAAAATGCCACAGGGAATTACACAAAAAACAATTTGTAAGAAAACCGGAAAAATTGCTGGTACGAATTGTGAAAAGTACACGGAATATTTCGCAACAGGAACTGGCCCAAAAGATACATGTAACACCTGTAAGCCAACAGAAATTCCTAAAGATCCAAATACTGGAAACACATCTGGCGGAAACACTAGCGGCAATACAGGCACAAACACTGGCGGAAATACTGGCAGCAATACAGGTAACAACAATCAACCTCGTATAACGCCAACGCCATAAAAGACAAACAAAAAGGATATCTGAAATTTCTTTCAGATATCCTTACTTTTTTCTTTTTATACATCTAATACTAATTTCGCAGCTCCACAAATACCCGCGTCATTTCCTAATGTGGCTAAAGAAAATTTCACTTCTTTCGTCGTCCAAAGGGCCTTTTCTTTATAATACTTCTCAATGTAATCGAACAACACATCCCCTGCTTTTGATACGCCTCCACCAATCACAAACATATCTGGGTCTACCATAATTGCAATGATATTAAGTGCTTTTGCCAAATAGCGTCCAAACTCTTCTGCAACTTCTATTGCCACTGCATCTCCTGTTTTTACAGCATCAAAAACATCCTTCGCTGTCACAGTATCTTTATTTAACACCGTATTCTCTGTGCCTTGTGCTAATCTTCTCTTTGCCAAACGAACAATTCCTGTGGCAGATGCATATTGTTCTAAGCATCCTCTTCTGGTACATCCACAAACTTCTGTTTCCTCCTCGTTTACGGTAAGATGACCAATTTCTCCTGCAATACCATGTACTCCGACTAAGATGCGGCCATCCAAAATAATGCCACCGCCAACACCTGTTCCAAGTGTCACCATAACAATATTCTTGTATCCGTTCCCGCCACCTTTCCACATTTCACCTAAGGCAGCTACATTGGCATCATTTCCAATTTTCACTTGAATTCCTAAGAGTTCTTCTAACTCTCCTTTTACATCTTTGTAACCCCAACCTAGATTGGCAGTGCTCTGCACTACACTTTCTTCTTGAACCGCTGCTGGAACACCAACTCCAACACCTACAACTTCTTCTTTTTCTATGCCACATTCCCTCATCTTTTCCTTAATAGAAACTGCAACATCTGGAAGAATCTTCTCTCCACCATTCTCAGTGTATGTAGGAATCTCCCACTTTTCAACAAGTGTTCCATTCGTTTGAAACAATCCCATCTTTACCGTTGTTCCGCCAATATCTACTCCAAAACAATACTTCTTCTCTACCATTCTATCTCTTCCTCACTTTCTTGTGTCAAACTCTTTTGCAAACGTCGATACAACTCTTGCGCTGCGTTATACCCCATTTGTGTCTGTCTATGATTAATTGACGTTGCTTCTACAATAACTGCCAGATTACGTCCTGGGCGAATTGGAATCGTATGACATTTCACTTTATTTCCCAAAAATTCCGTATATTCATCTTCAAGTCCTAAACGGTCATACTCTTTCCCTTTTTCCCATTCTTCTAATGTGATAACCAAATCAATGTTCTGCGTTTCCTTTACGCTTTGTACACCGTACAAAGACTTAATATCAATGATACCAATGCCTCGAAGTTCAATTAGATGCTTCGTAATGCTCGGCGCACACCCAACAAGTGTATCATCGCTGACCTTTCGAATTTCTACCGCATCATCCGTCACCAAACGATGTCCTCTTTTAATCAATTCCAAAGCCAACTCACTTTTACCAATACCACTTTCTCCGCGAATCAATACACCAACACCATATACATCCACCAAAACGCCGTGTATAGAAATACAAGGTGCCAATTGTACATTGAGCCATCGAATCACTTCTGCTTGAAATGGAGAAGTCTTTTTCTCAGTAGTCAAAATCGGAGTTCCTGTTTCATTTGCTCTGCGAAGCAACTCTTCTTCTGGTTGAATCTGTGATGTCAAAATCAGACATGGTATATTGTAGGATAACAATTCCTCGTAAATATCTTTTTTCCGTTCCGCCGAAAGGGTTTCCAAATACGTAGATTCTACAATCCCGATAATCTGTACGCGTTCCGAATCAAACTGCTCATAATATCCAGTCAATTGCAACGCTGGACGATTGACATCTGGAAGAGTAATATATTTTCCCGCCAAATCAATCTCAGGGGTACAGTTTTTTAAATTCATTTTTTCGACAAATTTTGTCAATTTTACACCTGGCATTTTCGCCACCTCACTTTTTCTATCTATTTGTAATCATAACACTAATGAAAATATTTGTACACTTCTATTGCAGATTTTTCATTCATAGAAGCAATTCCTTTCAGTTCTTCTACACTAGCCTTTTTTAGCTCCTCCAAGCTACTAAAATGTTTCATCAATGCCTTTCTTCTTGTAGGGCCAATATTCGGAATTTCATCCAATATAGAATGCACCTGTCCCTTCGAACGTAGCTTTCTATGAAACTCTATAGCAAATCGATGGGCCTCATCCTGAATACGTGTAATCAATTTAAACCCTTCGGATTGATGGTCAATTGGAAGTTCCATATTATTAAAATAGAGTCCTCTCGTTCGGTGCTTATCATCTTTTACCATTCCACAAACCGGAATATCTAAACCAAGTTTTTCTAATACCTCAAGTGCAATATTAACCTGTCCTCTTCCTCCATCCATCATAATCAGATCTGGGAAAGCAGAAAACGTATTCTCTTGAACGCGCATTCCATGTTCAAATCGTCTGGTTAATACTTCCTCCATACTCGCATAATCATTCGGTCCCTGCACACCCTTGATTTTAAACTTTCGATAATCACTTCTCTTTGGCTTTCCTTTTTCGTAAACAATCATAGAACCAACAGATGAAAATCCACTGGTATTGGAAATATCATATGCTTCAATGCGAACAATATTTTCAAGTTCCAAAATTCTTTCAATCTCTTTGACTGCACCGATGGTTCGACCTTCCTCTCTGCGCAGACGTTCTTTATCTGAACTCAAAATCATAGCCGCATTTCTCTCAGCAAGCTCTACGAGTTTCTCTTTCTTCCCTTTTTGAGGAACCATAATTTTAACCCTATGTTCCTTTTTTTCTGAAAGCCACTGTTCCAACAATTCTTGTTCATTTAATTCTTCATGCGTCATAATTTCCGCTGGAATAAAAGGTGTGCCCGCATAAAACTGCTTAATAAATGTCTCTAATAATTCCTTTTTCGAAACATCCGCCGCATTTTGCAAGAAGAAGTGGTCTCTTCCAATCAAACGACCACCTCGAATAAAGAAAATCTGCACAACTGCATCTTCCTCATCGGTAGCAATTGCCAAGATATCTTTATCTTCTCCCTTGCTATCCGTAATCTTTTGTTTCTGCGCAATCTGCTTTACACTCTGAATCAATTCCCGATATTCAATTGCTTTTTCAAAATCTAAGTTCTCGGAGGATTCTTTCATCTTTTCATCTAATTCTTTTAGAACTTCTTCAAAATGCCCCGACAAAAACTTGAGTACCTTTTCGATTTTTTCTCCATATTCTTCTTGCGATATATACCCCTGACATGGTGCCTCGCACTGCTTAATATGGTAATTCAAACACGGGCGCTCTTTCCCAAGATCCCTCGGCAATGCTCGATTACAATTCCGTATATGGTACAATTTTCGCAATAGTTCAATCGTATCTTTCACTGCCGCTGTACTTGTATAAGGTCCAAAGTATTTTGCCTTATCCTTTTCCATGGTTCTTGCGAGCATAACTCTTGGATATGCTTCGCCGACTGTAACCTTAATAAATGGATATCCCTTATCATCCATCAACATCGTATTATATCTTGGACGATGTTCTTTGATGAGATTACATTCTAATACCAAGGCTTCCAACTCGGAGTCCGTAATAATATACTCAAATCGTTGAATCCGCCTAACCATTTGGTCGATCTTTGCCCCTCGATTCCTACTTGTCTGAAAATACTGACGTACTCGGTTCTTTAGATTGATGGCTTTTCCCACATATATAATATTGTCTTGTTCATCTCGCATAAGATAAACGCCCGGTTTTGACGGGAGTTTTTTTAATTCTTCCTCAATCTGAAACATACATTTCTCCAATACTTATCGATGGTTTAATGATAACACAAAAAGGAACCTGCAACAAGTTGTCGATTCATCTTCGGCTCTACGACAAAGGTTGGTGCATAGGTCAAAGCATACTATAGACATCGAAGCTATGTTTTTTGCTACATCTTTTTTCTTTTTCAAGCAGGATTTCAGAAACAAGAGTTTCTATGTTGCCCATTTTACAGAAGCTATTACACATACAAAAAGCAAACTCACAGCCCTTTGTTCTTATGCGATATTATATCCGAGATAACATTGAAAGATTCTATAGAATGCCTTGCAACTGCAGTTCAGAAAATGTGATAGCGCGTCAAATTGTTTGAGTTTGCGAGTTTTTGACACGCTATCATTATCACATCTCTGAACGCAGTTGCCTAGGCATTCTAGTATCTTTCACTCGGTTGTCGACGACATAATATCACTAAGAACTAGGTCTGTTCAAACATGCTTTTTATATGTGACTTTTTGTAAAATGACCATCTAAGAAACTCTAAGTTTCTTACAAATCTTGCAAAAGAAAAAAGATGTGTTAAAAACACATCTTCATTCGTTAATCATTCTGATTCGGCCTATGCACCAACCTTTGTCGTAAAGCTTCTCTATTCTTCAAACATTGCCTCTGGAAGCGCATCTCCTTCTATCGCTTCGGAAAACGTTTCTCCCTGCACTTCTCTGAGTAATTGCATGAATTCTTTTCCTGTGATTGTCTCTCTTTCAATGAGATAATCCGCAATCTTGTCCAGTGCTTCTCTGTTTTCTGAAAGTAATTTTTTCGCTTCCTCGTAAGCAGACTTGAGCATCTTCATAACTTCGTTGTCAATATCTGCTGCTGTTGCTTCTCCACAAGTCAACACTGCTCGTCCATCCAAATATCTATGCTGAATAGACTCCAATCCCATTAGACCAAAGTGTTCTGACATACCGTATTGAGTCACCATAGATCTTGCCAATTGAGTCGCACGTTCAATATCATTCGATGCACCAGTAGTCACAGTGTCAAACACCAATTCTTCTGCCGCACGCCCTGCCAAGAATTCCACAAGCATCGCTTCCAATTCACTCTTTGTATTGAGATACTTTTCCTCTTCCGGAGTCTGCATTACATATCCAAGCGCTCCCATAGTTCTTGGAACAATAGTAATCTTTTGCACTGGCTCCGAATCCTTTTGCAGTGCACTTACCAATGCATGTCCCACTTCGTGGTAAGAAACAATGCGACGTTCCTCTGCATTCATAATGCGATCTTTCTTTTCTTTTCCTACAAGCACAACCTCTACAGCTTCAAATAAGTCTGCTTGGGATACTACTTTTCTTCCATGCTTAACAGCGGTAATTGCCGCTTCATTAATCATATTTGCCAAATCAGAACCTACCGCACCTGACGTAGCCAATGCAATTGCTTCTAAATCCACGGTTTCATCCATTTTGACATCTTTGGAATGTACTTTTAATGTATCAATACGCCCTTTTAAATCTGGCTTATCTACAATAATACGTCGGTCAAATCTACCTGGTCTAAGTAATGCTGGGTCTAATACTTCTGGGCGATTCGTTGCCGCCAAAAGAAGTAATCCTTTTCCAGTATCAAAACCATCCATCTCTGCCAATATCTGATTTAATGTCTGCTCACGCTCATCGTTTCCGCCCATCACATTGTCACGGCTTTTTCCGATAGCATCAATCTCATCAATAAATACAATACATGGCGCCATAGCCTGTGCTTGCTTAAACAAATCACGCACTCTAGATGCACCAACACCTACATACATCTCAACAAATTCCGAACCAGACACAGAAAAGAATGGAACTTTTGCTTCACCTGCTACTGCCTTTGCAAGTAATGTCTTTCCTGTTCCCGGAGGTCCTACCAAAAGAGCTCCTTTCGGTAGCTTAGCACCCACTTCGGTATATTTCTTTGGATTATGCAAGAAATCTACAACTTCTTGTAATGATTCCTTCGCCTCATCTTGACCTGCCACATCTTTAAACGTCACACCAGTCTCTTTTTCCACATACATCTTTGCGTTGCTTTTCCCAATTCCCATAAGACCGCCGCCCTTGGAAATCTTTCTTGTCATAAAGAACATTAACAAGAAAATACCGCCAAATGGTAACACGATTGTTAAAACAAAATTCCAAAACAATGCCGACGCTGTATCTGGGATTTCGGAAGAAAACTTCACTTTTGCCGCATACAATCGTGCGCTTAATGATTCATCTTCCACAATTCCTGTATAATAAGTCATCGTAACATCTTTTGTGAGTTGGTCAAAAATTGGATACTTTGATTCTTCCTTCTTTGGCGTAATCACTAATTTATCATGCCCGATAACAACTTCCTTGACTTTGCCCTCATCGACCATCGTCAGAAATTCATCATAACTAATTTCTTTTGTCGTCATATCTTTGGCAAAATCATACATCGTCAACATTAAAAATCCGACTAATAGCGTGATAATAAAAATAAGTACCCACCCACGCCTGTCTGGCTTATCATTTTTATTATGATTTTGATTATTTTCCATCTTTATCCTCCTAATCAATGCACTTTTACATTATAAGGATTACGTTCTTATAAATCAACTAAAAGATTATGAAACTTTTCTAAAATTTCCTTGTATTGGGACTAGATAAAACCACACATTTTGTAGTATACTATCTAGGTAGTTTATTATTCGCTTGGATAAGCAAAATAATATAGAAAGAAGAACATTACATGAAAATTGGATTTGATAATGAAAAATATTTACAACTGCAATCCGAACACATTCGCGAAAGAATCAGTCACTTTGACAATAAGCTTTATTTAGAGTTTGGCGGAAAATTATTTGATGACTATCACGCTTCTAGAGTCCTTCCTGGCTTTGCTCCGGACAGCAAGTTGAAACTATTAATGCAACTTTCAGACCAAGCCGAGATCGTGATTGTAATCAGCGCTGGTGATTTGGAAAAAAACAAAGTCCGTGGCGATTTAGGTATCACCTATGACACCGATGTATTACGTTTGATGGAGGCATTTAAAGAAAAAGGATTATATGTGGGTAGCGTCGTAATCACACAATATTCTGGCCAAGTAAGCGCAAACCTTTTTAAAGCGCGCCTCGAAAAATTAAAGATAAAAGTATATACCCATTACAATATTGAAGGATACCCTTCGAACATTCCACTCATTGTAAGTGACGATGGTTATGGAAAGAATGACTATATTGAGACCACAAGACCGCTCGTTATTGTGACCGCACCTGGCCCTGGTAGTGGAAAGATGGCGACTTGCCTTTCTCAATTATATCATGAGCATAAACGCGGAGTCCGTGCTGGTTATGCGAAGTTTGAGACATTCCCTATCTGGAACATTCCTCTCAAACATCCAGTCAACCTTGCATACGAAGCTGCTACTGCTGATTTAAATGATGTGAATATGATTGACCCATTCCACTTAGATGCTTATGGAATCACGACTGTGAACTACAATCGAGACGTGGAGATTTTCCCTGTATTAGATGCGATTTTCGAAAGAATCTTTGGCGAGAATCCATATAAGTCGCCTACAGATATGGGCGTAAATATGGCTGGAAACTGTATTTGTGACGATGACGTTTGTAAAGAGGCATCAAATCAAGAAATTATTCGCAGATACTATGCTGCGCTCAAAACACTCGCAGAAGGTAAGACCGATGAAAGCGAAGTTTTCAAGTTGAAACTTTTGATGAACCAAGCGCATATTACCATCGATGACCGCAAAGTCGTAAAAGCCGCATTAAAGCGTCAGAAAGAAACAAAAGGTCCTGCAACTGCAATTGAATTGCCAGATGGGACAATCATTACTGGAAGAACTACCCCTCTTTTAGGAGCATCTTCCGCTTGTCTTTTGAACGCCCTCAAGACACTTGCCGGGCTCGACGATGCTTTGCATTTGATTTCGCCGACAGTTATTGAACCAATTCAGAAATTAAAGATTGATTATCTAGGAAGTAAAAATCCAAGGCTTCACACAGATGAAGTTTTGATTGCACTCTCTATGTGCGCGGCTACAGACAAAGATGCCCAACTGGCACTGGAGCAAATTCCAAAACTGCAAGGATGTCAAGCACACTCCTCTGTTATGCTATCGACGGTAGATATCAAACAGTTCAAACGTCTTGGAATTCAATTAACTTCGGAAGCAAAATACGAAAACAAAAAATTATACCATTAAAAAAACTCGGCTCCCAACGAAGGGATGCCGAGTTTTGCATTTTATTATTATTTTATTATTATTTAATTCTTGGAAGACTTGCTGCTGCAACTGATTGTCCTACACGACGACTCTTTTCATCAGGGATATGCAATGCAATCTTCTTTGCAAGTTCTGGGTATTCTTGTTCTAACACTTCATTTGCACGCTTCAAGATGATAGCTCCACCTTCTCCACTTGTGACACGTCCCATAATAATTACATGTTTAATATCATAGAACATTGCGTAGTAAGCAATAGAATTTCCAAAGTATACACCTATCGTATCGTAAATCTTAGCTGCTCTCTCATCGCCTTCTGCCATTAATTTTTGAACAACTTTGAGTTTCTCTGCTGGTGATAAACTTTCATCTAATTCGATGCCTGCCGCTGGAGCCAACTTGATAACACTATCTTGCGAAAAATACTTCACACCACAACCATAATCTCCGCTCCACTCATCTACCATTGCTTCCTTGCAGAAGTCAACTGGAACAAACGCAAGCTCATTTAACCATCCTGTAATATTTCCATCAGCATCTACATAACCTACTGCTTCACTAGTTCCCATAGCAACACCAAGAACGTTGTTATCGCCAAGGTCCATAGCACCTGCCAATGCAGTTACATCACCGTCATTTGCAACTTCTACCGGAACATCGCCAATTTCTTTTGCAACATCCAAATACATAGTCTTAACTTTCTTTTCAAAATCTTCATCAGAAACTTTCAAGAATAAAGAAGCAACCATAATCTTATTGTCGATATATACACCTGCAGAAGAAATACCAATGGCATCCACTCTTGGCATATGTGATGCCGCTGTCTTCATAGCCTCTAAAATCCCTTGATAGTGATATTCAGGGTCTGATTGTAATTTAGGGAACCATACAACTTCTTCTGAATATACAGATTCGCCGTTGATTACAGCACTTACTTTTCGATCACTTCCACCTGCATCAAAACCAATACGACATCCGTCTAAGTGACGACCAATAGAATCTGCTGCCTGGAATTCCTTCGGAGCATCAGCTGCATTTTCTACATACAATACTTCAAATGGTTCTTCATACACACGTGCCATAAAGTTTGCATCAAACTCTCTTGCTCCACCTTGTTTATACGCCTCTGTAAGTCCTTCATAAATCTTTCTAGAACCAGCAACGGTTACTTTATAACCACCGTAAAGCCACAAAAGGGTCTTTACAATACGTTCTGTAACATCATAATTTTCTTCATCATGTCCTGTCTCATCTTTGTAGACATCCATTTTATATGTAGCAATGTAACCTTTGTTACGTTCTACTGCAATTACAAGAGGCATTCCTCCCACCTCTTTTACATTCTTTTGAAATTCAGTTACTACTTTAGCCATTGGCTGAAATTGTGGATCTAAAATCGCTTTTATCATTGTCCTTCTCCTTTTCTAGCAATAAATTTTACCATTGATAATAGTGGTTTTTACATTGATATCATCATCACAAATAATAATATCCGCACATTTTCCTACCTTTAAAGAACCAATCTTTCTATCTTCTCCAACTGCTTTTGCTGGATTTAAACTTGCACACGCAAAAACTTCTGGCAATGTAAGTTCCGTATGCTGATGCAAATTGCGCACTGCTTCATTTAATTTAAGCACGCTACCTGCAATTGTTCCGTCTTCTAAGAGGCATTGAATTCTCGTTTTGATTACATGTTGTCCTCCCAACGTATAATCGCCGTCTTTCATTCCACCTGCTCGCATACAGTCTGTAATCAAACAGAACTTATCGCCTTTTGCTTTCGCAACCAATTTATACAATCCAGGACTCACATGAAATGTATCTGCTATCAATTCACAACTCACTCTTTCATCCGAAAGAGCCGCACCAACCACACCAGGATTACGATGTAACAAACCCGTCATAGCGTTAAACAAATGTGTTGCATGGCGTACACCCATCTCAATTCCTGCATTCGCCTCATCAAAACTAGCTGCTGTATGCCCCATAGAAACTAACACTCTTCCATCTCTGTAGATTTTATCAATCTCAGCCAATGCACCTTTCATCTCTGGTGCCATCGTAACTAGTTTAAGAATATCTGCATTGTCGATGATAAATTCTGCATCTGGCGCAAGAATATATTCTTCCGGTTGTGCTCCTTTCTTTGAAGGGTTGATAAATGGGCCTTCGCTATGAATCCCTAAAATCTTTGCCCCATAGCACTTTGTCTCTGCTTTTACTTCTCTAGCTACATTAAATGCTTTCACAAGGTCTTCTTTGGCAATTGTCATTGTTGTCGGGCACCAAGAAGTAACTCCATTCTTTGCAATACCTGCTGCCATCTTTTTGAGTCCCTCTACGCTTCCATCTGATGCATCCTCTCCAAGGTATCCATGAATATGAATATCAACCAATCCAGGTGCTACAAATTTGTCCGCCGCATCAATAACCTCATAGTCCTCCAAATGAACTTCTTCCAAAGGCACAATCGCTTTAATTGTCTCGTCAAAAATAATTGCATTCCCCAAAAGCACTTGGTCTTCTAAAACAATTTTACCATTGATAATACACTTCATACTTATACCCTCTTTTCACTTTTATTGTATTTTTATTTTAGCATTATTTTTACCCCTACAATAGCACGATAGACTTGTTATTTAGCACGATTTTGACTTTCATTTGCTTTATTTGCAGTTTTTTCGTGTTTTTTAGCACATTTTTGCACTTATTAGCACAATTTTGCTTGAACAAAAAAAGAAATGCGCCCTCCTTTAATAGAAGGGTGCATTTCTTGTTTTTATCACTTTTATATTATTTTACAAACATCAATCCACTCTAGATACCCCGAATATTCTTCCAATTCCGCAATCGTCAACTGGATTGCGCTATTGGAACTTCCACATGCAGGAAATACAGTTTCAAAACGTTTCAAAGATTCATCCAAATACACTTCTACGTTTTCATTTACTGCAAACGGACAAACTCCGCCAACCGCATGCCCAATTAACGGCTCTGCCTCTTCAAAAGATAACATTTTGGCTTTCGCACCAAAAAATGCCTTGTATTTTGCATTGTCCACTTTGACATCTCCAGCTGTCACAACCAAAACCACTCGCTCCTGGACATGAAACGAAAGTGTCTTTGCAATTCGTCCTTCTTCACAACCGAGGGCTTGTGCTGCGAGGGTCACTGTAGCGCTAGAAACCTCAAATTCTTGTATTCGCTTCTCAATCCCTCTATTTTTGAAATATTCTTTTACTTTGTCTATTGCCACTTTATTTCCTCTTTTTAATTAAAACTTTTTACCCAGCTCACCAAAGAACCCTGATGTGTGTTCTCCCGTACTGTGTTTAACATATACTCCGTCACCGGACCATTTCGTCTCATCTTTTCAAGAATTGCTTCCTGTAGTTCTCCCACTGTCATCTCTTCATACTGTTTATTCGCAGGTACCACTATCTTTTCAGGTTCTGGTTTCTTATCCTCAACCACAGTACACACTGGTTCTGCCACTGTTTCCATTGCTTCAAGCGGTGCAAAGCTTTCGCTGGAGAATTCTACTGGAATCCAGATTTCACCACTGTTTGCTAGGATTCTTACTTGAATACGCCCATGATTTACACATACTCGTTCCCCTGTCAATGCACCGATATATTCCCGAAAGTCCCCACAAGATAGCTTCATATTCACATCATTATCACTATTGTTAACCGTAACAATTACAGATTCACCATCAAGCGTTCTCTCATACGCAAAATGGGTTGTTTGTAATTCTAATTCCTTGTAATCACCGTAACAAAATGCTGGTGTGTTTTTACGGATTTTCCCAAGAGCAGTAATGAATTTTACATAAGGATTCGTCTTTATAATATCTACGTATTCGTCATAACTAAGCTCCGGCCTTAAAGAGTCATCGGAACCACGCTCTTTTTTGCCTTCGATGCCAAATTCAGATCCATAATAAAGTGCTGGTATTCCCGGCAAAGTATAAAGCAAAATATGCACCAGTAAAAAGTGAGCTTTATTGCTCAATTTAGTATAAATACGTTCCACATCATGGTTATCCACAAAAGTGTAAAGATTCATACTCGTTCCCACCATATCACTAACATACTTTATCGTGTGAGCAACTTCAAAATAGTTATGATCATTATGGGCAGAATACAACGCCTTATGAAGCATATAGTTGGTTACCGAATGAAGTGTTCCTTCATTTGCCCAACGCGAATAATTCCCATGAATCACCTCACCCATAAGCCAGAAGTCTTGCTTCACTTCATTTGCCACTTGTCTGAGCGACTTCATATATTCAAAATCCATAACATCTGCTGCATCCAGACGGATCCCGTCAATGTCAAATTCACTCACCCAGAAACGCACCACATCACAAATATATTCTTTGACAGCTGGATTTCGTTGATTTAATTTTGCAAGCAAATCGTATCCGCCCCAATTTTCATAGGAAAAACCATCGTTATAGGAATTGTTACCCCAGAAATTCACATTGCAATACCAATCTTTGTATTGTGAATTTTCCCGATTTTGTTTAATATCCTGAAACGCAAAGAAATCTCGACCAGTATGATTGAATACGCCGTCTAGAATTACTCGAACGCCTTGCCGATGGCATTCCGATACAAAATTCGTCAAATCTTCATTGGTCCCAAGTCTACTATCCAATTTTTTATAATCCGTCGTCTCGTAACCGTGACCTACCGACTCAAAAAGTGGCCCGATATAAAGTGCATTACATCCAATCTCTTTGATATGCGAAATCCAAGGTAACAGCGTGTTTAATCTGTGCACTGGTTCTCCATAATCGTTCTTTTTTGGTGCTCCCGTCATCCCTAATGGGTATATGTGATAAAATATAGCCTCATCATACCAAGCCATATACATTACCTCTCTTTAAATCACTTTTTATTTTCTAGATTTCTTTTACTATGTATCATTATAAATAAATGATTAAATGTTGGTTTGTCGCACTGATATCCCACTTCACATTCTTTAAATATGGTAATATTTGAAATATCTTTCCATCTTTTAGCAATTCGCGCTCTGCGCGTAAAAGTTCACTATAACTCCCAAACCGCAAAGTCACATAGCCGTTTTTTGATTGCTGTAAAATGGAATCTCTCGCTGTTTCGTAACCGTATTTTTCAAAGCTCATATTATTGTAAATGAAATAATTGTATTTCGTTCCATCACATTCAGGTAAATCAACCTCTCTTTCCATGTACAATTGATGATCTAATGAATTTGAAAGTTCCTCTTGATTTACTGCAAAATAACAATAATTATATTCATAGTATTGATACGTTTCTGAATCTGGAGCAACATCATCCCATGTCAAGTCAAAATAATAATATTCTCCATCTAATTTACAATAGCTCCATACATGCGGATCCCCTACGCCAAGAATCTGCGTTCTATCATGATTAAAAACTGCACCGCATTCATAGCCCAACTTCTGCATAATTAAATTGAAAGCATACGCATAACCACTACAAACGGTTTCTCCTTCAACTAAACAACCATACGCCGTTCGTTTCAATCTATCACTACTCGTATCATCTTCACTTTTTGCCAACATATCGTCATATTGTGTATTCTTTAAAATATAATCATGCACAAACAAAACCTTATTATATGTCCCGTTTTTACCGTTGGCTTCATCCACTATCTTTTCAACCTTACTGTTGAAAATTTCTCTTTTTTCTTCAACTGATTTCTCATCTAGGAAAAAAGAAAGTGTAAACGATAATCGAACTTTATCGTCAATCTCTCGCTTATGCAATTGATACTCATAAGGATGAACCCAAAAATATTCCGGATGTTCATATAAAAATCTCTCGAAGTCCCTTCGAAATTCACTTTCAAATTCCATCTCTTCTTCAAAAGAATCAAGCTCAGCAAGAAAAATTTCCGAATCCCTAAACTCTTCTATGGCAACGCAAAGTTCAATATATTTTTCTTTCCCCTTATCATCAAGAGAATTATAAATAGGATATACCGTACTGCTTTCCATTTTTTCACAGATTGCTTTTTCTAATGCAGACCTATCATCCTTTAAAAATCCATATACCAAAAGTCCAACAGCTAAAACCAATAGTATCCAATATCTCTTTTTCATTTTAGGTATCCTCCCGAAAACAACACGTTTATACAGGAATTATACCATATTATTTTTCTTTAATGTGAGTAATAATTTTATCTTTTCTTCCTCTCACTTCAATCAAATGACCATCTAAGTCATAAAAACGCATAATCTTTTGTCCCCAACTACTTTCCATAAGTGGTGTAACATATTCAATTTCTGGATACAATCTCTGTAACTTATTATAAAACGCTTCTATATCCCGTTCTTCAAAATATAGTTCGCAAGAATTACTCTTCGCCCCAATATCCTTCTGTAAAAATTCTCTCCATATTTTTTCATCTTGCAAAACAAGGCCTTCTGTTAAAATCACATTTCCTTCGTTATTAAGTAGCGTATCAAGACCAAATAAATCGTGATAAAATTGTTTTGATTTTTCGATATCTTTAACCACTATTAAAACATTCTTTAATCTCATTAGAAGTTCTCCTTCATTTTTTATTTATGATTGATTCGCCAAAAACAACAGAACTGTTAATACTCCAAAAAGTGTCAATACTATCGCCGCCATTCCGTTGATAATTCTGTCCATCTTTTGCTTGTCCGCAAAAATTTTCTTTAATAAAACATATAAACACACACCAACAATCGTTCCGAATGTGTTTGTTATGATATCTGTGATGTCACTTGCTCCTATTGCAAACAAAAACTGGCTCACTTCAAATAACAAACTGCTGGCAAATCCGAACAAAATCGCTTTTTTACTCGACATTGTAAGCATTTTCAAATATATGCCCATTGGAATAAAAACAAGCACATTCATAACAACTTCTTTGGTCTGAATATTCCCAACATCAGTCATATAACAAAAAGGGATTAAATTCACACTTCGAGTTCCCGAAAACCACTGAATATCACGAAAAGAAAATGTCATTTTAAAAAGAATAAGCCATATTAAAAGCAAACAATAAATAAGAAAAATAATTTTTGTTACATTTAATTTTCTTTTCATATATATTTCTCCTTTTTGCTCTTTCAACACCTTGTTTGTGTTATGAAATGTGCACGTACTTTACATCAATCCCATACACCATATAACAACCAGTGCAGTTAATGTTACCAAAGTATCAATCGTAATTCCATAGAACATCGGTTTAAGTCCGGCTTTCTTAAAGTCAGTTATACTCGTTCCTAAACCGATGGCAGCCAAGGCTGTGACCATCAAAAACTTACTGGTGCCTTTTATGATTCCCGACACCGTCACAGGAATACAACCCACACTATTCAAGACAGCCAGCAGTAAAAACCCGCCGATGAACCAAGGGATAATTTTCATTAAATTTACTTTTTGACCGTGGCTCTCCTCTTTTAACTGTTTCTGCTTTATACGAGTACCGATGTAAGCAAAAACCAACACCGTAGGGATAATAGCTATAGTTCTTGTGAGCTTAACCATTGTAGCGAAATCACCTGCAATCTCAGAGAAAGCATATCCCGAAGCAACAACACTTGCAGTATCATTTACCGATGTTCCTGCCCATATACCATAAGCAATGTCTGACATACATAATGCTTTACCCATAAGTGGATACAAGGCAACCATTACCATATCAAAGAGGAATGTTGAGGACATTGCAAAAGCAATATCTTTGTCATCAGCGTCAATTACTGGGGCAATAGCTGCTATAGCAGAACCTCCACAGATCCCAGTTCCTGCCGAAATAAGATTGCTTAACTTCCAATTCAAGCCAAAAAGTTTACGGATAAAATAACCACCACCAAAGCACATGGCAAATGTAAAAATCATCACAAAAAAGGTCATCTTTCCTACAGACATAATTGTATTGATAGACAATGACGCTCCTAAAAGAACAATCGCAACTTTTAAGACTTTTTTAGATGTAAATTTAAGTGCAGGCTTCATCCAAGTTGGGTGAAAAAAACTGTTAATAATTGTTCCCATAAACAATGCGATGATAGACGCACCTAGTAACTCTCCAGGAATTAGTTTCTCCACGAAAACTGACAACCCCGCTACCGAAAAACATATAGCAACACCCAGTATAAACATCCCACGATTTTTTGCTTTAGATTCCATAATATATCTCCTACGATTTTTTGTTTTCATTTTTTCTCCTTTACAATAGAAACAAAGTCCGTTTCAAAATCTGTTAATTTATGCCTGTTCGGTCATTTCTGGTCTCTCATCGGGTTCCCTCCTACAAGCCGGGATTTCACTACTTGCAATATAATTCGATTGCTTTAGACGAAAAATTTGCCGCTCCTTCTCCTCCTGCTTTATCAATATTTTCTGTAAATTCTCCTCCACCGGCATACATTTTTCCAAGACTACGGAGAATTTCTTTTGTACAATAATAAAAATGCTCTGAAATATAATCCTGTAACTTCTTAACTTGTAATTGCACTTTGTTGTCAGAAGGCTCTAATGACATCATCTGACCAAACTCAACAAATATCTGCATAAATTCATTTATTATCATCTGCTGTTCTTCATCTGTCCAATTATTAGCCTTCTCCTTAAACTCCTTATATTCTGGTGTTTTTCCCCATTGCTCTTTTGCACGTTTAAAATATTCATCTGTTTTCTTTGTATCAAACACGGTAAAATCCATACTCCTCACTCCTAATAATTTTATTTCGTCATACAACCGGTATCCTGACTCTGTATATTCACTTGCTTTTAAGAGTCCTATGCTATCGTAATACTGAAGTAAGTTTTAATAATTTTTTGTTGTACCAAAACATTAATACATACTACAACTGTAAGCACTATCGTTATCGATTAATATCCCAAATCTTCTTCAACCAAAATCAACTCATATTCTGCACCCGTAGGCTTATCCCACAGAACTGAAAGATTTCTGCAAATCCTTTCCGGACTTTTGCAGTCATAGCATTTATCCGCATTCACTGCACAAGGTGTTTTTCGCTTTAAACGTTTAGCGTTAAGTGGTGCGGCAATATTACGTGCTCGGAACACAGCTGTTTCACAATCCTTCGCCACCTTGTTCGCACCGATGACTAAATAGATTTTTGACGGTCCGTATGAAATAGCCGCAACACGATTTCCTGTATTGTCAATATTAACAATTTCACCCTGTTCAGAAATTCCATTGACGGAACTAATGTATATTTCAGCTTTGGTAGCTGCTGCCCGAGTCTCCATCACAGTCATATTTTCTGGTTTTTTATCATGCCAATATACTGTATTATGTGTTGACAGCACTCTAAATAAGTTCATTTCTTGAAGCGTTACTGAACCACCAAATCCTACGATTTTTCCATCAATTTGACTATCCAAATATTCTGTAGCAGTTTCTTTCGTGGCAAATACGGATACCTTATATCCCTTGCTTTCCAAATTATTTTTTAGTTTTGTGAAATCGAATGCCATTATAGCCATACCTCCTGTACAGAAATTATTCAAGCCTCTGCAAATTCAAATTTTTATGTCTCGCTACTTCATCATTTCAATCCATTTCTTTGACCACACAAACAAGTTTTCAGACATTTTAGCAAAATCAATCATCCCTCCCGACTTTAAATCCCAAAAGTTCTCGACAATAACCTGTTCATCCCGAGAAACAACTTGACACAAATCTTTTTGATGGCTGATATAGTTTCCTGTTTGTTTGAAGGCGATTGCCTGCACAACAAAAGATGCTGATTTATATAATTCCCGCAAAATGTGTTCACTTTTTTCATACAGCATGTTGTGAACACATCCGTGGAATATGTTACAAACACCTGTTTTTATTGCTCTTTTAATTGCCGTATCGTCGATTAAAGGCAACAATTCAGCAAGGCTTCCCTTTATCGGCTTGGTGTCATAGTAAAACTGAAAAAGGTCAGATGGCTCCCAATTCATAATTTCCTTTTTCCCTGAAAGGAAACCACAAATAAGTTCCCTATTGGATAAGGTATCCAGCATCCCATTATATGTTTGAATATCCATAGCAGACAATTCATCCAGTATTACAACAATATCAATATCGCTTGTTTCTGTTGCTTCCCCTCGACCATAACTTCCTTGCAAACCAACAAACCACACCCGTTTCCCAAAGGTTTCATTTAATTTCTGCAAAAATTTATTCATCCAAGTAGTAATATCTATCACCTTAATCACCCCTTCAAATTTAACTATCTCCATTATACCACAAACATTCTCTCTTACACATGCAAAAATCCCCTACGAACAATTCGTAAGGGATATTTTTCAGTCTCCTTTTTCTTTAGTACTATTGTGCCAAATATTTCCAATCGATACACTAGTTATTATCTGGCTTTTCCCCCTTCACCATGCTAGTATAAGTTTACATTTCAACAAACATTTTCCCTTTAATTTCATCATATCCAATCCAAACAAATTTGTGGTCTGTTTCCATAGGTTCTGCCACCTTTGAAATTATTTCCCCCACATAATAGTTTTGAATTGGGTGAAAATATCCTTTTGATGTTTGACTATCAATATAGTCCACATTACTTGTTATTCCAAATATTTTATGCATTATTTTCACCCCTACAAATTGGAATTTATTTAAATAAGTCATTATAATTTACGCAGACGAATCTTTGAAATATGGTTCTTATATTTTGCGAGATCGCTTTTAGAAAATGGATGTCCATGTGCAGGATAAATGATATCAGCATCCTCTGCAAGCATCATATCCCACGATTTCTCAAATTCCACTTTATCCTCTATCCAGATAATCAATCTCTTGATGCTGGGAAAGTCATTCATGGCCGCATCACCGCAGAAAATAACATTACCCACTTTGAGGGAAATGGAATCTGCAGTATGACCAGGCGTGAACAAAATTTTCCCTTGCAGTATTTTTTCCAATTCCGCCTTGTTAGCTTCTGTAATTTCTATAAACCTGTTGTTGTATTTATCTTCAATGACAGGAAAGCGATGCTCTGCCTTGCCAACCAATCCCATAAGTATGCAAAAAATCCATGCAAGCGCTGTGCTACATCCACCCACAAAAGAGTTCTGCCCTCTTTTCAAGGTACACATTGCTTTGTCACTCATAATCACCTTCAAATCCGTATTCTCACCGAGCAATTCGTTTAAAAATCCTGCATGGTCATCGTGTGCATGGGTCAAGAAAACATATTTAATATCAGATAATTTGATACCCTTTCTGTCAAGTTTTGCTTTAACATCTTTAAGGCTATGCTCATACCCTGTATCAATCATAACACATCCATCATGACAGGGATAAACATAGGTGTTCATTATGATGTTTCCAGCATTAAAAATATCCATACTCATTCTCCTCATGTAGTAC
>JAZOWZ010000067.1:0-79332 GCA_045659485.1 Faecalimonas sp. | reverse complement strand
ATAATCACTAGTTTCGTCTATTAGTTTTAGAAACAACTGTGCTTCTTCTAATGTAAAGAATTTTAGTTTATCACAGGTAGGAGTTGACTTTGGTGTTGATACACGTTCGCATGGATTATCAGTTGCAACATTCCATTTGATTGCTGCTGTAAAGATATTATTTATTAAGTTGTGAACGTGTTTTAGAGTTTTAGCTGAATAGCCACCTGGTTTCCCATCTTTTCGTTCATGAGAGAGCGTATTATATAATTTGTTTAAATGTACCGGAAGAATTTTCGATAGTTTCAAATGTCCTATAACCGGAAGTATATGTCTGTCTAACAATTGATGATATAAGAGCAAAGTCTTCTTTACTAAATGAATGTTTGCATAATCTTCAAACCATATTTCTGCGAAATCTTTAAATGTCAGTTTTTCCCCTGAAAGATATTTACCTGCCTTTACTTTCTGTTCGAAGTCATAAGCAAATTTTTCAGCGTCCTTCCGATTTTGCCTATCTGTCTTTGAACTATCTAAAATAAATGTTGCCGTTTCTACAATCTGTTTACCAGATGAATCCTTACCGTTGCTGACTGTAATCTGATATGAATTATTTCTTTTTCTCATGCTAGCCATAGCGTTCTTTCCTTTGTTATTCAATAAATTTTGATGAACGCATTATATCGTATTTAATATCTTTCGTAAGCACGCCATTCTTTGATAAACATATAAAATCTACAAGAGTACAGTAACAAAGAGTGTGTGCCTAAAGAAATGTGCTCATTGATTTTGGAACTGCAATGGTTTTCATGGTGGGTAGCAGACGCAGAATTTACTCCTATGCATGGGTTGTATCAAGAACTAGGGAACATTGTGACTGCTTTACATGGTCAATTCTGGGGAGATGAAGAGTGTAATGATATAGAGCCTTTTCTTGATGTGTTATAGAAGAATATTTCGACTAACATTTGACTAACAATCGGATGAAAAATTATAAAAATCATATAATGTTGAAAAATGAAAAGCTTTATAAATCAAGCATTTCATCAAAAACAATATCAAAAAATAGGGCGCTGCTCTACCTACGGACCAAAAGGTCGGGAGTTCGAATCTTCTCGCCCACGCTCATAAAAATAAAGCACTTCGAGAAATCTTGAGGTGCTTTTTTATTGTGTTTGACTAACATTTGACTAACGGGATTTTTTGAATGAAATAAAAAAGGTGCTGTCATAGACAACACCTAAAAATTCATTGAACCACAAGATGGGCGGCGTATCCATCATCTCAGGTACTCTTACGAGTGCGTCGGGAGCCTTTCCGACCTTTGCGATTCGTTTTATTGTACTATCATTATAGGCAAATTATACATCCTTGTCAAATCTTTTTTAGTCGGCCGTTTTCTATTCCGTGTTGTAATTTACCATTGGTGATTGAATGAAGAGTAGCTACATATAAGTAATCATCCTTTACATCTAATTTAATTCCAATTTGGATATTTTTATCAAAAACTTTTACCAATTCAAAACTTGTTCCAGATTCATTCGGATTTATACCGATATAATCTGGATGTGTAATAATGAATGGAAGGTATTGCAAATATTCTACACATTCGGGATGCCGTTTTTCTATGTGCTTTTCTAAGCCGGAAGATTGATATATGTAGTTGTAATCTAAATTATATGGTAAATGCTTATTGACTATTTGATTAAATGGAGCAATAGGAAATATTTTATCCGTCATTTGTATATCATCTCTTCTCTGTGTGTCCTGATAATTACATTATACCGAATGTATGTTCGGTGGTCAAGGGCTTAATAAGATTCTCGGGAATGTTTTTTGCTTATTCAGAATTTAATCATGTCAAATTCGCTACTGTTAAAATGATAAAAAAGACTTGTATGATTTACGTTGTATGTTATAATAAATTTACTAGAGGCGTGATATTTTAAATTTGAAACATTGTTTCTGTATGTTTATTTTTGTTTATGCAAGTGAGCAACTGTAAACACCCGTGAACAAAGAATTAAATTTAATCTATGAAGTCCGACATTTTCTATCTCGGTGCACAGGGGTAGTGTTTTTTGTCGGATATTATTATGCCTTTTAGTAAAATAATTGCTGAAAGGATTTTTTATTATGGACAAAGATGAATTGAAATTTATTCAAAATCAAATTGGCTATGAGTTTAACAATTTAGACTTATTGCAACAGGCGTTTACGAGACGCTCTTATTCACAAGAAAATGGTGGAGAAAACAATGAAGTTTTAGAGTTTATTGGTGACAAGGTATTAGATATATTTGTTGTCAAATTATTAATTATTCAAAAAAGCAATTCAGTAGAATTGTATAAAAAGTTTGACCCTACATTCAAAAAGAGTTGGGCTTACTGGGAGTATGAGTCAGGAAGGAAAACCTTTTCTAATGCTAATACATTTATATGTGACAATACAGAAGCCGAGCTAACTGAAATGAAAAAATTATTAGTACAAAAGAAAACATTGGCAAGCAGAATTGATGAAATGGGCATTGCAGATTATTTGTTGATGGGCAAAGGTGATATTCAACAAAATATAAATGAGGAAAACTCTGTGAAAGAGGATTTGTTTGAAGCAATTCTTGGGGCAATTGCAATTGACAGTAATTGGAATATGGAAAAGATGCAAAGTGCGGTCGAAATCATGCTGGCTCCAGAAACTCTTCTTAATGATGAAGCAGAAGATTATGTGTCTCTTATTCAAGAATGGGTATACAATAAGACGAACGGAATACCTTTATACCATTTTGAAAAGGCAGGCTACTCAATTACCTGGTATACACCTTTTGCTGGAATTTCTCAGCAGCCAAAAAGTCTTGATGACCAGGAAATAAATAAAACGAAATTTCACTGTTATTTAAAAATAGCTGATGATTTTCCTGTTTTCAGAGGATATGGACAGAGCCAGAGCGAAGCAAGAAAAAATGTTTGTAAAGTTGCATATGAGTATCTTTGTAAAGAGGGCCTTTGGCTTTCAATTGGTGATGAAATAGATAATCCCAATAAAAATGATGCTATTAATCAATTAGAGATATTGGCTCGGCGGGGTTATTTCTCAATACCTACTTATACGTTTGATGAGGACCACGATAAGGATGGAAATCCTGTCTGGACAAGTACTTGTCGCATAACAGAAGAAAACCAAAGTTTCTCTGCAAAATCATCTTCTAAAAAAGAAGCAAAAAAGGTTGCAGCGTACAAAATGCTACAGCACGTGCTAAACGATTAGGGAGGTGTAAGTATGGCAAAGTGGTGTTTTAATTATGAATCCGGGGAGTATGAATATATTGAACGTGATGGATTCAGTATTGAGCAGGGAGAATATGTCTATAATTGGGATGATAGTGAGTATCGTGAAGAAGATGATGATGAAGAGTAGGCGTAGTGTTTTGACTAACATTTGACTAACAACATTACAAAAAATCAAGAAAAGCGTGTATAGTCAAAAAACAGAAAGCTTTATAAATCAAGCATTTCATAAAAAACAACATCAAAAAACAGGGCATTTCTACGTCTACGGACCAAAAGGTCGGGAGTTCGAATCTTCTCGCCCACGCTCATAAAAATAAAGCACTTCGAGAAATCTCGGGGTGCTTTTTGTATCTTTGACATAAAACATATTTCTTGATATAATTTTAACAAATAAAAGTGTTTGGCGAATGGGAGGTGCAATTATGGGAGCAAATTTTGATGAACGCGACTTTGCAAGTGTCATAATCGAGGATACGTTGAAAGAGAAAGCGGCAAGTACAACAATCTTCCAAGGGAAACAGCGGGAGCAAAAACAAATAACACGGAATAAGTACATAAGTTTATTGTGCATTTTGTTTTCACTTATTTATCTTGCTTCTATGATTTTGACCACTGTTTTTGTACAGCAGGATTATGAGGATACCTTTGATGCCAATATGGCTACAATCAAAGAAATTGTTACTTCTAATGGAAGCGTAAATTCAGTTTCTGTTCTCAGTCTTGCACAAGATGAAAGGCAAATGTTTTCCGCAGCCGTATACGATACAGATGGAAAAATGATTGCAATGACTAAGCCAAGTTTGGTTTTTGTGTCAGAGGAAGGTAACACTTATTATTTTCCGTTAGAAGACTATTTTGATGATTCGCAAATACAGGAATTACTTGTCTACGGGCGAGGCACCTCAGAACCGTATCTTATTGAAGCAAAGATGGAAATTGAATCTGAGAAACTTCTCTCTTTGAAACTCACGAGTAAATCGACGGGTCAAAAAAACATTGTATGGCAATGGGAGAATAAACAGGATACTTCAGATATACAAGAAGAAACTTATCAATTCTTAAAAAGTATGCCGGTAAAACAGATGTTGTCAGTTCCGTATTACGAGGAAGAGAAAACATATGAAAAATGGGTAAACAATGAATATTTGCAAGGGTTCGCCTCAGAACTTCGCGAAGAAGAAAGGAAAACTGTAGAAAGTTATGAAACGTTTACCTTGAGCAAATCCAATGTGGAAAATATTACAGAAGTCACATATATGAATGACTTAGGAGAAGAGGAAACTTACTTTGTGGCAGTTCGTTCTGTCGGAAATACATTGGCAGCTTCGCTGAAGCTCTTTGTTCCAGTTTATGTTGTTGGGCTGATACTAACACTAGGTGGGATTTTCTTAGTGGTAAGCAAAAAGCAAGATTTTATATAAAAATGAAAGCACTTCGAGTAGTTTCGAAGTGCTTTTTTTGAGTGGTGGAATTACAAAGTTGACAAACTTATCTTATCGTATTAAACTTACATTCTATCAAGGGAAATTATGGGGATTAGAGATGAAAAGACACAAAATACTGTTAATTACATTATTAATTATGACTTCGTTATTGTGTATGGTTGCATGTTCGAAAGAAAAGGAAGTGGCGAAGGATATTGAAAGCGTTCAAGAAGAAATAGAAGAAGTAGTTTCTGACACAAAAACAGAAATTGAGGAACCACAATTAGAGGAGAAGCCAGAGGAAGAAAAACCGAAAGAAGAACAAAAAACTACAACGAATAAACCGGCACCTAATAAAACCACTACCAACAATTCCACGGCGAATGGGCAAAAACCGGCGAGTGGTAATACGCAATCATCTAAATATCCGTATTATATTAAAGTGAATCGTTTAGCAAACTGCGTTACGATTTATAAACAAGACGAGACGGGTGCGTACACAGTGCCAATAAAAGCAATGGTATGTTCTGTAGGAAAAGCAAAATCTCCAACGCCATTAGGCACGTTTAAAATCGGTGAAAAATATACATGGAGATATTTATTTGGAGATCAATATGGTCAGTATGCTGTTCGCATAACAGGCAATATACTGTTTCATTCAGTACCATATAGCCAGAAACGAAATGATGCACTGAAAACAGATTACTATAACAAGTTAGGTGTTGCAGATTCTATGGGCTGTATTCGACTTTCGTGTGTAGATGTGAAATGGATATATGACAACTGCTCAAAGGGAACGAAGGTTCAAATATATGATTCGAGTAATCCAGGGCCATTAGGAAAGCCATCTGCAATCAAGATAGATGTTAATAGTCCTTATGCAGGGTGGGACCCAACGGATCCAAATCCAAATAATCCATGGAGAAGTCAAAAGCCAACGATTTCCGGTGTGAAAGATATGGTGACGACCTGTGGAACAGCAGTGGATTTACTCTCGCATGTTTCTGCAAAGGATTGGCTTGGAAAAGAGATTGCAGTTACCGTTTCTCCGAATATAGATTTCAATGTAAGTGGAGAATATCAGGTAGTTTATAGTGCCGCAGATTCTGTGGGGAATGTGACACAGATAACAGCGAAGATAATTGTTCAAGAAATTGTAACTGAAGATACAGATACACCAGAAGGCGGAGAAATGTAGAATTTCATTTATGGAATATTTGTTTAGTCCGCTTGTGGAAAAATATAAAAAAGCATCTCGATGAACCGAGATGCTTTTTTAATTTATTTTTCATCTTTGTAAATTTCTTTGAAGTATTTGTATGTATCTACTTTCAATTCGCCACAAGCTGCTTCGTCACAAGCGATCACTCCGTTTGGATGAAGTTGAAGGGCACTGATTGTCCAAGCATGGTCAACTCCACCTTCTACACAGTGACGTAAAGCACGAGCTTTGTTGTGTCCGTTGATTACTAAAAGTACTTCTCTTGAATCGCAAACTGTTCCAACACCAACAGAAAGAGCTGTCTTAGGCACTTTGTTAGGGTCGTTGTCAAAGAAACGAGAGTTTACAATCAATGTATCTTCTGTTAAAGCACGGACTCCTGTGCGAGAAGAAAGAGATGTAAATGGTTCGTTGAATGCAATGTGTCCATCCACCCCGCTACCACCGAGGAATAAATCAATTCCGCCGTAAGAAGCGATTTTTTCTTCGTATCTTGCACATTCTGCTTCAAGGTCATCAGCCATACCGTCAAGGATATTGATGTTTTCAGCAGGGATGTCAATATGATTGAAGAAGTTATCGTGCATAAAGTACCAGTAACTTTGATCGTGTTCTTTAGGAAGACCTACATATTCATCCATGTTGAAAGTTACTACGTTTTTAAAACTTACTTTTCCGGCTTTGTTCATTTCAATTAAGTTCTTGTATACGCCAAGAGGAGAAGAACCAGTAGGAAGACCTAATACAAAAGGTCCATCACCTTTGTGGTTGTTAATTGCATCGGCAATATGTTGTGCAGCCCATGCGCTCATTTCAGCGTAGTTGTCTTTGATAATTAGTTTCATATCATCACGCTCCATTCAATAGTTTAAAGAGAGCTTTCAAAATTTTACTCTCCATATGAATCATTATACATTCGTTTTTTTGAATAATCAATAAAAATTCATTGAGGGGGAATGGAAAATCATAAAAGGGCACATACTACCATAAAAAGGAGATTTTTATGGGAATTGCATTTAAAAATAGTCAGACAAAAATTAATCTAATGAAAGCATTTGCAGGGGAAAGCCAAGCGAGAAACCGTTATACCATTGCGGCAGAAGAAGCGAGAGAGCAAGGAATGTATGCGGTGCGGGAAGTCTTTTTATTTACCGCGGAGCAAGAGCGTGCGCACGCCGAACGGTTCTATGAACTCTTGGAATCTTTATCTGGGGAAACCATGGATATCTGCGGAAGTTTCCCAATCGATAAGCAGGATACTTTAGAAGGGCTTTTAGATGCTGCGCAGCACAATGAGTATGAAGAGGCGGAAGATGTATATCTTGCATTTGCTAAAACTGCGAAAGAAGAAGGATTTTTTGAAGTATCATCTGCGTTCTTTCAGATTGCAGAGATTGAAAAAATTCACGGTGACAGATTTGGAGAGTTATCCAAGATGCTGAAAGATGGCACATATTTTGAAAATGAGGAAGGAGCAATTTGGATGTGTCTGAATTGTGGAAACGTTCATTCGGGGAAGAAACTTCCAGGTATTTGTCCTGTGTGTCGCAGAGAAAAGGGATATTTTATACCATTAGAAATGGCACCATATAAAACGAAAGAGCTCGAGTAGAGCTCTTTTTTTGACACTTTTATGGGGGTGGGTCATATATTGAAATAGAATGAAAAGAAGGAGTAAGAGCATGGCTTATTCAGTGATGTTAGATGCAGGTCACGGGGGAGTAAACCCTGGAGCTGTTTATGAGGGGAGACAGGAAAAAGATGACAATCTTGCGCTCGTTCTAGCAATAGGACCTATCTTGGAAAACAATGGAATTGATGTTCTTTACACACGTACGACTGATGTTTATCAAACTCCATTTCAAAAGGCACAACTTGCAAATGAAGCAGGAGTAGATTTCTTTGTTTCCATTCATCGAAATTCATTTCCAGAAGAGAATGTGGTATCGGGAGTAGAAAGTTTGGTATACGATTTGTCTGGAATCAAATATGAGATGGCAGAAAATATCAATGCGCAGTTAGAGACTATTGGCTTTGTGAATCTGGGAGTCAAGGCAAGACCAAATCTTGTTGTGCTTCGAAGAACAAAGATGCCAGCAGTGTTAGTAGAGGCGGGATTTTTGAATTCGGATACGGACAATCAATTGTTTGATGAAAACTTTGATGCAATCGCGCAGGCAATTGCAAATGGGATTATCGAGACGTTGGCGGTTACACCGGATACGTTAGAAACCCGTTATTCCGTACAAGTAGGCGCTTTCCGAAATGAGAAATATGCGAGAAATCTGCAACAAGAGTTAATGGAAATGGATTTTCCAGTACGTATTGAATTCGGGGATGGTTTCTATCGAGTGCGTGTGGGAGACTTCCGCACAATCGATGAGGCAAGTCGTATGGAACAAAGATTAAAAAGGGCTGGATATCAGACGGTTATCGTGACATAATAGAGATATTAAAATACACACGGAGGCAGTTATGGAGAACAGAGCAGAATTTTTAAATAAACTAAATGAATTAGTGAAAGTTGCAAAAGAGAAGGGAAGTACCATTGAGATAGATGAAGTCAAAGCTTTTTTTGAAGGGGCGTTGACAGAGGAACAATTTGAATTAGTCTTCGACTATCTTTTGGCTCAAAAGGTAGTCGTAAAAGGCTATTTTAAAATGCCAGAGGAAGAGGTAAAAGAAACAGTTACTTTCAGTGAAGAAGAAATTATATATTTGGAAGAATATTGCAAGGACTTAGAAGCATTTACGGATGTCAAAGAGGGAGAGAAAGAGGAATTATTTTCAGCACTTTTGCGAGGGGATGCTTCTGTTAAAGAGCGATTGATTGGAATTTATTTAAAAGAGGTAGTGGAGATTGCCAAAGAAATGTACACGGAAGGAATCTTCATAGGAGATTTGATCCAAGAAGGAAATGTGGGACTGATTCTGGGATTGGATATGCTTACGGATGTGGAATCGGCGCATCAAGTGATTGTGGAGCAAGTGAGACAAAATATCCAGTTGGCAATCGAAGAATGCGCAGAGTTGAGCCAAAGGGATAAAAAGATGATAGAAAAAGTTGCTATGCTGGATGAGGGGATTAAATTCCTTACAGAAGAATTGGGAAGAAAAGTGACGATCGACGAACTAGCTCTTCATATGGGAATGACAGAGGAAGAGATTGAAGATGTATTGCGCCTTATGGGAGAAGAAACAGAGGAGGAAGAACATTCTTGAAAATCTTCTAGAAACCAGTATAATAGGGTTTAGCGTGTTTAGAAAAGGATGAAAGAGAGAGTACTTTATGAGTCAGGCAAAAGAGAAAAAAGGATTAAATATTAGTGCAAAATCGTTTGTCACGGCGATAGCAGTGATTTTTGTTTTAATGATACTTACATATGGATTGACATTTGTTGTGCCAGAAGGAGGAATTCCTTTTTGGAAATGGGCGCTTTCTCCAGTGCTTGTACTTGGAGCAGAGGATAATGTGTCATTGATTGCAGTGCTAGTATTTCTTTTGGTTATTGGCGGTGTATTTAACTGCTTAGAAAAATGCGGTTTGATGAAATATATGTTGGATAAAATCACCTATCGCTTTGGTCATAAGAGATATCAATTATTAGCATTGATTACATTTTTCTTTATGGCTATGGGTTCGCTTATTGGTTCCTTTGAAGAGTGTGTTCCGTTAGTTCCGATTGTAGTTGCTTTGGCGATTCGATTAGGATGGGATCCTTTGGTGGGACTTGGGATGAGTCTTTTGGCAATTGGATGTGGTTTTTCAGCAGGAGTTTGCAATCCATTTACAGTTGGGGTTGCACAAGAGGTTGCGGGACTTCCAATGTTTTCAGGGATGTGGCTTCGTGCGATTGCTTTTGTTCTGGTGTATGCGCTCTTAATCGTGTTCCTTTTCTGGTATGCAAAACGGGTGGAAAAACCAGTAACAGAAAGAATGGAAAACTTTGATTTTACAAATAATAAGAAAATGAATCAAGCGTTGGTGAGCTTTGTCGTTTTGCTTGGCATAGGGATCGCAACAGTTTTAAGTTCTGCGTTGATTAAAGAACTCCAAAGTTACACGATGATTATTGTGGCAGTCACATTTTTGTTTGCTGGAATTACAGCCAGTGTAATGTCTAAGAGTGGGAAGAACTTATTGTCCCTATTTTTCCACGGTATGGGAAGTGTGCTACCTGCAGTGCTTATGATTTTGATGGCAAATTCTATCAAATTCACGATGCAGGAAGGAAACATTTTAAATCCACTTCTTAATGGGGCAATCGAAATCGCACAGACACTTCCAAGATGGTCTGTCATATTATTTGTTTATCTCGTTGTATTGGTGTTAAATTTCTTTATTGCATCAGGTTCAGCGAAAGCTTTTATCTTAATGCCTCTCATTGTACCGGTGGCAGCGAAGTTTGGCATTTCTGCACAGCTTTGTGTATTAGCATTTGCATTTGGAGATGGATTTTCCAATGTGTTTTATCCAACGAATCCAGTACTTTTGATTAGCCTTGGATTGGCGGATGTAAGTTATTCGAAATGGGCAAAATGGAGTATACCATTTCAAGCAATTAATGTTGCATTGACGAGTGGATTGTTGTTGCTTGGATTGGCAATTGGTTATTACTAAGAAAGGTTATTTTGCATGAGTAAGGGAAAACAACACTTAGAGCTTGTATCTGAAAAACTGAATAGTAAGATTTCCGAGATGAGTGGTGTAATCCGTGATGTGCAAAAGGACATTGAAAGTATGAATGACTATTACTGGGAAAACTACACGGAGATGGACCAGTATGGTTATGAGGATTTTGATAATCAGCGAGCGCTTTTGACGCAGGTAAATGCGAACGAGGAAAATCGCCAAAAGTTACATCGCCTAAAGAAGATGGTGGGGACTCCTTTTTTTGGAAGTGTGGAGTTTGTCTATGATGGAGATGAGGAAGCGGAAGACTTTTATATTGGTATCGGGAACTTTGCTGAAACGGCGGGGGGACGACCACTCATCTATGATTGGCGTGCGCCAGTCAGTGGGCTCTTCTATGATTACGACAAAGGTGAAGCTTCTTATGAGGCACCTGGCGGAATGATGGAAGGGGAAATTCTTTCTAAATGGCAGTATAAGATACGCGATGGAAAGATGATTTATGAATTTGAAAGTGACGTCAAGATTGACGATGATATTTTAAAGCAAGAGCTTGGAAAGAATGGAGATGTGCAACTAAAAAATATTGTGCGCACCATTCAGAAAGAGCAAAATGCGATTATTCGAAATACGAAGGACAAGATTCTTGTGATACAGGGAGCCGCAGGAAGTGGGAAGACTTCGGTTGCCTTGCATCGAATCGCGTATTTGTTATATCACGATCGGGAGAGATTAAAATCATCCAATGTGTTAATCCTTTCGCCGAACAGTGTATTCTCGGATTATATTTCCCACGTACTTCCAGAACTAGGGGAAGAGCATATCCGCGAGATGAGTTTCGATTTGTTCGCATATCGTGAACTTAAGGACATTGTGGCGGACTGTGAGGACCGATATCATCATATTGAGAACAGGATTGCCCATCGAGATGTAGAGGCAGAGCGACAATTCCACTGGAAACAGTCCAAAGAATTTTTAGGTGCGGTGGAAAGTTTCTTAGTGCTTCTGGAAGATGACCTGATGAATTTTAAAAGATTTGAGTATCGCGGGTTTGTAAAATCAGCGGAAGAACTCATTCATTTGTTTTATTTTAAATTTTCAGAACATCCGTTGCTTACCCGTATGGAAGCAGTGATGGAATATGTCATTGACGAATATGAAACGCTGAGCCGCAGGACTCTTTTAGAGGAAGAGGCATTATTGGTTCGCGAGTGGTTTATGGGTATGTATGAAACTATGGATGTGTATACGATTTACAATTGGATTCTAGAGGAAAATGGATTCGATACGCTTCCAGATGTGGATAAGGAACAGCGTGTACTTGCCTATGAAGATGTGTACCCTCTACTATATTTGAAACAACGCCTTTGCGCTATGAAAAAGAGGACAGATATCCGCCATTTGGTTATTGATGAAATGCAGGATTACTCTTATTTGCAATACGTGATTTTGCAAAATATGTTTTCTTGCAGTATGACGATTTTGGGAGACCGTGCCCAAACCGTAGATGATGAACCACAAGATGTGAGACTGTTTTTACCGAAAATCTTCGGAAGTGTAATCCGAGAAATTGAAATGCACAAGAGTTATCGTAACACATTGGAGATTGCGCAGTATGCTTCTAAGATTAATGGTGCGACAGATGTGGAGTATCTAGAGCGACACGGGAAACCAGTGGAGCAGATAAGATGTGCTACTTCAGAAGAAGCGCTAAAGGAAATTTTGAAAAACATTTGTCTTGGAAAAGAGCATTATGAGACGGTTGCGATTCTTACGATGACAGAAGAAGAGGCTCGTAGAGTTTACCGATATTTGAAACAGCAACGAGAGGATGTTTTTTATATTGACAGGGATAGTTCAGTTTTCAAAAAGGGAGTGACCGTTACGACCTATTATCTTGCAAAGGGATTGGAGTTTGACCAAGTGTTTGTACTTGGGGGAGAGAAGGAGAATCCATTTTATTCACAATATCAATATATTAGTGCTACGCGAGCATTGCATGAATTGTATGTGTATGATGTAGAGGCATAATGAAAGCCCGGAAATTTTCCGGGCTTATTTTAATGTGTTTTCACATTAATTGTTTTTGATTTAAATTTTGAATACATAATGGTTTGCTCTGAATATAATCCACTATATCCAGAAAGCATATAGCTGATTGCCACACCGATAAGTAAGTATTTCATAGAGCCAAAGCCAAATAGTTCAAAGGCTATTAGCAGGGATGAAATCGGACAGTTGGTCACGCCGCAGAATACGGAAACCATAGCTACAGCCGCACAGAGAGAAGGTGACAATCCAAAGATTGTTCCAAAGAGGCAACCAAAAGTAGCACCGATGGTAAAGGAAGGAACGATTTCTCCACCTTTAAATCCGGCTCCCAAGGTAATTGCGGTAAATAACATTTTCCAGATAAAAGCCATCTTTGGAGATTCTCCTGCAAATGCTTCTTCGATGAGGTTTACACCCGCACCGCTGTAAGCAGTTGTCTGTAGAAGAATTGTAAGACCTATGATTAACACGCTGGAAACTAATATGCGAATATAAGCGTTTTTAAAATATTTTTTCAAAAGGTGCCCCGATGTATGTAATAGTTGACAGAAAACAATACTGATGATTGCACAGCAGACACCAAGTAGTGCAATTTTGAGCGCTGGAACTAGAGCAAAATCCAGTGGCTCGGTAATCACAAATGCCTCTGCATGAGCCCCTAATTCTGTTGCTAAAGAAGAGCCGATTAATGAGGAAACCATACAAGGTACAAAAGCACCGTAATGCATGATTCCAATACTTCCTACTTCCATAGCAAAGATAACGGCTGCAAGAGGTGTTCCAAATATAGATGAGAATGCAGCGCTCATACCGCACATTACAATAAGCTCTGTATCTTCTTCGTCTAGGTGGAACCAACGACCAATCTGATTTCCGATGCTACCACCAAGTTGAAGAGCTGCGCCCTCACGTCCAGCCGAACCACCAAACATATGGGTGAGTATGGTGGAGATGAAGATAAGTGGAGCCATACGAAATGGAACTTGTTCTTCTGCGTGCAAGGCCTTAATCACTTGGTTAGTTCCTTTGTCATTTTCGTAGCGACAAATTTTATATAGAAATACAATGGCTAAGCCAGCCAGTGGTAATGCTAATATGATTTGTGGATGTTCGGTGCGAAATCCGTTGGCAAATCCTAGGCATTTTACAAATGCGGTTCCGACAGCACCAACCAACAATCCGATGATGACAGAAAGAATCATCCGTCGGAGAAATCCAGGCGCGTATTTGAGTGTTTGTTTTACTTTTTCTTTTAGTATGTTCATATCCGTTCCTCTGGTTATTTAATATATATCTAACGTGTACATTATAAAGAGTTTTATGGAATATGGCAACAATTCATCTTGTCATTTGATAAAGAAATGAGTTAAACTGGAAAAAAGTCAGATAAAGGAGCAACGATATGAGAAGATTGTGGGTTGCAGTTTTGATTATTGCAGTTTTACTTGTGGGATGTAGTAAGAGCATAGTGAAAGATAAGAAAGAGGAAAAGAAAGAAGAACATAAGGAAACCGTTGTGATTCCAGATGCTGATAAGGAAGAAGAACTGAAAGAAAAGGAAGAAGTAATAGAAGAACCAGAAAAAGAATCAGAACAAGAATCGGAACAGCAGACACCTTCGAATGTAAATAAAGTGGTAGCTATACCGGGACAGCACCGTAATCCGAACCAAATTGTGGTTGTGATAGATCCAGGACACCAATTAGAAGGAGATAGCACAAAAGAGCCCAATGGACCGGGTTCAACAGTTATGAAAGCCCGCGTGACGAGTGGAGCAACCGGAATTTCAACAAAAGTTCCCGAGTATGTGATGAATCTTAGCATTAGTTTGAAACTTAAGACGGAGTTAGAAAATCGAGGATACACAGTACATATGACTCGAAGTGTGCACGAAGTGAATATTAGTAATAAGGAACGTGCGGAGTATGCGGAAACTGTAAAAGCAGATATTGCGGTACGTATTCATGGAAATGGTTCTAGCAATCAGAGTGTACGTGGGGCGGAGGTCTATGTACCTGGGCCAAACAACCCGTATGTCAGCCATTTAGCAAATGCCAGCAAGGTGCTTGGTAACAATGTCTTGAGCGAATACTGCAAAGTAACGGGAATCAGTAGTCGCGGTGTATTTGTCAGTGATACGATGACAGGAATGAATTGGAGTACGGTTCCAGTGATTATATTAGAAGTGGGCTATTTGAGTAATGCAGCAGAAGATCAATTGATGCAGGACCAAACGGTACAGCACAATATGGCACAAGGCATTGCAAATGGAATTGACAAATATTTTGGTTATTAGAAAAAAATTCCAAAAAATGCTTGACTATAGAGAATGTTAATGTTATTCTTTCAAAGGAGTTAGTCATAACTAATCAAACAAAAGTATCCTTGGCTAGATGGCCAAGGATATCTTAAGGACGAATGGTTAGTTAAAACTAACTAAAAATGGATAAGGAGATTTTTCATGAAAACTCTAAAAGATATTAAAGTCGGTCAGACCACAACAGTTGTGAAGGTTCACGGTGATGGACCAGTGCGAAGACGTATTATGGATATGGGAATTACCAAAGGGGTAGAAATCTATGTGCGTAAGGTGGCACCATTAGGTGACCCGATGGAATTAAATTTGCGCGGATATGAATTAACCTTGCGAAAAGCAGATGCAGATATGATTGAAGTGGAATAGAGAGGAAAAGAAGATGAGTATCAAGATTGCCTTGGCGGGGAATCCGAATTGCGGAAAGACCACGCTGTTTAATTATTTAACTGGTATGAATCAATATGTGGGAAATTGGCCGGGTGTTACGGTTGAGAAAAAGGAAGGCCAATTAAAAGGACGTCCAGATGTCACCATTCAAGATTTACCAGGCATCTATTCGTTGTCACCGTATTCGCCAGAAGAAGTTGTGACTCGTAGATATTTAGTAACAGAGCATCCAGATGCGATTTTAAACATTGTGGATGGAACAAATATTGAGAGAAATCTCTATCTTACAACACAATTGATTGAACTTGGATATCCGGTAGTCATCGCAGTAAATATGATTGATTTGGTTCGCAAACGCGGAGATTCTATTGATTTAGAAAAGTTGGGAAAGGCCCTTGGATGCGAATGCATAGAAATCAGTGCATTGAAAGGTGAAGGCGCGAAAGAAGCAGCGGAGAAGACGGTTGCTCTTGCTGAAAATCATATCCATTGCGATATGCCACATATTTTCAACGGAAGTGTGGAGCATGCATTGGCGCATATCGAAGAAACTATTGAGAACCATGTGGATAAAACTTACCTTCGTTGGTTTGCAATTAAGCTGTTTGAACGAGATGAGAGAGTCTACAATGAATTGAAATTAGATGATGAAGTGGTTGCTCATTTGGAAGAACATATTGTGGATTGCGAAAAAGAGATGGACGACGATGCAGAGTCGATTATCGCAGACCAAAGATATAATTATATTGAAAGCGTAATACGAAAAGCAGTGAAGAAGAAAGCAAAAAGTCACGCTATGAGTTTATCTGATAAAGTGGATAGTATTGTGACAAATCGTATACTGGCATTGCCGATTTTTGCTGGTATTATGTTTTTGATGTATGCCATTGCCATGGGAAGCTTTCCGTTTTCTATCGGCACAATGGGAACTGATTGGGCAAATGATGTGTTGTTTGGAGAATGGGTTCCTAATTTGTTTGGCAGATTATTTGAAATGCTAGGTGTAAGCGGCTGGTTAGAGTCCCTTGTCATTGACGGTATTGTGGGTGGCGTAGGAGCTGTGCTTGGATTTGTGCCACAGATTTTGGTGCTCTCCTTCTTGCTTTCGCTTTTAGAAGATATTGGATATATGTCAAGGGTTGCATTTATTATGGACCGTTTGCTGAGAAAGTTTGGTCTTTCGGGAAAATCAATCATTCCGATGATTGTGGCAACGGGCTGTGGCGTCCCAGGAATCTTATCGAGTCGTACCATTGAGCAGGAAAATGACCGTAAGATTACCGTTATGACAACGGGATTTATTCCTTGTGGAGCAAAGATGCCGATTATCGGATTGTTTGCAGGGGCGCTGTTTGGAAATTCACCGTTGATTGCAGTGTCTGCCTTTTTGATTGGTGCGGCAGCAGTGGTGATCTCAGGTGTGATTTTGAAAAAGTTTAAGACATTTTCAGGAAAACCAGCTCCATTTGTTATGGAATTGCCAGCGTATCATTTGCCATCACCGCGTAATGTGCTTCGCACGACTTGGGAGCGCGGATGGGATTTTGTGAAACGAGCAACCACCATCGTGTTATTGAGTTCGATTATTTTGTGGTTCTTAAAGAGTTATGGATTTGTAGATGGCGTTTTCGGAGCCGTGGATGACAGTAATGTATCCTTGCTTGCTAACATAGGAAAATTGTTTGCGTGGATTTTCTATCCACTTGGTTGGATGGGAGATATGGCTTGGAAGGCAACTGTTGCAACTGCAACTGGACTCATTGCTAAGGAAGAAGTGGTTATGACTTTTGGTACACTGTATGGTTTTGGCGAAGAGGTAGGCGAGACAAGTGTGCAACTTTGGGATGCAGTCAAGGCAGAATTTACCCCAATTAGTGCTTATAGTTTTATGATTTTCAACTTGCTTTGCGCACCATGTTTTGCGGCGATTGGAGCAATCAGAAGAGAAATGGGAAGTATCAAATGGACGGTGATTACCATCGGTTATATGTGTGGATTTGCCTATGTCATTTCCTTGGTGGTATATCAATTAGGTAGTTTGTTTGTGGGAACTGCAAATTTTGGTATTTTCACAGTAGTTGCGATTTTGGCCCTACTTGGTCTTGTTTATATGATTTTCCGCAAAGGGTATCAGTCAAAAGAAGAGGAGAACTAAGATGGGTGATATCGTTGTGCTGAGTGTGTTGGGAATGATCGTAGGGTTGATCATTTACTCTATGATAAGGAACCATAAGAAAGGAAAAGAATGTGGTTGCGGTGGCGGATGTAGTGGCTGCGCTATGAGTGAACATTGTAAAAGAAAGGGTGTCTGATTTCAGACACCCTGATTTTTTAGTTGGATTGTGCGTGCTTTTTGATTGCTTCGAAACTTTCTTCACTCAAGACGTGTTCCAATTTGCAGGCATCTTCAGAAGCAATTTCTGATGGAACGCCTAATTTTGTAAGCCATGTGGCAAGAAGTTCGTGGCGTTCGTGAATCATTTGCGCGATTTCCAAGCCAGAAGCTGTCAGTTGAAGATGTCCTTCTTCGGATACCACAATGTGGTTCTTTTCTCGAAGATTTTTCATAGCTACGCTGACACTTGATTTTTTAAAGCCAAGTTCGTTGGCAACGTCCACGGAGCGAACAGCCGGTAACTTTTGGCTTAATGTATATATGGTTTCTAAATAATTTTCAGCGGATTCATTAACAGCAAATTTCATATTGATTCCTCCTAAAGATAGTTTAAGAATAACAAGCGAATTATGCTTTGTCAAGGCAAGGGCATTGTGATACAATAAGTTATATTTAGAAACATTTGGAGAGAAGATAAAATGGCAAGTAACTGCGAAACATGTATGAATTATGAATACGATGAAGAATATGAATACTATGTCTGTACCAAAAATCTGGACGAGGATGAGATGTACCGTTTTATCAAGGGAGATTACAGAGATTGTCCATACTATCAGTTCGGGGACGAGTATCAGATTGTGAGAAAACAGATATAAAGGAGGATGGATATGAATCAATTTGAAGCTTCGATTATTTTATGGATTCAAGAAAATTTGAGAGGACCGCTAGATGGTCTTTGGGTTTTCATTACCCATCTTGGTGATGAGGGATATCTTTGGATTGCAATGGGTATTTTGCTATTGATTTTCAAGAAAACAAGACCGATTGGATTTACTATGTTGGTATCGTTGATTATTAATTTTATCATCGTAAATCTGACATTGAAAGGTTTGGTTGCAAGACCACGTCCTTATGTGATCAATGAGGCGATTCAGCCACTGATTGCAAACGTGAGTGCATACAGATCATTTCCTTCGGGACATACCAGTGGATCGTTTTCTGCGATGTTTGCATTTTATAGATGGGTACCGAAGAAATTTGGAATTCCAGCACTTGTATTGGCTGGTTTGATTTCTGTTTCTAGATGGTATGTTGGAGTTCATTATCCGACAGATGTACTCGGTGGATTAATTATTGGATATTTATCCAGCATTGCGGCATACTACTTAGTGACATATGTACGGAAGAAATTGGGAGCGAGAAAAACGAATGGCTAAGACGAAGAAAGAAAAATTGGCGTTAGAGATTATCGAGCGACTTCGGCAAGAATATCCAGATGCAGAATGCTCCTTGGACTACGATGAGGCATGGAAACTGCTTGTCAGTGTACGTTTAGCAGCCCAGTGTACCGATGAGCGTGTCAATGTAATTGTAGAAAAATTGTATGAGAAATATCCGGATGTGGAGGCGTTGGCTGCAGCCGAGGTGGATGACATTGAAGCAATTGTAAGACCATGTGGACTTGGAAAAAGTAAGGCGAAAGATATCAGCGCCTGTATGAAGATTTTGCGAGACCAATATAATTGCCAAGTACCAAAGACTTTTGATGAACTTTTGGCACTCCCAGGAGTGGGAAGAAAGAGCGCAAATCTCATCATGGGTGATGTGTTTGGTGAGCCAGCGATTGTGACAGATACCCACTGTATTCGGTTGGTAAATCGTATGGGATTAGTAAACGATATCAAAGAACCTAAAAAGGTAGAGATGGCATTGTGGAAAATCATTCCACCAGAAGAAGGCAATGATTTCTGCCATCGCCTTGTATACCATGGGCGTGCAGTATGTACAGCAAGAACAAGTCCATATTGTGACAAATGTTGTTTACAGGATATTTGTCCCAAAAAAGGTGTAAAAAAATAATTGATTTCTAGAAAATCATTCTTTATAATTGTTCTGTAAGAATTAGATAATAATATTACTTATATATAACTAGGAGGATAGGGTATGGATTCTAACAAGAGACCAGATACGATGGAACGTATCACAACACCAGAACTTGCAGAAGCATTTATCGCAGAACAAGTGAAATTGGTGCAAGAGCAAGTAGGAGATAAGAAAGTTTTATTAGCACTTTCAGGTGGTGTTGACAGTTCAGTTGTTGCAGCACTTTTGATTAAGGCAATTGGCAAACAATTGGTTTGTGTGCACGTAAACCATGGTTTGATGCGTAAAGATGAATCAGAGGGTGTTATCAAGATGTTTCAAGAAGGTTTAGATGCCAACTTGATTTATGTTGATGCAACAGATCATTTCTTAGGGTTATTGGCAGGTGTGTCAGACCCAGAACGCAAGCGTAAAATTATCGGTAAAGAATTCATCACAGTTTTTGCAGAAGAAGCAAGAAAACTTGAAGATATTACATTCCTCGCTCAAGCAACTATCTACCCAGATATTTTGGAATCGATCAATGCGGCTGAAGGAAAGAAAGCGGTTAAATCTCATCACAACGTAGGTGGACTTCCAGAAGATCTTAATTTCGAACTTGTAGAACCAATTAAACTTTTATATAAAGATGAAGTACGTGTAGTAGGGGAAGCTCTTGGCTTACCACATTCTATGGTATATCGTCAACCATTCCCGGGTCCTGGACTTGGTGTTCGTTGTTTAGGAGCTATTACTCGTGATCGTTTAGAAGCCCTTCGTGAAGCAGATGCTATCTTGCGTGAAGAGTTCGACAAGAACGGTCTTGCTGAAAAAGTATGGCAATATTTTATTGCAGTACCAGATATTAAGAGTGTAGGTGTGAAAGACGAAAGCCGTTATGAAGGTTGGCCAGCAATTATCCGTGCGGTCTATACGAAAGATGCTATGTCAGGAACAATTGAAGAGATTCCATATGAAATCCTTCATCACATTACCTACCGTATCACACATGAAGTTCCGGGAATTAACCGAGTTCTTCTTGATTTAACACCGAAGCCAATCGGAACGATTGAGTGGGAATAGTCACGTTAGCTACGAGCAGAGTAAAAAGGTATAAAGTATGTCGGTCAGAGTGCATGCACTCTAGACCGACTATTTTTATGCCTTTTTATTCGGCGACAGCCGTGCATGAGGAAATGCGAAGCATTTTCGAGTGAGCACGGCTCGTAGCTAGTTCCTGTAAAATGGGGCTTCCTTTTTTTAGTGCTTGCAGACTGCTAGAGAAACACTCCGAAAAATAATTATTGACAAACATAATTTATAGTGATAATGTTATGAAAAATCACAAAAAGGAGAAACCAAATGAATCGTAATTTACATTTAGATTATGTCACATACATGAATGATTGGCGTATTTGCTTATAACTGATGACAAACGTGCACAGTTATAAGTTGATAGGTCTTATATGTCTGTGCATAAATGAGAATGTAAATAATAGATTTATTTTTGATAAGTATCTCATAGAATAATCGCACTAGACATATAGAAATGTCTGGTGCGATTTTTGTTTTGTCAAAGAGGAATGGAGGAGAAGATATGGAACAGAAAAGTATATTGACAAGTTATTATGAGAATTTCAATGAAGATGGTAGACTGCAATCACGTCACGGTTCAGTAGAGTTTCTGACCACAATGAGATATGTTGAAAAGTATTTGAAGCCAGGCATGCGAATTATTGAAATAGGAGCAGGAACCGGAAGATACAGCCATGCGTTAGCCCAAAAGGGATATCAAGTAGATGCAGTGGAACTGGTAGAGCATAACATAGAGGTGTTCAAACAGAATACGAAGGAAAACGAGCAGGTCACAATTTGTCAGGGGAATGCAATTGATTTGTCTGCTTTTGAAAATGAAACCTATGATATCACTTTGTTATTAGGACCTATGTATCATTTGTATACGAAAGAGGACCAAGAGCAGGCGTTATCTGAGGCGGTACGAGTCACGAAAAAGAATGGAATCATATTTGCAGCATATTGCAACAATGATGCTACAATTATTAAATTCTGCTTTCAAAAAGGGATGATTCGCGATGAACAGTTCCATGCTTTGGTAGACCCTTTGACATTTAAGGGAACTTCTACAGAGAAAGAGTTGTTTGTGCTTTATCGCAAGGAAGATATCGACGAATTGATGTCAAGGTTTGATGTAGAACGTTTGCATTATCTCGGGACAGATATGGCCACAAACTTTATGAAGGAAACTGTAGATGCAATGGATGATGAAATGTTTGAGTTGTATTTGAAATATCATTTCTATATCTGTGAAAGACCGGATATGGTAGGTGTGACACATCATATATTGGATGTGTTTCGAAAGAAATAGGGAGGAAGATGACTATGATAACAATTAGACCAACAATAGAACAAGATGCAGAGATGTTATGTGCGATACAAAAGCAGGCCTTCGAGCCATTATATGCGAGATATCATGATGAAGGAAATCCGTTTTGCGAGGAACCGAAGATATTCTGAAACGTTTAAACACACCGTTCTTTCGTTACTTTACCATACTGGAAGATGGGGAAATTGTTGGTGGAATTTCATATAAGTGTATGGGCAGAGTTCCTTTTATTGATGAACTGAAGGAAGGCGTATATTACTTACAACGTATTTATATTAAACCGGAAAGACAGGGGAATGGGATAGCACGAACAGCCATCTTACTGTGTGAGAAAGAATTTCCGGAGGCAAATATATTTTATGTTGATTTTCCAGAGGATTTAGTGAAAAATAGAAAGTGTTATGAGAGCGTTGGATTTAAAGAAACCGGCATGCGAAAAGAAGTGGAACCGGGACTGGTGTTGACGTGTTTTGTAAAAACTAAATTTATTTAAAGACAAGGGAAATTCGTGTTATGACAATAATTACATAAAGTAAGGAGTGGTGATATGTACGATATTATTTTGTTTGACCTAGATGGTACGTTAACAGAATCAGCAGAGGGAATTACTAATTCTGTAATCTTTGCATTGGATAAAATGGGAATTCAAGAAACAGACAAGGAAAAATTGAAGGCGTTTGTAGGACCTCCGCTGGATGAATCGTTTATGAAATATTATGGTTTCGATAAAGAAGGTGCGAAAGAGGCAATTGCAAATTATCGAATCTACTACAGAGAAAAAGGCATCTTTGAGGCACCTTTGTACGCAAATGCTGAAAAGACGCTTGTGCAATTGTCAGAAGAGGGAAAAAGACTATTTGTTGCAACATCTAAACCAGAAGTGTTTGCAAAGCAGATTCTGGAACACTGGGGGATTGCTCATTTATTTACTGATATTGTAGGGTCAAATCTTGATGGAAGCAAAATAAATAAGGACGAAGTTATAACATCTTTACTTGAGAGAAATGTTATTATAGACAAAACAAAAGTGCTTATGGTTGGAGATAGAGAGCATGATGTGATAGGTGCAAAAAAGGTTGGAGTGGCTTGTGTCGGGGTTCTTTATGGGTATGGAAATTATGAGGAACTGGAAAACGCGGGAGCGGATTATATTGTTGAAAAGATAGAGGATATACTAAACATTGTATAGATTAGAATCTGCAGAGAAAGAGAATAGAAAACATGATGATTTTGCAGAGATAATAGACTGCCATGAAAAGAGTTTTAATAATAGGTAATGCAGGTGCAGGTAAGACAACATTTGCAAATGAACTTGCTTTAAAATTGAATCTTCCACTTGTTCATCTTGATAAAATATATTGGCGTGATAACTGGCAACATCTATCAAGAGAAGAATTTGATTGTCTGTTGCAGAAAGAATTGGAAAAATCAGAGTGGATTATAGATGGGAATTTCAATAGAACAATTTCACATCGCATGAAATACTGTGATACCGTATTTTACTTTGACTTTCATGTAATTAGATGTCTTTGGGGTATTACCAAAAGAATTATTGTAAACTATGGGAAGACAAGGGCTGATATGGGAGGTGTGTGCATTGAACGTTTTGATACAAATAAGATTGCGCTATATCGTAATGTGTTGAGATTTAATAGGGAACATCGTAAGAATTATTATGACTTGTTAAATATATCCAATAATATAGATGTGGTTGTTTTCAAAAATCGAAAGCAGGTTAGAAAATACTTGAAAAATATATATTAGCAATGTTATTAAAATTAAACAGTTATAAGATGACAAAGCGGAGGATGATGTTATGGAATATTATCACCTTGTAACTAGAATTCCAATGTACAAAGGACAAATTATTGACTTTAGCAATGGTGAACATAATAGATTGTACAAGTTCTGGATGGAACGCGAAGAGAGAACCGAGGATGGGAGAGATGTTTTCGATGTGTTGAATGATGGCGATGCGAAAGAAAATACAAAAGTGGTGTCTTCATATGTATTTTGCCAATCGCGAGCCGTACGAGAAACCATTGCGGAACTTGTTAGGATAAAATCATTTTCCGATTTACCGTCGAGATTCTCTTGCCTTTATGTATGTAAGACATTAGAAGAGACTATGAAGTGGAAAGAAAATTTTGAAAGTTATAATCGTGAAGTACTGCAAATTGTTAAATTGAAGACAGATAAGCCGGCTTTTACTGGAGATGCGGCGTTGCTTCCAAAAGTCAATGGAGAGAGTTTTGATAAGAAACTACAACAGGCTTACCAGTATTGGTCGGGAGAAACAAATGGAGATATGGAAGAAACTCTTATTAGTGGTAAAATAGAAGTTGTTGATATTATCGAGGATTATCAATAGAGTAGCCTGAGTCTAACAAAACGGAGGTTGTATGAAAATACATATTATTGGATGTAGTGGAACGGGAAAAACTTATTTGGCAAAATTTTTTGCTACAAAACACAACATACCGCATTTTGATTTGGACGATATTCAATGGGATAATAGTTCAGAGAGTTACGGGGTGAAAATGCCAGTTGAAAAGAGGGCGCAACTGTTACAGGAAATTTTATCTCAAAGCGAGTGGGTTATTGAAGGCGTGTATTATAGTTGGGTTCAACAAAGTTTTGAAGAAGCGGACAAAATTTATGTTTTGGACATGCCTAAATATTTATACAAGAGCCGTATTATAAAACGTTCTATAAAGAGATTTTTAGGAATAGAAAAAGGTAAGAAAGAAACACTTAAATCCATTTGCTCGTTGCTGAAATGGACGGATACATTTCAGAATAAAAATATGAAAGAGATTAAAAGCATGTTGGGAAAGTATGATGAGAAGGTTGTATGGCTTACAAGTAAAAAACAAGTGAAAGAGATAATGAACTAAGAACAGGGGGGGAGCCGTTCGGTCTCGCGCAGCGAGATCCGAAACGGCTTTCTTCCGTTTCGGACCGAACTGCTTATTAACAAGATATAGATAAAGTGTTATAATGAGCGAAGAAAGATTTATATTTGTTGGAAAGGAAGAATTGAATCGGATAAAGTTCCGTCTTGTATTCGATTTAAGGAAGACAGGTAAGAAGAGGAGATTAAAATGGCATCCAGAATCATGCATTTGGCAATAGCAAATGAAATAGCAAAACGAATTCCGATTCGAGATTTTGAACGGTTTCAAGTGGGAAGCATACTACCGGATGCATATGCAGATGGAATTAGTACGGCAGGGAGTCACCTTAAAACAAAAATTAACAATCATACTCAGAATACATATAGACTATCTTACTTTCGTGAAAGATATCAGGATGAACTGAAAAATGACAGCCTATATTTAGGTTATTATATACATTTGGTTCAGGATATTTTGTTTCGACATTTTGTATATGACGATTATAAATGGGACCCTGTACCAAAGGGAAATATAGAAAGGCTTCATAAGGACTATGGTTTGATAAACAGATATGTTATTAAACAGTATGGTCTTACGGAAAAGACTAACATTTCGGAGAATCTGAAAACTGAAAAAATAATGGAGATATATCCATTTGATTTAGAACAATTAGCAAAGAACTTACAAAATGATTTTCGTGTACCATATGATGGAGAAATCTTCTTCTTTACTGAAGAAATGGCGGATGAATATATTGTTAGAGCAACAAAGAAATGTATAGAGGAAATAGAAGCAATCCAAAAAGGTATGCACATAATTGATGAAGAAAAATACGCTTGGAAATCACATGCATGAATAAAGGAGACATATATGTGTAAACAAAAATCAGAAAATAACAATCGAGCCAAACGGTTTTTTAGATTAGGCGAACAATATGTAGAAACAGCAAAATTGCTACTGAATACCCTTATTAATAATGGTAATTCGAATGTGGGATTTGGAAAAACACTGGAAGAAGCGCAACGAGAGATGGAGATGAACGCATCAAAGAGTGACTTATACCTATTTGTTCCTGCAATTTTTAACTGTCTCCAGAGTACAGAACTTTTGACAAAGGGGTTGCTACTACTTGTAGGCAAAACTATTCAAAGAAGCCATGGGGTGGAGGAGTTATTAAAAGATATTGCCATGTCTTACAAGGAAGATTCAGAAGTATATCAAGCATTGATTGAATTTTATGAATATCAGATTGGCATTATCGAAACATACAAACAGACAAATGGCATCGAGAATTCATATGATTTATATATGTCTCTTCGGTATCCGGAAATCACACTTAAACCTAAGGAAGACGAAAAGAAAGGGAAACAAATTACTGTTGATTATACCGGATTGCTATGTAATGGGGAACGTGGGATTGAACAGTTTAAAATATTGTTAGAGAAGTTAGAAAGAGTCAAATTGGCTACGGTTAAAGTGTATCACGATAGGTGCTGAGGGTACTGACAGTTGATATACTGTTAGTAGAAGATTCAAAATGGCATTTGCTAGAAGGAACAAAATTTATACAAAGATAAGAGGTGGCACAAATGACACAACAACATAAAGATTATGACATTTCTTGGTCGCAATTCGAGGTATGCAATGACAATTGTCAAACAGCCTTTGAGAATATGTGTAGATGGCTTTTTAATGATTATTTCTTTAAAGGAAAGGTCCTTTTACATTCCAATCCCAATAATCCAGGTATTGAGGTTGTTCCACAAATGCATCCTGAGAGTAATAAGCGTATAAGTTTTCAGGCAAAGTATTTAAGTACACTGGATTATGAACAGATTAAACATTCAGCACAAAAAACAGTAGAATATTATACGGACCAATTAGATGTGGTCTACTTGTATTGTAATAAAGATGTTACAACTACAAGTGCTGCATATCAGAATATAGAAAAGATATTAGGGGAAGCAGGAATACAACTTATTCCGGTTACTAATCAAACTATCCTTGAACAAGTACTGAAAAATGAAACTATGGCATGGTACTATTTTAATCAAATTTCATTGCCACTTACATGGTTTGCGGAACAGTTAGATAACAACCTAAAATCGTTAGGACCAAGATATAATGATGAGTTTAATGTTGCAACAAGAACAGAAGAATTACTCAATTGCTTTTTGTGTAATGAGGAGGCTGTTCAAGCAATTAACAAACGAAAATGTGATGTTGTAGCAGAAGTTGAACTCAATCGTTGGAAATACAGGAAGTACAAAAAACATATTGCGACAATTATGGGTGCTATAGAAGAGATAGAGGATGTTACGATTACAAATGTTGGCGAATGTGTTTCTTGGCATGAGCGTATTAACAATAGATGTGCAGATGTGTTTGCCGATATTCAGAAGATGCTAGATGAACAGAAGAAAGCATATTCGGATGCTATGAGTGAAGGAAATAGTAAATCAGCAAGCGAAATATTATCCGATATCAACAAATTAGAATACTTATTGAATATACCACAATGTCTGGCACCAAACGAGCAAGAATGTTTGCTTATACAAAAGCAAATTGTGGTGGTAAAAGGAAATGCCGGCGTAGGGAAATCCCAGTTATTTGCTAATTCTGCAGAGAGAATTGTTTCCAATGGCCAGTATGCTGTTTTGATGTTGGGAACCAATTATTTAACCAATAGTCCGTTATCTAAACAGATAATGGAAGTTCTGGACCTCAATCTTACGATTGATGCGTTCTTGCATAAAATGGAGGCATTGGGAATTCAACAGAAGCGATTTGTTTACATTTTTATAGACGCAATTAATGAAAGTATATATAAGGAAATATGGAAGGTGGGATTATCAGGACTATTGTCTAAACTGAAGGCATATCCGAATATAAAATTGGCGCTATCTGTAAGAACAGGATATGAGAAACTGGTGTTTAATGAATCGATTCTTGGAGACATTTCTAATGGAACGATAGGAAGTATAATGCATAATGGTTTCAGAGAAGCATCAATTGTAGCAACACAGGTATTTCTTAATCATTATGGAATACCTTTCTCACCAACGTATTTTCTACAATCAGAGATGACAAATCCACTTTTTCTCACTTTGTTTTGTCAAAATTATACGGGTACAGACTTTGATATGTTTACACTGTTTGAGAAAGTAATTGAGAAAGCAGAAGATGAGGCACAAAAGGCTGTTGGAATGCAAGGGACAATTTCTGTTTTGAATTCGCTGGTGGATGAGATGGTAGGATTTCGTCTCACTCATGGAGCATTGACAATGACGCAGGAGGAGTTGTTTGAATTAAAGTTTTGGGAGAGATATGGTTTGACATCATCAAAAATTCCATTTGTGTCATCTTTGGTTCGCTCAGGGTTCCTTATTTCAACGGCAGCAGAACATACAGAAACATATTACTTGGGTTATAATCTATTAGAAGACTTTGTGTGTGCCAAAACGATATTGAAGCATCATCCGCAGAAAGAAGAATTGATTTCTTATATACAAAACGATTTGCTGAAAATTGAAAATGGCTGCATTTCCAATTATCACAATATCGATATTTTTATTGTGGTTTGTGGTTTGTATGCAGAAAAATATCATGAAGAATGTTTTGAAGATATAGAGGTTGATGTTACAGATAAATTTGATAAAAATGACATTGTGAGACGCTATCTTGAATCATTTGTATGGAGAAAATCTTCTTCAGTGGATTCAGAAACCTTTAGAAGTTTTATAAATCGATATCCCATAGACCGAGACAATTTGTTTTCGGTGCTTATAGAAAATAGTACCAAGGAACAGCATCCGCTAAATGCATTGTTCTTACATAAGATATTGAAAGATAAAGAACTCGCATACCGCGATGCATTGTGGACCACGTATATAAATAATTTGTCTAGTGACGATGAACGTATATTCCAACTTATCACATATTTCGATAGCGGTAAAACTCTCGATGGGCTTTCGGAAAGTAACACTGAACTTTTACTCATTTTATTTGCTTGGCTGTTAACATCGTCCAATCGTTTCTTGCGTGATAAGGTGTCGAAGGCAATAATAGAATTACTAAAACGTAATTTTGCATTGTGCAAGCCATTGTTGCAACATTTTGAAGGAGTAAATGACCCGTATGTAGTACAGCGTTTATACGGATGCGTTTTGGGAGCATGTCTTAAGCGTGTAGAAGAGCAACGAGATATTTATAAGGAACTTGCAGAGTATGTCTATGTACATATCTTTGACCAAGAAAATGTGTATCCGGACATTTTGCTCCGAGATTATGCACGACTGATTCTTGAGCGATGGAAATACGAATACTCAGACGAAAGGGATTTTATTGATGATTCAAAAATAATTCCACCATATAATTCTTTGGATATTCCGGAAGTAGAGAGACAAGAGTATTATGTATCGGGAGTTCAAAAGAGTGGTTTTAATAGAATTGCACATTCTATGCAAATTAACCACGCAGACTGTCCGGGGCTGTATGGCGATTTTGGAAGATATACCTTTCAATCGGCAATTGAAGATTTTGTAGGGGTGGATATTGTTAATTTATATCATTATGCAATGCAGTTTATTCGTGATGAATTAGGATATTCTGATGAATTATTGGGTGCTTATGATTCTTCTCCGCTTGATTATAGATATAACCGTCATGATACAAAAAAAATAGAGCGAATCGGGAAAAAGTATCAATGGATTGCGTTGTATAATATTTTGGCCAGAATATCAGACAGATATTTAGTCAAAGGCTGGGAAAATGAGGATTATCGGTATGAAGGAACATGGGAACCGTATGTACGTGATTTTGACCCAACACTCAACCAAAATACTTTTAAGGATATTGATATTCCGGTAGTTAAGTATCCGTTATCAGAGGATGAGTTCCTGGATGTACAATCGACTTTAAATATGGCCGATATTCAAAAATGGAAGCATTTAAGAAGTAAGTTTTTTGCCACATTATCCGAAAAATTGGCACCTTGCGATGAGAATGGAAATGAGTGGATTGTTTTAAATCTAAGCGACAGGCTTGAAAACAAATTCCATGATGAAGATGATTTTTCGGTTGGTCTACCAAAAGGAAAGCAGATTGTGTGGTTAATGGGACAATCCTTTTTTGTTCCAAAATCCTGTTTTGAAATTTTAAGGCAGCGACACAAAGAGATTAATTTTTTAACGAATTCTTGTCTGGGTGGCAGAGATGTTTATCAATTGTTTAATCGGGAGTATACTTGGTCACCAGGATATCAAAGTGTTTTTGGAGAGGCTTGGGTAGAATGTGAACTTGAAACAAAGCAATATCGGATAGTGAAAGAAAAAGTAGAAATGCCAGATTTTCAAAATCTCGTGTATGGTGAGGATGGAGAAATAAGTATTCCATTTAGAGAGCAAGAAATTGAGAAACGTGTTCCGGAGGATGTGATTCAAGTTCAAATTATGCCAGCATATTCACGTGTTCTATGGGAAGAACAGTATGATGCTTCGCAAGATGAAGCGACACGTCTTGATATTCCTTGCAAGGATATAATTGAACACTTGAGGTTAGAGCAAAAGCAAGCAGATGGATATTTCTGTTCGGAAGATGGGACATTGGTTTGCTTTGATGGAAACTTGGCTGGTGTGTATAATGGATTGCTTATCCGTAAAGATTATCTTGAAAAATATTTGGAGGGAAAAGATGTAATGCTGTGTTGGGATTGCACAGGAGAAAAGCAATATTTTATGGGAAATCTTAATCAGGAATGGAGTCGCTGGAGTGGTTTCTATTATTATGAAGATGGTCAAGTTGTTGGTGACTTGGAATCGCATGAGCCAACGGCAGAATAACCATTGAAAAATGAAAATGGAGTGATAGCCTGAAATGAATTAGTTTCAGGCTATTTCTATTTGTGAGGATGAAATTTGTTCTTCCTAGGGCAGTAATAAATACTTGTTTTATTGAAAAGCACACAAAAAAGCGATTTATGTGCCACAAATCTTGAAAAATTTTAAATTTGTGGCATAATATTGATATAAAATAAAGAGGAGGACATGTTATGTTTATTAAACGAGAGCGATATTTGGAGAAGATTCGTCCTTTTTACGAGGTGGATTTGATAAAGGTATTAACTGGCGTAAGACGTTGTGGTAAATCAATATTATTAAATCAAATAGAAGATGAATTTAAAGAAAAGGGAATAACAGACGACCATATTATTAAAGTGAATTTCGAAAACATAGAGTTTGAAAAAATCCGAACTTGTGAAAAACTAAACAAATATGTGCTTTCAAAAATCAAAGATGATGGAACATACTATATTTTCCTAGATGAAATACAACATGTTCGTAGTTTTGAAAAAGTACTGGCTTCTTTTAGAGCCACGTTAAATTGTTCTATATTTGTTACTGGAAGTAATTCCAAACTATTATCTGGGAAAATGGCAACACTACTTGTTGGAAGATGTGTGGAATTCAGAATTATGCCATTCTCTTTCCAAGAAGCATACGAATATAACATTATGTTAGGGAGAAACATTACACCGGATGAGTTTATATTTGATTATATAAATTGGGGCGGATTCCCACTCAGATTTTCATTCGCAAAGGAAAAAGAAATTAAGACATATTTGGAACAGACATACAATGGTATCATTGAAAAAGATATTGTTACTGACCGTTCAAAAATAAATAAAGAAAAGTTTGTCAAAGTTGCCGGATATATTATGGCAAATGCGGGAAAGGAATTCTCAAGCAAAAATATTGAAACATTTTTCGAGAATTACAATAATGAAAATATTGATAAAAAGATGATATACCGCTACTTAGACAAAATGGATAAGGCATGCCTGATTAAGCGTGTCAAAAGGTTCAACATTGTCGGAAAACAGTCTATGACCTATATTGAAAAGCAATATGCCGTAGATACTGGTTTCCGTATGCTCAATACAAATTTAGTGAATTTTGAAGATACATTCTTCCTTGAAAATATTATTTATAATGAATTGATTTCAAGAGGATACGAAGTTTTTACAGGTAAAACATATAAAGGGGAAGTTGATTTTGTAGTGATAGACGGAAGAACAAAGTGTTTTATTCAAGTGGCGTATTATCTTCAAGGACCACAGACAATCGAAAGAGAGTTTGGAGCATTTAGTCCAATTAGTGATGCTTCGCCTAAATATGTGTTGACACTGGACCATTTTGATTATTCAAGAGATGGAATTAAGCACATAAATATAGTTGATTTCTTGTTAGGAAAGAAAGAAATTATATTAACATAAGCCACAAATTCAAAAAAAATTGCGATTTGTGGCACATAAGAAAGTGTGTGGTTAATATGTTAATACAATGAAAGATGGTTCCATCTAATCGAAAAGGGCATAAAGAAAGTTCCGATTAATAAGGAAGTTGTATGCTGTAAGAGAAACATTTAAGCACAAGATACGAAAGGTCTAGGTATTAATATGGAATTGATATATTTATACATTAGGAAATACGGAAATCTTTTTAAAGAACAAGAATTTAATTTTTCCTCAAATCATCTGGTTACCTTTAAAGAGGGGAACTTGCTAGTTGAAGAAAATAAAACTGCAATAAAACATTATTATGGAGCGAACATAAATAATGTAGTCATGTTTCTGGGGCAAAATGGAGTGGGAAAATCTACATTGCTTGATATATTAGGAATGAGGAGAGACGACAGAAGCGATGACACTTATACGCGGGGAAATCGGGAACGTAAAATAAAACACTCATATTTCATGTTATATCATTTGTATGATGAGTATTATGCATTTGAATTTGTAGATGAAAGTTTTCTAAAGGGAGAAGCGAAAATTCAGAATATTGATATGCGGGGAAATAAAGTGGATGGTGCTTTATATAAATTGCCCATGGGAACAATTTTCAGGTTGGAAAAAGGCGTATTTCTATATTGTGGTAATATAATACCTCAATGGAGAGAACGGAATGGTATTACTAAGAAATTAGAATATGCATATATTACTTCGGATAAATATAACTATAGAATCAATGGTAATCATAGAAAATATTATGAAGATTATATGTTTGAAAGAAAATACTATTTGGAAGAGAAAAGTTATGAATATCTATATAAGTATTTTATTTACTTAAAAGAAATGGATAATGGTCTATTAGAAGAAAAGGATATCTATATTCAAAATAGTATTCAAATTGATTTCAATAGATATGATAGGGATGAGAAAATTGCAAATTATCTACAAGACAGAAAAAAGGAGATGGACAAACTATTTAATCTAAAAAGCAGAATTGAAAGTGAAATGAAAGAGCAACTATTAGGTGTGAAAGAAGCAGATGACACTAGAGGTTCCAAAGAGATATTTTTATATACTTTTTATGCTCAAGCAATAGAATATTATTTTTTGGAGCATTTAGTAGGTTGGAGCGAAAATAAAGGGTTAAAGATAGATATAAATATTCCGATATCATTTAATGAATTGGTTTTGGGCACAATAACAAAAGAAAGACATGAATCGAACGAGGGATTACAAGATATCGCGAACTTTCAAGAGGAATACAGGAGATTGTTATATCAAATAGGGAAAAATCAAAATTCTGATGGAACTTTTAATTTAAAAAATGTTCTAGAGTATGTATTAAACAGAGTTGAGGTGGCTGCGAGCGAATATGTGAATATTTGTGATGGAGAAGCCGTTTTGAATATAGCAGCATTACTTGAGAAATTACCAGAAGATTACTTCGTTAGCAAAAAAACTATTAAGGTTACGTGCGATTTGGAGAAGCCTAATGAAGAAGTAGTGGAATTATTGAAATGGTATGATATTTATTACAAAATGAGAAACGAAGATAATGGAAGTAATAATGTCTTTAGAATTTTGAATGTTAGTTTATCAAAAATGTCAGAAGGACAGAGGGTGTTTTTGGATATTATCTCAAAATGTGTAAGTGCTATTTATACAATAAATCCAGGAGATAGTTTGGTGTTATTAATTGACGAACCAGATAGGGCATTGCACCCGGAATTGGCAAGGAAATTTCTAGATACACTAATAGATAATATTACTAAATGTAAAGATAGAACCATACAAATTGTCTTATCAAGTCACTCCCCATTTATTGTTACTGATATTTTACCGGAAAACGTATATTCTATAGAACAAAATGATGGCATTAGAGTGATTCAAAATAATAAGGAAACATATGCTACTAATATTTATTATTTGCTTATGGATTCATTTATGTTAGAAAATACATTTGGTGAATACTCATACAAGCAGATAAAAAAAGTAACAGAACAGTTGAATGATATCGAAGAAATTACAAATGACCAATTGGAAAAGATAAAAAAAGTAATCGATAGAATCGGAGAGAAAACTTTAAAAAATAAACTTTTACTATTGTATAAAAAACGTGATGATTCAAAATCTAAGATGATTGAACAAATAATGAATATTACTGATGAGCAAAAGATTGAAAAGATAAGGATGATATTAGAAGAAAATGATTAGAATTCTTATGTCGGAAACGCAAAAAACTAAAATTGAGAAAATCTATTGGGATTGGATGAAAAAATACCATCTGAATAATTTAATATCTGTTATTGAAAAAGATGATAATATGAAAAAGTTAGTTATGCAAGGTGAAACGGATTTACATAGTGCATTGAAGAAATTTTTCTTGGCGAATCATACAAAATTGGCCGGAATTAAAATATCTATTGATAAGATGCGAGGTAGAAATGAGAATATAAAGTCCGATACAAAAGACTATTTAATAGCAAGATATATAAATTATAGAGATTCACAAGCGGCGAAAATTGTTAATGTTTTAGAAATGTACGTTTGTCCATATTGTAATCAAAATCATTTAAATGTAGTATATGAGAAAACAGGAAAGATTAGATTTTGGGGTGATTTAGACCATTTCTATGATAAAAGTACTTATCCAGAACTTTCTGTTTGTTTATATAATTTGATTCCTGTCTGCAAGGTTTGTAATCAATTAAAATCATCTCAAAAAAGCGATATAATTAGTCCATACAATTATGAGATAAAGAGTAGCATAAAATTCAAAACAGAGTTTGACGAAAAGTTTGATTTGGATTATTTGCGAGGCAAATCGCAAAACTTTAATATAGTGATTGATAGGGACCAACTTAAAAGAGAAGATGAGATTGAGATAGAATTATTAGATTTGGAAAATAGATATAAGCATTTAAAACAAAACGTTCAAGAAATAATTATAAAAGCAAAAGCGTATGACAGTATATACCAAAAGCAATTAAAAGAGGTGTTCGGCTTGAGCAATGAAGAATTGGATTCATTCCTATTCGGATATACGGAAAATCATTTAGATAGAATTTTGTCAAAGTTCAACATGGATATACTAAACGAATTTAGAAACTGATGTGTAAAATAGGTCTTGCGCCACTACCTCTTCAGACGTATAATATGCCTACAAGGTTGACTATATGTTAAAGGACAAACGACTTTAGCCTGTAAAGGGCAAAAGTTTTTATCCTGAAAAGAAATATAGAAAGAACCTTGATTGAACAATTTTTTGTTCGATTCGGGTTCTTTTTTTGTACCCGTCATTACCCTTGGGGTATCGGAAAACGAATGGTTACGACGGCTCCTTCTCGGCATTTGTTTTCAGGCGTAAAAGAAAGAAAAGAACCTGAAGAATTAGTTCCATGACCACATCTTATTTTTTGAAAAACACTAGAAAACGGCGTAAATAAAGGCTTTCTGCCGTCGATTAGCCGATAGAGAAAGAGAAATCGGATGGAAAAGAAAGAGAAAAAGACGACCTTCATTTCAGATTTGGAAAAGAGAGAGAAAAGAAAAAGAAGAGATGAAATGGGATGAGAAAAGGGAAAGAGAAAGAACGGAAAAAGCGGAGCGGATTGGCTATTGTCCGGAGGACCTATAGGCAAGAGAGCGGAGCGGAGAGAGGATAAAGATTTTTGCCCCGTGGAGGATAAAACAGATTTGCGGTGAGAACGTTAGCTACGAGCAGTGTAAAAAGGTATAAAGTATGTCGGTCAGAGTGCTTGCACTCTAGGCCGACTATTTTTATGCCTTTTTATTCGGCGACAGCCGTGCACGAGGAAATGCGAAGCATTTTCGAGTGTACGCGGCTTGTAGCTAATATTTCTTCGAAATTCCAAGAACATCTATCAGAGCATCTTGGAGCACTTTAGATACATTGATTCCGGAAATGTCAGCCGCATGATTCAACCAGCTTGGTAAAGAAACATTTCTTCGTACTGGTTTTGTTTCTATTTTTCTACGATATTCATTTACGTCTGCATCTACTAGAGAAGAAAAACTTTCTCCTAAATTAGAAAAAGTACTATGTGTAATATCCACATCGGACATTTTCGTTGGTGCAGGAATAATTTCTTGCTTATCTTCCATGGATACAATGGTTACAGAGATGGCATCACGTGCCATTTCAATGGCGTTTTCCATACTAGAAGCTTCTGTTAAAATTTGCAAATCAGGAACCTCTACTAGAATACAATCATTGGTTTGTGTAAAAATTACAGGATACATTTTTTTCATATTTATAATCCCCACTTTCTTAATATAGCTTTAGCCAATTGTTCATTTATTTCTTTGTGTCTTGGAATTTTTTCTATTTCGGAGCCACGTCTGTAAATATCATGGTTTCCACCATGTCTCTCAAATTTAAATCCCAGTTTTTTTAGTTTTTTCACTAAATCGCGCTGTTTCAACAGTATTCCTCCTTATCTAATATTATACACAACAAATGTGTAAATGCAACGAAAATTACACAATGAATACACAACAGATTCTAACAACAATCATAGATATCACACTCCTTATTCATTTTTCATTAAAACTGAAATCTGTGGCTGACTTGCCTTGAAATTCAGATGCGTCTTAAAACGCAGTGGACAAGGATTGTAGGAATAAACTTGTCCGAAGTTTAGAGATAATAATATATTAGCAGATTGTAAAGTGCCTAACAAGAGATTTCATAAAAGTCAATCTAGGAACAAAAAAGAAAACAAGCATTATAGTGTCAACCACCATGAGATAAGGCATTATGATTGAAATCACGCGATTGTCAACATTTAAGGTTTATGGTATACTACAGCAGTAAAAAATATAGTTTTGAGGTATAAAAATGATTGAAAAAATAATTAACATCACCAATGATGCACTTTATAGTTATGTGCTTATAATTTTACTCGTCTTGGGAGGTATATACTTTACGATTCGTACACGATTTGCCCAATTTCGCCTTCTAGGAGAACAGTTTAAATCGGTCACAGAAAAGACAGATAAAAATGGAGTATCCTCTTTCCAAGCATTGATGGTATCTACCGCATCTCGCGTTGGAACTGGGAATATCATCGGTGTTGCCACAGCCCTTTGTATGGGTGGATTTGGTAGTGTATTCTGGATGTGGGTGATTGCCATTATCGGTGCGGCATCTGCATTTGTGGAAAGTACTTTGGCGCAGATTTACAAAAAAAGAGGCAAAGATGGTTGCTATGGTGGTCCGGCTTACTATATAGAAGCGGTAACCAAGAAAAAATGGTTATCAATCATATTCTCCATCTTTTTGATTTTGACGTATGGATTTGGTTTTAATATGTTGGCTTCTTACAATTTACAAGCAACATTTTCTCCATACAGTTTTTATAATGAAACATATACACCGTGGATTATAGGATTTGTAATCGCAGCGCTTGTTGGCTATTGCTTAATCGGTGGCGGTAAGAGAATTATTGCAGTTACGAGCTTTTTAGTGCCAATTATGGGGGCTATTTACATAATCGTTGCAATCGCAATATCGATTATCAATATCAAAGTGTTACCAAGCGTTTTTGAACAAATTTTTGTGGGTGCCTTTGATTTCAAAGCAATTTTTGGTGGATTTAGCGGTTCGTGTGTGATGTATGGAATCAAACGTGGATTGTTCTCCAATGAGGCGGGTGTTGGTTCAGCACCAAATGCGTCGGCATCAGCGGATGTTTCGCATCCTGCAAAACAGGGCTTGGTGCAGGTATTGTCTGTGTTTATTGATACAATACTTGTATGTAGTGCTACGGCATTTATGTGTATGAGTTCGGGTGTTACACCTCCAACGAATAGCGACCAAGCAGCAGCATATGTTCAGGATGCGCTGAGTGCGACACTTGGAAATGTGGGACCTATTTTTATCACAGTAGCGATGATACTGTTTGCATTTACCACGTTGCTTGGTAATCTTTACTATGTAGACAAAACCATCAATTATCTACTTGGCAAGGAGCCGACCAAACTCATTAGAAACATTTGTTATGTTATAGCATCCCTTGTGATTTTTGTTGGTGCTGGCCTTAGTGCAGACTTGCTTTGGGGTATCGCGGATATTACTATGGGCGGTATGACCATCATCAATATGCCTATCATCTTGTATCTTGGTAAGTATGCGATACGTACACTCAAAGATTATGAGAAAAAGCTGAAAAAGGGCGGAGATATCACTTTTCATAAAAATGATATTGATTTGCCACACGAGACAGATTATTGGAATTAAATAATTTTAGTGCAAGGTTCGGTAAAGATTTGATAGAAAAGAGGGCCACTGTTATGACGAGTATGAAAAAAATATCGTGTTTGTGCTTGCTCGCTATTTGCGTTGCTCTTGTTGGATGTGCAGAAAAGAAAGACTATAGCGAGTATGATTTTGTAGACGTCCAATGGACAAGAACCACGGAGGCAGACACAGAGTATTTACGATTTTCCGCAGACGGGCACTTTAGTTATTATTGTGCCTGTGGAAATCCAGTGGATGATTCAGATTTATATGAAGAATATACATATTCCCCAAAGAATCAAACGATTAAATTAAAACCATCCGGAGTTGGGTTTTCTAAAAAACTTGTCATCAAATATGTGGATGAGGAAACTCTAGAGATTCACTTTGGAGGAGAGATACGAAAGTTTGAGAAAGAGAAAGAGCTAGAAGTGGTCGACACAATTACTTATGAAGATGAACGATATGTTTCGCTAGAATATAATGCGGATATTTTTTATTATGATTACAATAGCACTATGGAGTACGAGGAAGATGTGATTTATCCAGTCGTACATCCAAAATGGAAGATGGTCTATGTCAATGGAGATTTGTTTGTGCACGAAGATGACAAAGAAATGGCAGAGACATACTATTTGGACGATAACAACTTTGAATGGTATGTAGTTATGCATGAAGATGAAAACGACAGGAAGATTCCAATATCTATGAGTAAGAAAGATTTAGAATATATTTACCAGATGGAAGATTTGGAAAAAGACAGATCCTTATTCTTTGACGATATTGAAAAATTTGCATCTCTAGAAAAAAGCAGTAAAGATGGAGTCATATATGCAAGAATCAGTTTGGCGTATCATCAGGGGAAATGGTATTGGCGGACGGAAGTGATAGACGATGCCAAAGATGGTTGGCCAGAGTATGTATTTGAATTACCAAAAGATATAACGAAGCAGATAAAATAAGTCGGTAGGAGTGATTCCTACCGACTTTATTTTTGGCGAAAATACTTGACAATAATACTATGTATGGCATAGTATTATGTAAAAGGAGGTATTCTATGGACATTCAATTAAAAAGAGGACTTCTAGACGTGTGTGTATTGTCTGCCATTAAAGATGAAGATTCCTATGGATATCAGATTATTAAAGATATGAAGCCTTATGTAGAAATATCCGAGTCAACGCTGTATCCAATTTTGCGAAGATTAGAATCGGCAGAGTTGTTGACAGTGCGTTCAGCAGAACACAACGGAAGATTGAGAAAATATTATCACATAACAAAACTGGGACAAAAGAGAATTGAGGATTTCAAAGAAGAGTGGAAAGAAGTTATGGCCATTTACCAGTTTGTATGTAGGGAGGGAAGTCATAATGAATAAGCAGGAATTTTTACAAAGTCTTCGAGATGGTTTATCAGGATTGCCACAAGAAGATATGGGGCGTGCGATAGATTTTTATGAAGAAATGATAGATGACCGTATGGAAGAGGGTCTTGAGGAAGAGAATGCAATTGCTGAGATTGGCACAGTGGATGAGGTAGTGTCGCAAATTATATCTGAAATTCCACTTGCAAAACTTGTGAAGGAACGAGTAAAACCGAAAAGAAAAATGAGCGTATGGGAGATTGTGCTTTTAGTTCTGGGTTCCCCGATTTGGCTCTCCCTATTGATTGCTATATTCGCAGTGATACTGAGTCTATATGTTGCGATATGGTCTGTGGTCGTTTCTCTATGGTCAGTGGAAGCATCTTTTATTGGTTGCGCTATTGGAGGAGTGGTAGCAGGTATTGTATTTATATCTACCAATCACTTAGAGGCAGGAATCTTTATGATAGGGGCAGGAATAATCTGTGCTAGTTTATCCATTTTTATGCTTTTTGGGTGCAAGGGTGCTACAAAGGGGCTCGTGTTACTTACAAAAAAGATGGCTTTGGGGATCAAAAATTGGTTTGTCAAAAAGGAGGATAAGAGATGAAAAGAGGAACAAAAGTGTGGCTAATTGTAGCTGCGGTCTTATTCTTGATAGGAACCATTATGATTGTTGGCGATTTGATTATGGTAAAATTTGATTTTTCAAAATTGTCAACGGTGAAGTTCGAGACAAATACACATGAGATAAGTGAAGAATTTAGTGACATATCTATTCAGACTGGAACAAGCGATATTATCTTCTTGCCAACAGATGAAGAAATAGTTAAGGTGGTTTGCTCGGAAGATGAAAAAATGAAACATACTGTCGCCGTGCAGGATGGTGTGCTTGTTATCGAGTTGCATAATGCAAAGGAGTGGTATGGCTATATAGGGATTTCTTTCGGGGACAAGGAAAAGATAACGATATATTTACCAAATAAGGAATATGAGAAATTTTCTATAAAAGCAAGTACTGGGGATGTCAAGATACAAAATCTCACTTTAAAAACCCTCGATATTTCAGTTACAACAGGAGATATCAAACTAGAAGAAATTGTTTGTGACAGTATGAGCACCAAGGGAAGCACTGGTGATCTTAGAATGAAAGATGTGCTTGCAAATAAAACGATGACAATTCAGAGAACTACCGGGAATGTAAAATTTGAAAAATGTGATGCTCCCGAAATCAATATCAAAGTTAGTACAGGGGATGTCAAAGGCAGCCTACTTACAGAAAAGATATTTATTGCGAAAACAAGCACTGGAAAAATAAAAGTTCCAAAATCAGTTACGGGTGGAAAGTGCGAGATTACTACCAGTACGGGAAACATCGAGATAAATTACTATTGAAAAATTATCCAAATTCGATTATAATACCCACTATGGTGTATTAAAGCGCCAAACTGATATTTGAAAGGAGCATTTTTATGCAACTATTAGCATTTATATTATATTTTATATTGATCTTGGGCGTAGGATTATTTTTCTTTTTCCGTTCCAAAGATGGGGGAGAAAAAGAATATTTCTTAGGTGGACGTTCGATGGGACCGTGGGTAACCGCTATGAGCGCACAGGCATCCGATATGTCGGGATGGCTCTTGATGGGATTTCCGGGAAGTATCCTTGCGTTTGGTATGGGAAAAGTGTGGATTGGAATTGGTCTTGCACTTGGAACTACTGCAAACTGGTTGATTGTAGCAAAGCGCTTACGTCGTTTTTCGCGAGCAGCAGGTGATTCTATCACATTACCACAATATTTAACCAACCGTTTTGCAACAGCAAATCCGGCACTTAAAATTGTATGTTCTGTGATTTTCTTAATTAGCTTTACTGTATATGTTTCTTCCGCATTTGTTGCAGGAAAAAGTGTAATGGTTGCAGTCATTCCTTGGTTTGCAGATAAAGAAATGTTTGCAATGGCATTGTTTGCAATCTTGATTTTAGTTTATACATTCCTGGGAGGATACAAAGCTGTATGTTGGACAGACTTCTTCCAGGGGTTAATGATGTTAGTTGCTTTACTTGCAGTGCCGATTGTGATGGCATTAGGAAAATTTGATGCATCTTTTGCGGGTGCGTTTGCAGATGGAATTACGGCATTTGAAAGTAATCCACTCACAGCAGATTGGAGAGACATTGTAACAGGACTTTCTTGGGGACTTGGATACTTTGGTATGCCACATATCATTGTGCGTTTTATGGGTATTCAAAAACCATCACAAGTTAAAAAGGCATCCACAGTTGCTATTGTGTGGGTAGTTCTAACATTGGGTAGTGCAATTGCAATTTCTATTTTAGGAAGAACATTCTTACTTTCTAGTGGAACAGCATTGGCAGAAAAACTTCTATTAGCAGGAAAACAAGAGACAATCTTTATTACATTGGCACAAGATATTTTCCCACCAATTATCGCAGGACTTTTATTGGCAGCGATTGTAGCAGCCGCAATGTCAACAGCGGATTCACAACTTCTTGTTGCATCTTCGTCATTTACAAGCGATTTGTACAAGCCGTTGATTCGTAAAAATAAAGCGACAGAGAAAGAGACTCTTTGGGTAGGACGTATTGTTGTGGCAATTGTAAGTGTCGTAGCATTCTTAATAGCATCTAGCGGAAGTAGTTGGGCAGGAAGCATTATGAGTATGGTTGAAAATGCTTGGGGATTATTCGGTGCCGCATTTGGACCAGTTGTATTACTTTCATTGTTCTGGAAACGTTTGAATTATCCAGGTGCATGTGCAGGTATTATTGTAGGTGCAGTTGTGGATATTGCATGGCTCCTTTGCTTTACAAATACCATTCGCGAAGCATTGATTGCACCAACTGGAATCTATGAAATCCTTCCTGGCTTTATCGCAAGTTTCTTAGCAGCAGTAATCGTTTCTCTTTGCACAAAGAAACCAAGTGAAGAAGTGGAAGCAATTTATGCAAGCGCTACAGACGTGGCAATTGATGACTAATACATATACGAAAGAACCTTGATTGCTTGGCGGTCAAGGTTCTTTTGAAAAAATAGGAAGAAGAAATTATGGCAATATCAGCAAAAACAGTACGCTCACAGATGGCGTTGCTTTCTCCATTATTAAAAAATCGTTCCTTAGATACCTTGCGCAAGGGACAGGACAAAATTGGAGAGTTAATGGAAGCGAAGTATCGCAAGCAAGTCATTCTAAAAGAGCATTCATTTGAACAATTTAAAGGCGCATGGGTGATGCCAAAAGACGAGAGGCGTCAAGGAGTGATTCTCTATCTGCATGGGGGAGGATATACTTGTGGTGGATTGGATTATGCCCTGGGATTTGGTTCTATGCTAGCGGTAAAGGCGGGAGCACGTGTGTTTTGTGTAGCTTATCGATTGGCTCCAGAAAATCCATATCCAGCGGCCCTTGAGGATGTGATGGAAAGTTATCAGTATTTATTGCAAAAGGGATACTCGCCAGAGCACATTACACTCTGCGGAGAGAGTGCGGGTGGAGGGCTTTGCTATGCATTGTGCTTAAAATTGCAGGAAATGCAATTGCAAATGCCTTGTGGGATTATTGCGATTTCTCCGTGGACAGATTTGACTGCATCAGGGGAGTCGTATAAGGCAAATTGTGAGCAAGATCCATCTATGACAGTGGAACGTCTTAGATTTTATGCGGAATGTTACACCAACGATTTAAAAAATCCTTTTGTGTCGCCACTATTTGCAGATATAAAAGAGATGCCGCCATCACTTATTTTTGCAGCAGAAAATGAGATTATGTTTAGTGATGCAAAAGAAATGCATGAGAAACTTTTGAAAGATGGTTGCAAGAGCCGATTCATTACAAAACCAGATCGTTGGCATGCATATATATTATACGGATTGGAAGAAGATAAAAAAGATTTTTCCATCATTAATAAATTTTTGAATCAAGAGATGTCTCCAGAGAATAAATTGCGTTGGATGCGTCTTGACAATGCTGCCAAGATTTATCCAGCAGCTAGAACAAATACTTGGAGTAATGTATTCCGTTTGTCCGCAACGCTAAAAGAAGAAGTGGACGAAGAAGTTTTGCGCACGGCATTGGATGTCACGGTTAGACGTTTTCCGGCAATTGCGGTGCGTTTGCAAAAAGGAATGTTCTGGTATTATCTAGAACAACTATCAAGCGCTCCAGAGATTCGTAGGGATAGCAGTTACCCATTGACGCGAATGTCAAAAAAGGAGACGGGAAAATGCGCGATACGTGTGCTCGTATACAAGAAGAGAATTGCAATTGAAATTTTCCACTCTTTGACAGACGGAAACGGTGCACTTGTATTCCTAAAAAGTTTGTTAGCGGAGTATATACAACAGAAATATGGAGTCTATGTGCCTGCTGAGTATGGGGTGTTGGGTAGATTGGAAGAACCATCGGATGATGAAATGGAAGATAGTTTCCAAAAATATGCGGGCAAACTGACTGCTAGTCGAAAAGAAAATACGGCATGGCGTATGCAGGGAACTTTGGAACTCGGTGGTTTCTTAAATAATACATGTTTCAAACTTCCGGTGGACCAGATGCTAGAAAAAGCGCATGCTTATGGTGTGAGTTTATCCACCTTTTTAGGCGCAATGATTATGATGGCAATGCAAAATAGCCAGAAAGAAAAATTTTCAAATCAGAATCGAAGGAAACCAATCAAATTGTTGATTCCAGTGAACCTACGAAATCTATTCCCGAGTAAAACACTGCGAAATTTTGTGTTATATACAACGCCAGAAATCTTACCGAGATTAGGGGAATATAGTTTTGAAGAAATTTGCCAAGTGATTAAAAGTAAATTGAGTACAGACGTTACCACAAAGCGAATGAGCATGATGATTGCAACCAATGTAAGTAGCGAACGTATTATGGCAATTCGCGTGATGCCTCTATTTGTAAAAAATATGGTAATGAAGGCCGTTTTCAAATCGGTTGGAGAGAGAAAATCGTGCTTAAGTATGTCAAACCTAGGGGCAGCAAAATTGCCAGAGGCCATGAAACCTTACATTGAAAGATTGGATTTCATTTTAGGAATTCAGGAAAGTGGTGCATATAACTGCGGGGTTATTTCGTATGGAAATACGATGTATGTAAACTTTATCCGTAATATTCAAGAAGCAGATTTGGAATACCATTTCCACCGTGTGCTACAGAAAATGGGAATTACAGCTGAAGTGGAAAGTAACCAGTCATCGAAATAAAGGAGAAAAATTATGTATTGTGTAAAATGTGGAGTGAAGCTAGCGGATAGTGAAAAAATCTGTCCTTTATGTGGAACTAAAGCATATCATCCAGATATTGAACGAGAAGAGATCAATGCCATTTATCCAAAAAGAAAATATCCAGCGCCAGAGGAAAAAGCATTGGGACTTCCGATCTTTTTTACAGCGGTTTTTGTGATTCCGCTATTGACAGTTCTCGTATGTGATTTGCGCTTTACTGGCGCAATTACTTGGTCAGGAATTGTGGCAGGTGCATTGGCACTTTTGTATGTAATGTTTGTGTTGCCATTGTGGTTTAAGAAGCCCAATCCAGTGATATTTGTGCCTTGTTCGTTTGCTGCAGTTGGATTATATCTTTTCTATTTAAATTGGGCAGTAGAGGGGACGTGGTTCTTGACCTTCGCACTTCCAATTTTGGGGTGTATTGCGGTGATTGTTGTTACGACGGTTACACTATTAAAATATGTGCGAAGAGGTGCACTGTATATTTTTGGTGGAGCATTTATGGCGACAGGTGGCATGATGCTTCTTATGGAGTTTTTATTGGGAATTACTTTTGAAAAAATACAATTTATAGGGTGGTCCTTCTATCCAATGGTTAGTTTGGTACTCATTGGTGGTTTACTTATCTTTTTGGGAATTTGCCGTCCAGCAAGGGAGGCAATGGAAAGAAAGTTTTTCATTTAAAGGGGATTTAATATGAAAAATATAGCGAAAAAAATAGGGATATCTGTGGTAGTTCTATTGGGAATGTTGCTGTTTAGCGGATGCATTTTCTTGCCAGAATATGTGGAAGTGCAAGTGAATGAAGCTCTGTTTGAAGAACAATATTATTATCAGCAGTATACAGATGAACAAAAAACGGTATATCGTGAAATTTATCAAGGGTTACTTAATCAAGAGCCGGAATTTATTGTACATGGGACAGATGGGGAAGTGACAAACGAAATTTTATTTACCGTTCTCTATGATTTTCCTGAATTATTTTGGACAGACGGCGAGGTTACTTCTACGGGATATGAATTTCCAGCACACGTTGTGGTAGAGCCGACTTATGTGTGTTCTAAGGAAGAACGTGCGAAAAGAGAGCAAGAAGTTCAAGGGGCAGCTGAACAGATTATAGAAAATATTCCACAGGGATATAGCGAGTATGAAAAAATCAAATATGTGTATGAGTACATTGTAAATCAAGTTGCTTATGTGGATGAGGCGCCAGACAATCAAAATATCTATAGTTCATTGGTGAGAAAAGAGTCTGTGTGCGCAGGATATGCGAAGGAAATGCAATATTTGCTAGAACAGATGGGAATTCCTTGCATATACGTTGTGGGAGATGCCACGAGTGATAAAGGAAAAGAGGCGCATGCATGGAATATCGTTTTATGCAATGGAGCATATTACCATGTGGATGCAACGTGGGGAGATCCTGTATTTTCAGAGGATGATACTCGAAAAGACGATGTGAAAGTCATTTATGATTATCTGTGTTGTAGCGATGCAGGAGTAGAAAAAACTCATGAAAAGAGTACAACATATGAATATCCAGAGTGTGATTCAGAAGAACTAGATTATTATCGCTTAAATCATATGTATTATGAGACAGCGGATAAGCAGGTTTTATTGAATGCAATGAAACAGACTATCAATCAAAAAGGTGCGAGTACAACCTTTAAGTTTGCAAATAGGGAACTTTATGATCAGGCATCGAAAGTAATTATTGATGAACTTTTGGATACGGCTTCTCAATATTTAGGGAGAAGATATCGACTCGATTATGTGCAATGCTTTTATCGTGAATATGCGGAAAATAATCGGTTTATGATTAATTGGGAATATAAATAAATATAAGTGTATAGGCCGGTGCATAGAGATTAGTGAATGAGGATGTGTGTTTTTACACATCTTCTTCTTTTGCAAGCATTTGCAAGAAACTTAGTGTTTCTTAGATGCCCATTTCACAAAAAGTCATATATAAAAAGCATGTTTGAGCAGACCTAGTTCTTAGTGATATTATGTCATCGACAACAGGGTGAAAGATTTTAGAATGCCTAGCAACTGCGTTCAGAGATATGATTATGATAGCGCGTCAAAAACTCACAAGTTCGGACAGTTTGCCGCGCTATCACATTTTCCGAACTGCAGTTGCAAGGCATTCTACAGAATCTTTCAATGTTATCTCATACATAATATCGCTAAAAACAAAGGGCTGTGAGTTTGCTTTTTATATGTGTAATAGTTTCTGTGAAATGGGCAACCTCAAAACACTTGTTTCTGAAAGTTGGCTTGCAAAAGAAAAAGATGTAGCAAAACACTACATCTCTTCAACATCTACACTATGCGCCGGCCTATACCATAGAATTTGTTATAGAGCCACTATTTTATATCATACCACCATCAATTCCAATAATCTGTCCAGTTAGATATGCTGGAGATTCTGCAATCTGTAACACCATATCTGCCACTTCCTCTGGAGTTCCAAAACGTCCAGCTGGAATTTCGATTTCTAGTGACAAACGCTCTTCCTCGCTCAAATGGTCGTTCATAGTAGTTTCGATTGCGCCACAAGCCAAGGCATTTACTTGGATATTACTTGGAGCCAACTCTTTGGCAAGGGCCTTTGTAAATCCGTGAAGACCAGCTTTGGAAGCGGAGTATGCCACTTCACAAGAAGCACCAGAAGTTCCCCACATAGAAGAAATGTTGATAATCTTTCCGCCTTTTTTTGCTACCATTTTTGGAACGGCTTCGTGTGAACAGTAAAAAGCAGAAGAAAGATTCGTTTGAATTACGCGGTTCCAATCTTTCGCAGATGTTTCACTCATAAGTCCAATGTGTGAGATTCCAGCGTTGTTTACCAATACATCAAGTCCGTTGCAATATTTATGAATTTTCTTGAACATTTCGCTTACGGAATCTGGGTTTCCGACATCGCCGATGACAAGGTCGCAGGAAGCACCAGGAATGGCTTCGATTTCGCTACGAACGTGTTCGAGACTGATAATTGAGTGGTTGCAATTTAAAAATACGTGATAGCCACTTTGGGCAAAGGCCAATGCAATCGCACGACCAATTCCTCTTGAAGAGCCAGTGACAAGTACTGTTTTTTTATCCATATATTTATATTCCTCCGTGTTTCTGAAATTAAATTTATTATACTACGAAATCTTTTGAAATAAAAGCGAAAAAGGATTATAATAATGATGTATTTGAAAATAGAGAAATGGAGAATACAAACGTGATAGAACAAGCGATTACATTTGCGACAAAGGCACATGAGGGGCAGGTACGAAAAGGTACGACCCGTCCGTTTATTCAGCATCCATTAGAAGTGGGAAAGATAGTCTCCGCATTAACGGATGACGAAGAGGTGATTTGTGCAGCGATTTTGCATGACACGATTGAGGATTGCGAAGGCATTACTGAGAGCCAGATAGCTGACAAGTTCACAGAACGTGTGGCAGCTATGGTGGCTGGGGAAAGTGAAGACAAGTCAAAGAGTTGGATGGAGCGAAAATCGCATACGATAGAGAAATTAAAAGATGCGCCGATTGAGATTCAGATGATAGGGCTTGCGGACAAGCTTTCCAATATGCGAGACATTGATCGCGATTATCCGGAATGTGGAGAAGAACTCTGGAATCGTTTTCGTATGAAGGATAAAAATGTAATTGGGTGGTATTATAAAAGCGTGAGAGATTCGCTTCGAGAGGCAATGCAAGGAACCGATGCGTATCGTGAGTATTGCGAATTGATTTTAAAAAATTTTGGGGTGTAGTATGAATAAGACAAGTAAAATGATCAAGGAATATGGTTTGATTACAATCGGTGGATTTTTAATCGCATTTGCGGTATTTTTCTTTATGATTCCAAGCAACACAGCAGTAGGAAGTATCACTGGACTTAGTGTTATGCTTTCGCATGTGATTCCACTTCCTGTTTCAACCATTTTGTTGATTTTCAATGTGTTTCTTTTAATTATTGGTTTTATTTTCTTGGGAAAAGAATTTGGAGCAAAGACGGTATATGCATCTGTGCTTATGCCGATTTATCAATATATTTTTGAACTGGCGTTTCCGAATTTCCAGTCGCTGACGAATGATATGTTGATAGACACGATCAGTTATCTGTTGATTGTATCTATTGGTCAGGCTATTTTATTTCATATCAACGCATCTTCCGGTGGGATGGATATTATTGCCAAATTATTGAACAAGTTTGCACATTTAGACTTGGGACAAGCGGTGACTATTGGCGGTATGTGTATTGCTATTTCGGGCTTTTTCTTTTATGAAACGAAGTCCGTGGTAGTTGGTATCTTGGCAACCTATGCCAATGGCGTGATCTTGGATAATTTCATCAATGGTTTTAATCGAAGAAAGCGTGTGTGTATTTTATCAAATCGCCATACGGAGATTCAGGAATTTATTGTCAAAAAATTGAACCGAGGCGTGACACTTTATCAGGCAAAGGGTGGTTTTAATCAAGAGGAAAAAGTCGAAGTGGTAACCATTCTCGCTAGAAGTGAATATGCTGCATTGATGAACTTTTTACAGGAGACGGATGCAAATGCATTTGTGACGGTGTCTACTGTCAATGAAGTAATAGGAAATTGGAATCGAAATAAAAAAAGAGGGCAGTAAAATATGAAAAAGAAAGTTGTAGTATTAGGTGGTGGAACGGGTTCGTCCACGTTACTTCGAGGATTAAAGGAGTTTCCAGTTGATTTGACTGCAATCGTGTCAGTGTGTGACGATGGAAACAGTACGGGGATACTTCGTGAAGAATTTAGTATCCCAGCAGTGGGGGATATTCGCCGTGTGCTGGTTGCGTTGTCGGAGACAGAGCCACTTGTGATGGAACTCTTTAACTATCGTTTCCGTACCACAAGTGATTTGGATGGTCATACCGTAGGGAATCTGCTTTTGACGGCATCTTCAGAGATTACCGGAAATCTATCAGATGGGATAGAAGCGCTTAGTAAAGTGTTTAACTTGAAAGGAAAAGTGGTTCCGTTAACAGAAGATAACGTGGTACTTATGGGTGAGATGGAAGATGGAAGCATCGTGGAAGGTGAACATCATATTACGGTAAGCCATAAGAAAATCAAGCGTGTCTTTTATAAGGAAGAACCAGTGCCGACTCGGGAAGCAGTGAAGGCAATCGAGGATGCGGATTTGATACTTCTAAGTATGGGAAGTTTGTTTACAAGTATCATTCCAAATCTCATTTGCGACGAGATTGTGAATGCCATTGATCGAAGTAAAGGGAAAGTTATGTATGTTTGCAATATGGTTACACAGCCAGGAGAGACCGAGGGGTTCCGTGTGTCAGACCATATACAGTTAATTAATCAGTATTTAGGGAAACGTAAAATTGATGTGGTCATTGCAAATGACGGAGAAATTGACGAAGATATGGCAAAGCGCTACGAGTCCTTAGAGCAAAAGGATGCCGTGGAATTAAATCGTGAAGAGACAGAACGTTTAGTAAATACTTTGATTTGCGGAGATTATGTTACGGTAAAAAATAATTTACTGCGTCACGATGTCATGAAGCTTAGTATGCATATCTTCGGATATTTGTTGGAGCAGAACAAGGAAAGACCTTGACAAATTAGTGGTAGAAAGATAAGATAACAATAGTTTATATTAAGAAAGATTGTGAGAAAGAGGAGTATACATAACCACTTGACAGAGAGAATCGCTCATGGGCTGCAAGGCGATTTGAAGAACGGGATGTAGAAGGTAGCTTTTGAATCGGATATTTGAAGGTTAGTAGGATATCACGGAGTGGTTCACGTTATCGAACCAATGAGGTATAAATAAAGGTGGTACCGCGATTTTTCGCCCTTTGCATATTTGCAGAGGGCGTTTTTTATCATCAGATGATATAGGAGGAAACTATGAGTAAGCAACTGGAAAAAACATACAATCCAAAAGAGATTGAGTCAAAGCTTTATGAGAAATGGTGTGAAAAGAAATATTTTCATGCAGAGGTGGACAGAAGTAAAAAGCCATTTACAATTGTTATGCCACCACCGAATATTACGGGGAAATTGCATATGGGACATGCATTGGATAACACTTTGCAGGATATTTTGATTCGTTACAAGAGAATGCAAGGATATAATGCGCTTTGGGTACCAGGAACAGACCATGCGGCCATTTCTACGGAAGTAAAAGTAACAGAGCAACTCAAAAAAGAGGGTATTGATAAAAAAGAATTAGGAAGAGAAGGTTTCCTTAAAAGAACTTGGGAGTGGAAGGAAGAGTACGGTGGTACGATTACTTCTCAACTTAAGAAACTTGGTACTTCTTGTGACTGGGATAGAGAGCGTTTTACTATGGATGAAGGATGCTCAAAAGCAGTAGAAGAAGTATTTATCAAGTTATACGAAGAAGGATACATTTACAAAGGTTCAAGAATCATCAACTGGTGTCCAGTGTGTAAGACATCTCTTTCTGATGCCGAAGTAGAACATGAGGAACAAGCAGGACATTTCTGGCACATCAAGTATCCAATCGTAGGAACAGATAGATTCTTAGAGATTGCAACGACACGTCCAGAGACAATGCTTGGAGATACTGCGATTGCAGTACATCCAGATGATGAGAGATATCAAGACATTATTGGAAAGATGGTACTTCTTCCACTTGTGAATAAGGAGATTCCGATTGTTGCAGATTATTATGTAGATAAAGAATTTGGAACAGGTGCTGTAAAGATTACACCAGCCCATGACCCAAATGACTTCGAGGTTGGAAAGCGACATAACCTTCCAGAAATCAACGTGATGAACGATGATGCAACCATCAATGAACTTGGTGGCAAATATGCAGGTATGGATCGTTATGAGGCGAGAAAAGCAATTGTTGCTGATTTGGAAGAACAGGGATATCTTGTAAAGATTGAAGACCATTCTCACAATGTAGGTACTCATGACCGTTGTGGAACTACGGTTGAGCCGTTGATCAAACAACAGTGGTTTGTAAAGATGGAAGAACTTGCGAAACCAGCAATCAATGCTTTGAAAACTGGAGAATTGAAGTTCGTTCCAGAACGTTTTGATAAGATTTATTTGCACTGGTTAGAGAATATTCGTGACTGGTGTATTTCTAGACAAATTTGGTGGGGACACAGAATTCCTGCATATTACTGTGATAAATGTGGTGAATTTGTTGTGGCAAGAAGTATGCCAGAGAAATGTCCACACTGTGGATTCACACATTTTACACAAGATGAAGATACACTAGATACATGGTTTAGTTCTGCATTATGGCCATTCTCGACACTTGGTTGGCCAGAACAGACAGAAGAACTGGATTATTTCTATCCAACAGATGTGTTGGTTACAGGATATGACATTATTTTCTTCTGGGTAATCCGTATGGTATTTTCAGCATATGCTCACACTGGAAAATCTCCATTCCACACTGTATTTATTCATGGATTAGTGCGTGACTCTCAAGGACGCAAGATGAGTAAATCTTTAGGAAATGGTATTGATCCACTAGAAGTCATTGAACAATATGGTGCAGATGCGCTTCGTATGACTCTCGTTACAGGTAATGCACCTGGTAACGATATGAGATTCTATGATGAGAGAGTAGCGGCAAACCGTAACTTTGCAAACAAAGTATGGAATGCATCGCGTTTCATTATGATGAATATGGAAGAAAAAGAGATTACCGTTCCTTCGAATGAAGAGTTGTCAGTAGAGGACAAGTGGTTGCTTTCAAAAGTGAATACACTTGCCAAAGATGTTACTGACAATATGGACAAGTTCGAACTTGGTATTGCGCTTCAAAAGGTATATGACTTTATTTGGGACGAGTTCTGTGATTGGTACATTGAGCTTGCAAAATATCGTATTTGGCATGCTGAGGAAAATCCAAAAGCAGCGAATGCAGCACTTTGGACATTGAAAACGGTATTGGCAAATGGACTTAAGTTCTTGCACCCATTTATGCCGTTTGTATCGGAAGAAATTTATAGTGCATTAGTTCCAGAAGAAGAATCACTTATGATGTCTACATGGCCACAATATAAAGAAGAATGGAATTTCGCAAAAGAAGAAAATATTGTGGAACATATGAAAGAGATTATCCGCGGAGTGCGTAATGTTCGTGCAGAAATGAATGTAGCTCCAAGCCGAAAAGCACAGACATATGTTATCTGTGAAAATCAAGAGTTATGCCAAGGATTTGAGACAATGAAGGCATCAGCAGCGCCACTTATGAGCGCAAGTGAATTGCTGATTCAGTGTACAAAGGAAGGCATCGATGAAGATGCAGTATCTGTAGTAGTTACAGATGCAGTTGTATATTTGCCTTTGGCAGAGTTAGTAGATTTTGAACAGGAAATCGAACGTCTGACAAAAGAAGAAGCAAGATTAGAGAAAGAACTTGCTCGTGTCAATGGTATGCTTAGCAATGAGAGATTTATCAGCAAAGCACCGGAGGCAAAAATTAACGAGGAAAAGGCAAAATTAGAGAAATACACACAAATGATGGAACAGGTAAAGATGCGACTTGCAGGTTTGAGAAAATAACAGAGGTTGAATCATGAAACGTTTACAATTTCGAAAAGAAGATATAAAAGAATTTGTTAAAACAAAATTTGCCGCGTTAAAAGAATATTGGAGTACACGTAAAGAACGAAAAGAGGCTTGGCTAGAGAAAAAGAGAAACAGTGTGTTTGCAAAAAAAATGGCACCGATTTATCTGTGGATGAACCGTTTTTCTCTCCCTTTGCAATTTTTATGGGCGTGTGTTATTAACCTTGTCATCGAGTCTATTTCAAGACATAGTTTCTTCCCGGCCTGGGAATATATGGTAACATCGCCATGGACATTTTTATTCAACAGCTATATGATATTTATCACTTTCTTGTTGGTATATATCGTGAGAAGACGTGTGTTTTTGCGTATTATTATCAGTGTGTTTTGGTTCGTTATCGGATGTGTCAACGGTTACATGCTAAGTGTCCGTGTGACACCGTTTAATGCGCAGGATTTGAATATGATTACCGACGTAACCACAATGCTTGACAAGTATTTTACTGGATTCCAAGGAATTATGTTGATTTTAGGAATCTTGGCAGTGCTTGTATGGCTCGTTTATATGTGGGTACGTGGTGGACAGTATCAAGGAAAAATGTTTCGAATTCCAGCGATTATTGTTGTTGTAGTAGCATTTGCTACTATGGGAAAAATGACGGATTGGGCGATTGACCAACGTGTAGTTTCGAACTATTTTGGAAACATCGCATTTGCTTATCAGGATTATGGTTTGCCATACTGCTTTAGTGCTAGCGTGTTTGATACCGGTATTGATGAGCCAAGTGGATATAGTGAAAAGAAAATTCAGCAAGTGGTAAAGGATGGAGAATTATCTAAAGTTACAAGTACCCGTAAAGAGAACGAGATGCCAAACATCATCGTGATTCAACTAGAATCATTTTTTGATACAAACGAAGCGGAATTTTTTACAACTACAAAGGATCCGATTCCGACATTCCACAAGCTTCAGAAGGAATATAGCACTGGATATTTCAAAGTGCCATCTGTAGGTGCAGGTACTGCAAATACAGAGTTTGAAGTGCTTTCGGGGATGAGTATGCGTTACTTTGGACCGGGCGAATATCCATACAAGACGAAGGCAAAGTATGAGCCAATGGAGAGTGTGGCTACGGCTGTAAAAGAGTTTGGCTATGGTGCACATGCGTTACACAATAATGGAGGAAACTTCTATAGCCGAGCAGATGTGTTTAATAAGATGGGATTTGACAGCTATACCAGCGAAGAATTTATGAATGTCTTGGAATTCACCGAAGAAGGCTGGGCGACGGATGCCATCTTAACGGAGCATATTCTCAATGCATTGAATTCTACAGAGCAACAAGACTTCGTTTTTGGTATTTCTGTAGAAGGTCACGGTTCCTATGACCATAAGATTGAAAATCCATTGATTGAAGTGGAAGGCATTGAGGATGAAGAGACAGAAATTAAGTGGGAATATTTTGTAAATCATTTGCACGCTACAGACCAATTCATCTCTGAGTTGATTAGTGAGATAGAAAAGCGTAAGGAGCCAACGGTCTTGGTTCTTTACGGTGATCACTTGCCAACAATGGGATTGGAGGCAAACGATTTAAAGAGTCGATATTTATTTAATACCAATTATGTTATCTGGGATAACATTGGCCTGAAAAAACAAGACCGCAATCTTCCTGCATACCAATTGATGGCGGAAGTATTGAATCAAGTTGGGATTCATTCAGGAACAGTATTCAATTATCATCAGACTAGACGTCAGACAAAGGATTATCTGGCTGATTTGGAAATGCTCCAATACGATATGCTTTATGGCCAGCGATATGTCTACGGTGGTATTGAAAATGCCCCACAGGTAGACGGAACATTCCAAATGGGAATTAAGGATGTTGTCATTACAGACATTCAGCCGCTATTGGAAGACAGATATACGATTTACGGAGAAAATATGACTTCACGAAGTTATATTTATCTCAATGGAACAAAAAAAGCCAGACCGATTTTTATCAATGATACGCAGATTGAGTCTAAGAAGTTAATCTTAGAAGAGGGCGATATTATTGAGATTTGTCAGGTGGGTTCTAGCAGTCGTGTGTTTAGACGTTCACCAGAATATGTTTTTCGAAATGGAACGTTGATTTTGAAATCCGAAGATCCACTATCACAACAAGAAGTGGAAGATGTGAATCTTACTCCCCCAGAGACACCGTAAGGTTTGTGTAGATAAACCACGAAAAATGCGCACGGATAGATATTGCTTTTTTGAAGTTAAGTGCGTATGATGGTTATGTTAGGAGAGAAAACGATATGTTAAATTTTGAAGAAGAATTAAAGAAATTCAAACCGTGCCTTGAAGTGGAAGACATTGAAGAGGCGGTTTATCAGGAAGATTTGACGGATATGACAGATATTCTCAAAGAATATGTACAACAAAAATAAGTGAATGATGGTGAAATAAGTGGAATATACAAAGAAATTAGTATACCTATCGAATCAATGGTATAACGATGGTTTAAAAAAAGCGAATATTCGAGATTTATCTGGCGCTATCATTTCTTTGAGACGTAGTCTGCAATTTAATCGTGATAATGTTGCGGCGCGAAATCTGTTGGGACTTGTATATTATGGCCGCGGAGAAGTGGCAGAAGCTTTAGTAGAATGGATTGTTAGTAAGAATATTAAAGAGCATGGAAATATTGCAAGCTATTTTATTAAAAAAGTGCAAGAATCTACTGCTGAACTGGAGGCAATCAATCAGGCGGTACAAAAGTATAACCAGTGCCTCATTCAGTGTCAGCAAAACAGTGAAGATCTGGCGGCAATTCAGTTGAAGAAAATATTGGCGGTTCATCCGACATTTTTGAAGGCGTATCAATTGCTGGCATTACTGTATATGCAGACAGAACAATATGCGAAGGCAAGGCAATTGATTCGAAAAGCACATCGATTGGATACGACCAATGAGATTACCCTTCGATATATGCATGAACTGAAGCAGTTGCATAAAGAAAAAGCGGTAAAATTAAAGTCTGAAAAGGCGCAAACAGTTTCTTATAATCTAGGGAATGAGACAATCATACAGCCAGTGTCATCCACTCTCAAAGATAATGCCACATTGCTTACAATTGTCAATATTTTGATTGGACTTGTGATAGGGGCATCAGTCGTAGGATTGATTGCAATTCCTGCAATTAAGCAAAACATGAATGCTAAGACAAACGAACAGATTATTGCATTTAGCGAACAGATTGCAGCACTAGAGAGCGAGCTGGATTTGCAGGCAAAAGAATTGGATAAATACAAAAGCGATAGTGATGCAGTGGAAGCTGAAAAAGAGCGTGCAAAAGGCACACAAGGAAATTATGAGGCTTTAATGAAAGCGCTACAGCACTATAATAATGAAAATTATAGCCGTTTGAACTTGGTGGATGAATTGTTGGCAATTAACACAGAGTCTTTTGGAGAAGTAGGAAAAAAGACCTATGAGAGTATGACCAAAGACATTTATCCAGTACAGTGTGAAAAATTGTATAAGAGTGCAAAAGAAAGCTATGACGTACTCAATTATACAAGGGCAAAGAACAATCTGGAAAAAGTGGTTGCTATGGATGCGAAATATAAATCAGGCGAAGCCTTGTACTTATTGGTAGATATTTATGTGAACCAGAAGGATGCAGAAAAGGCAAAGACAACTTATGAAAAGTTGGTGTCGTTATATCCTGATACGGATGTTGCAAAAAGAGCATCTGAAAAAATGCAAACTATAAAAACCAATGAAAATGAATAAGAGATACAAAAGAGGACATGTAACGAGAGAGGTTACATGTCTTTTTGTTTGTTAAAGGGGGAGTAATCATGAATTATCAAGTACAAGAAAATTGTCTAACTATCTTTTTGCCAAAAGAGTTAGACCATCACAACGCAGAACACATAAGAAAAAAATCAGATCGTCTGATAGAAAAGCACCACATCAAATGTGTCATCTTTGATTTTGAGGAGACCAATTTTATGGATAGCTCAGGGATTGGTGTGTTGATGGGAAGGTATCGGATGGTTTATTTACTTGGGGGAGAAGTATGGGCCATCAATGCGAATGAACGAATGAAAAAAATTTTAACAATGTCAGGTGTCACGAAAATTATTCAAATATATGAGGAGGAAGAACTATGAAAAATACAAATGAAATGGAATTGATTTTTGAAAGCAGATCTGTCAACGAAGGGTTTGCGAGAGTAGCTGTTGCAGCGTTTATGACACAATTAAATCCAACACTGGAAGAAGTGGCGGATGTAAAGACCGCGGTATCGGAAGCAGTTACAAATGCCATTATTCATGGATATGAAAAGAAAGTGGATAAAATTCGAATCCATTGTTGGCTGAGGGAACAAACTTTGTACATAGAGATTGAAGACTACGGAAAAGGTATGGATGATGTGAAGCGTGCTATGGAGCCGCTTTTTACGACCAAGCCGGAATTGGAACGCTCAGGGATGGGATTTTCTTTCATGGAAGCGTTTATGGATGATATTTCTGTGGAATCTGAACTTGGGAAAGGAACGACTGTCAAAATGTACAAAGAAATAGGAAAAGGTAGGGAATTATGGAGCACACAATCGCTTTGATTCAAAAGTCTCACGACGGGGATGAACAAGCGAGGGTACAGTTGGTTGAAGAAAATATGGGGCTGGTGTGGTGTGTAGTGCGGAGATTTTACGGGCGTGGAGTGGAGGCTGAAGATTTATTTCAAATCGGAAGTATCGGTCTATTAAAAGCCATTGACAAGTTTGATTTGTCTTTTGATGTAAAATTTTCCACCTATGCAGTTCCGATGATTTCGGGAGAAATCAAAAGATTTCTCCGTGATGATGGTATGATTAAGGTGAGTAGATCATTGAAAGAGTTATCTTATAAGGCGTATATTGTGAAAGAAAAATTGCAGGAAGATTTGCAGCGAGATCCAACAATTGAGGAATTAGCAGAGAAGTTACAGGTGGATAAGGAAGAATTAGTCATGGCCCTTGATGCCACCAATGAAGTGGAGTCTCTTTATAAACCAATTTATCAAAAGGATGGAAATGAGATTGCATTGGTGGACAAGCTGGAGGAAAAGGAGCGGCAGGAAGATAAAATATTGAATCGAATGCTTTTGAAGCAGTTGTTAGAAGAGTTAGATGAGGAGTCTAGAACGCTTATTTGTTTGCGCTATTTTGCAAATAAAACACAGACAGAAGTTGGAAAAGAATTAGGAATTTCTCAAGTTCAAGTGTCTAGAATGGAGAAAAAAATATTAAAAACATTAAGAGGAAAAATAGATGTATCTTTCCAAAGAAAATAGACATACTATTTTTGGAAAGAAGGTGGAGATATGGAGAAAGCAAAAAGAAGAGTCCGCATATGTTTGCTATGTGTAGTTATTTTGGCAATCGTTATGGGGATTCTTTATTATTATCACGATTTGGGAGACACTAGAATCAAACAGGAAGGAACATTGATTTCTGGAACCTGTGAATGGTGGAATAATTTATGGCAGTAGGAAAAGTGATACTCTATATAAAAGCAGACCAATGCGTGGAAGTGAAGAATCGGGACGTGACTCTTGGAGATTTGATTGAAATGGAGAGTGCCGATCCTCAAGTTGTGTTTAAACTAAAAAACATAAAAGTTATGAAGATGCCGGACCAGGGGAAGCACAGATATGTCCTTTCTATTTTGAAAATCATTGAGTCTATTCACAAGGAGTATCCGAATCTAGAGATTCAAAATATGGGGGCGCCGGATGTGATAGTCGTCTACGAAGCACAGAAAAAGAACAATGCGGTCTGGCAATGGACAAAAGTTGTTCTTGTTTGCTTGCTTAGTTTTGTGGGCGCCGCATTTGCTATTATGACATTTAATAATGACTCTGGCACATCCCAGCTTTTTGTTCAGATTTATGAGATGTTTACAGGGAAAACGCACGAGGGATTCTCTGTATTGGAAGCTTCTTACAGTGTGGGTTTAACGGCCGGTATTATTGTATTTTTCAACCATTTTGGAAAAAAGAAATTCACGGTAGACCCATCTCCAATTGAGATAGAAATGCAATTGTATGAGAATGATATACAGACAACCATTATTGCAGAACGTTCGAGAAAGGGGCAAGAGTTAGATGTGGATCAAACAGATAATAATGGCAGTTATAGGTTTTAGCGCGGGGGCCATTGTGGCGGGAGGTCTGTTTGGTTTCATCGTTAGTCTAGGTGTCATTTCTGATTTTGCAGACCGTACGCGCACCGCACGATATATCTCTTTATATGAGGATGCAGTTGCGGTTGGGGGAATTGTTGGAAATGTTCTCTATACGTATGGATTGCAATTTCCTGTGCTTTCCTGGCTATTGGGGCCGTTTGGATTTCTGGCAGGGATGTTTGTGGGATGCTGGGCGATTGCGCTTACAGAGGTGCTAAATGTGTTTCCTATTTTTTCGAGACGAATAAAATTAGCTAAGGGAATTGGTTTTGTTATATTAGGAATAGCCATCGGTAAAGGAATCGGTTCATTCGTTTATTTCTTTATGGGATGGTAGAAAGGATAGATATGGATTATAAAAAGTATGTGGAGGAAAAGACTCCAAAGAATAATGTATATTTGAATATGTTAAAGGCATTCCTTGTGGGAGGCGCCATTTGTCTTGTGGGACAAGTGATTTTAAATTATTGGAAGGATCAAGGTGTGAAGGAGGATATCGCAAGTGCATGGACGTCACTTCTTTTGGTGCTTATCAGTGTGGTTTTAACAGGGCTCAATCTCTACGGGCCGATTGCACAGTGGGGCGGAGCAGGGGCGCTTGTTCCGATTACAGGATTTGCAAACTCGGTTGCAGCGCCAGCTATTGAATATCAAAAAGAAGGGCAGGTCTTTGGGATTGGGGCGAAGATATTTACAATTGCTGGACCGGTAATTTTGTATGGGATATTTACCAGCTGGGTGCTGGGTGTGATTTATTGGATTACGACACTGTTTTAAAACTGTGCCAGAAAACACTAGAAAGTGGATTCTGGCACTTTTCTAATGCAAAACAAAGAGTTATAATATAAGTACCAAGTGAACAAAGTCAGGGAGGTGACTGTCAATGAAAAAATTGAGTAAACGTATCATTACAATGATAGTAATAGGTGTACTACTATTGTCAACACTCGCGGCATGTGGCCAAAAAAGCAAGGATAATTCTGGAAATTCTACTGGAAAATTAGAGATGGAAGACATCAAAGATTCTGGAGCTTTGCTAGATACGAATGCACCAACATCTTCAAGTAAAGAGAATGTGGGTGTAAAAGAGAACAGAAAAATTATCGAGAAGATTTATCTTAATGCCCAGACAAAAGAATTTGATGCGCTGATGGGAAAATTGAATGATGAGATTCAAAAAGTGGGTGGATACATAGAGGCATCTTCTGTTTCGGGTGATAACTTCGAATATGACAACGAGCGATATGCGGAATTGACAGTTCGAGTTCCAGCAAAGCAAAGTGATAAAATTACAGAGTTCGTTTCAAAGAACAGTACGGTTACAAATAAAGAAATATCTACAGAAGATGTAACACTTCAATATGTGGATATTGAAAGTAGAATTTCCGCTTTACAGACGGAGAAGAGTACTTTGGAACGTTTAATGGCCAAAGCTGCTACTATGCAAGATGTCATAGCAATTCAAGAACGTTTGACAGAAGTGATCTATGAGATAGAATCGTATCAGTCTCAACTTAGAACCTATGACAATTTGATTGACTATACAACGATTACGATTCACATCCGAGAGGTGGAGAGAGTCGAAGTTGTAGGAGAGCAGAGTGTATGGCAGGAAATCGGCACAAATCTTAAAGAGGGATTTGAAAATGTTTGGAAGTTCTTGGTGAGATTCTTTGTATTTGTAATAAGTAGTATTCCGTATGTTTTGACAGTTGCGGCATATGTGGCAATTGTTGTAGCAATTGTTGTGATTTGCGTGAAACGAAGCAAAAAGAAAAGAAGTAATAAAAAGGATAAAGAAGAATAAAAGGAAATTATTAAAGGCGTGAAACGTAGTAGTTTCACGCCTTCTTTTATGAACGATGTTCGCCACGATTGGCACTTCGAAGTCCAATTTCAGTGCCTTTCACAATGCGCACATAATTTTCTCGATGTTTCCATATGATTACGATGGTTCCCAAGAGTAATATCAGAGGAAGCAGCCAATTACGTTCCATAATGCCAAGAGCAGTTGGAACAATGGTTATCGTCAATGTAGTTCCCACCACGATATAGTCTGTGATTAAAGTCGCCAAGACGATGATGACACAAATAATCAAAGCCAGTTTCCAGTTCAAAGCGAGAGTCATTCCGATATAGGAAGCAAATCCCTTTCCACCTTTGAACTTCAAATAGAATGGGAAAATGTGACCTAGGACGCTGGAAACCCCAGCAACAGCACCTATGTATGGAAGGTCTGGAAAAATTAGTTGTGCCAAGAAGACGGCAAGGGCAGATTTCCCAATATCATGGATTCCAACAAGAATGCCATATTTCCAACCTAATAATACCATAGCATTGGAGGCACCGAGATTCTTAGAACCTTTTGTCTGCATATCTACGCCTTTGATTTTCGAAATATAGTAGGACATATTAGACGAGCCCAGTAAGTAGGCAATTAGGATAACGAGTACATAATACATAGTCTTTCTCCTGTGTAGTGATTTTTATAAAAATATTATAACATACACCTTTTGAAAGAGTATATAAATTTTCTTTTCGGAGAAAATAATTCCAAAGGAAGGTGAAGTTTATGTTAAAGGGAAAGCAGAGTATTCTGTTTGACAAGGCGCCCTACATTATGAGTACTGGAAATGTGGTGGGCAAAAAAGAAGGTGAAGGGCCTCTTGGCAAACAGTTCGATTTCATAGAAGAAGAAAATCTATTTGGGCAGGATACCTGGGAAGAGGCAGAGAGTGAAATGCAAAAGCAGGCCTGCCTTTTAGCATTGGAAAAAGCACGAGTGCCAGAAACGGAAGTTCGCTATATTTTTGGAGGCGATTTGCTGAGGCAAGGGATTGCTACTTCCATGGGAATTGAGGAGCTACACATACCACTTTTTGGACTCTATGGCGCTTGCTCCACATCGGGAGAAGCATTGGCTTTGAGTTCTATGAGTGTGGCAGCGGGATATGGCGAACGTGTGCTTGCAGTTACTTCCAGTCATTTTGGAAGTGCAGAAAAGGAATTCCGATTTCCTCTTGCATACGCGAATCAAAGACCATTATCATCTCAGTGGACTGTGACGGGCAGTGGTGCATTCTTGGTGGGAACCGAGAAAACGCATGTAAAGGTAGCAGGAGTTACTGTTGGAAAGATTGTAGATTACGGCCTCAAAGATTCTCAAAATATGGGTGCTTGTATGGCGCCAGCGGCTTGTGATACCATCTTGCAAAATCTCAAAGATTTTGAACGAGAGGCAAAGGAGTACGACAAAATATTCACAGGTGACCTTGGGTATGTAGGTCAGAGTATTCTCTTTGATTTATTGGAAAAAGAGGGTGTCAATATTCGAGAGAATCATATGGATTGCGGGATGATTATTTTTGACCAGAAATCTCAACACACCAATGCAGGTGGAAGTGGGTGTGGTTGTGCGGCGGTTACCTTGTCGGCTCACATCTTGCCAAAGATACAAAATGGCGAGTGGAAACGTGTTTTGTTTGTGCCGACGGGGGCATTAATGTCAACTGTAAGTTTTAATGAAGGACAGAGTGTTCCAGGAATTGCACACGGAATTGTGTTGGAACACTGTTAGGAGGACGTATGGATTATTTATATGCATTTTTAATAGGCGGAGCAATCTGCGCAGTGGTGCAAATCTTATTGGACCGTACCAAGTTAATGCCTGGACGAGTGATGGTACTTTTGGTATGCGCAGGTGCCGTTTTGGGATTTTTGAATATCTATGAACCATTTACAAAGTTTGCAGGGGCGGGAGCTAGTGTTCCGTTACTTGGTTTTGGAAATGTACTATGGAAAGGTGTCAAAGAGGCGATAGATAAAAATGGATTCATTGGGACATTCTTGGGTGGATTCAAAGCCAGCGCAGCAGGCATCTCTGCAGCACTTATTTTTGGATATTTGGCATCACTAATTTTTGAACCGAAGATGAAGAAGTAAGTAAAATCTATGTAAAATCTATGTCAATATTTCGGAAAGTCGGTTGTTAAAAAAAAAGATGAGTGCTATGTTGAGGAAGAGATATGCAAATTTTACTTGAAACATAGGAGGAAAAATTATGGGTTATGAGCAACTTTTTTTGTTTGCCGGTGGCTTAGGGATGTTTATCTACGGAATGCAGATTATGTCTCAGGGGTTGGAAAACGCTGCTGGAAACAGAATGAAAAAGCTTTTGGAAGCATTGACAAAAAATAAGATTATGGGAGTTATGCTCGGAGCAATCATTACCGCAGTCATTCAGAGTTCTTCTGCTACCACAGTTATGGTTGTTGGTTTTGTAAATGCGGGAATTATGAATCTGACTCAGGCAATGGGTGTTATTATGGGTGCCAACATTGGTACCACAATGACCGCATGGATTGTATCGATGGGCGAGTGGGCTTCATTTTTAAAACCATCCACGTTGGCTCCGATTGCAATAGCAATTGGTGTTGTGGTTATGATGGTAGGAAAAAGACGTGCCACAAAGGATATTGCAAGTATTGTAGTTGGATTTGGACTTTTATTTATCGGTATTGAGAATATGTCCGTTTCTATGTCTGGATTGAAGGATGTGCCGGCATTTACGAATCTGTTTGTAAATCTAGGTAAAAATCCTATTTTAGGTATTCTAGTGGGTGCAGGTGTTACAGCAATTATTCAAAGTTCTTCTGCATCTGTAGGTATTTTGCAAAGTTTGGCAGTGGCTGGTTTGATTCCGTTCAACTCTGCAGTTTACATTATTATGGGACAAAATATCGGTACTTGTATCACCGCACTCTTGTCTAGTATGGGAGCAAAAAAGAATGCGAAGACCGCAGCTCTTATGCATTTGCTATTTAACATTATTGGAACGGTTCTTTTCAGTGTGGCTTCCATTGTGTTCTTTAAATTGATCAATCCAGAAATGGGAGAAAGTATTATTTCTGCAACAGAAATTAGTTTGGTTCACACCATATTTAATATTGCAACGACAGCACTGTTATTCCCAGTGTCTAATATGATTATTAAGCTTGCAAAGAAGATCGGTGGAGTGAAAGAAGGAGAAGTGAATGATGGTGTAGTATCTCTTGACGATAGAATGCTAGAGACTCCTTCACTTGCATTGCAAGCTACCGTTTTAGAACTGGGTCGTATGGGCGAGGTTGTGAAAGATACACTAGAAATTGCAAAACGGGTATTGTTCACAAAAAACAAAGAGGATATTCAATTATTAAGAGATGATGAAGATAAAGTAGATAAGCTTTGTGCAGGCATCATCGAGTATGCAATTAAGATTACATCTATGCAGATTAGCAAGAAAGAGCATGAATATGCGACGCGTCTGGTTCAGGTGGTGTCTGACATTGAGCGTATCAGTGATTACTGTGAAAATATTTCCGAGTACGCCGAATTTATGGCTGAAAAGAAGGTTGCATTTTCAGAAGTCGCAGAGGCAGAAATGAAAGAGATGCTAGATACTTGTGCCAATAGTTATTACTATGCCATTGATGCGTTTATGAGCAACGATAAAGAAAAAGCACAACAAGCAATCGAATTCGAGAGAAAAGCAGATACTTTGGAAGTGGATCTTCGTACAAAACACATCAAACGTCTTACTAGTAACGAGTGTAATACAGAAGCAGGCATTGTATTCTTAGATACACTTGTTGGATTAGAACGTATTTCTGACCATGCAAGAAATATTGCAGAAGAAGTTCTTGAACATACAGCTTAAATAAAAAAGGAATTGCACCTTATTTGAGTTTAAGGCGCGATTCCTTTTTATTCTTCTATAATATGAATTTCTAAATAATCAAAATCAATAGAATCCACAAAATTATCTTGATAAAATCTGGTTTTGTTGTGTTTTTTAAAATCTTCGATGGTTGCGTCAAGCCAGATTGGTTTACTCAAGTCAAATTCATGACAAATCTCGTCCAGAGAATGAAAGATTTTGTGCGTTCTTGTGTCGTCGGATTCGTCACAAATTACGGTGTCTTGTAGCATTTTATTGTCTTTAAAAATTTTTCCCCATAAACGAAACATAATTACAATCCTTTCTGTAAGTTTGTAGATAGTATACAGTATATCACAGATAAAAAAATGAGGAAAGATATGACAGGTAAGTTTTCCTATGGTATACTTAACAAGGAGTTTATGAAAATTAGGAGAAATCGCTATGATATTTTGCGTTGAAGATGATAGTAACATTCGAGAATTAGTAGTATATACGTTGAACACCACTGGTATGAATGCCCGTGGATTTGCAGATGGAAAAGCTTTTATGGAGGCGCTGGAAACCCAGATGCCGGAATTGATTCTGCTTGATATTATGCTTCCAGGGGAGGATGGGCTTTCCATTTTAAGGAAACTCAAAAGTTCGTCCAAAACCAAATATATCCCAGTAATTATGGTAACAGCAAAGGGAAATGAATATGACAAGGTCATTGGATTGGATGCAGGAGCAGACGATTATGTGGCAAAGCCATTTGGAATGATGGAATTGGTATCACGCATTAAAGCAGTGCTTCGAAGAACACAGAGAGACCAGGGCGCAGAAGATTTGACTTTTGAGAATATTAAGATGGATTTGAAGCGCCATGTCGTTTTTGTGGATGGGCACTTGGTAACTCTCACTTTTAAGGAGTTTGAACTACTTCGAAAATTAATGAAGTATCAAGACATTGTTTTTACCAGAGAACAACTTTTGGAAGAAATCTGGGGATACGATTATGTTGGGGAGACTAGAACTGTGGACGTACATATCAGAACACTGAGACAAAAATTGGGTTCTGCAGGAGAGTTAATTCAGACCGTGCGTGGTGTTGGTTATCGTATGGGAGGTTCTTGTGGAGAATAGAATAATTAATCGTGCAGAAGAAGAAATTGCAAATATGAGGAAAGAGTTTTCGGCAAATGTTTCGCATGAACTGAAAACTCCGTTAACATCCATCTCAGGATATGCAGAAATTATGAAGAGTGGGATGGTAAACCGAGAAGATATGATTATGTTCTCGGAACGCATTCACAAAGAAGCCAGTCGGATGATTACGCTGATTGATGATATTATTAAATTATCCAAGTTGGATGAAGACAGTGTAGAACTGGAAAAAGAAGAAGTTGATTTGTATGAACTTTCTGGTGAGATTGTCGGTAGATTGTCTCTGCTTGCAATAAAGAAAAATGTGCAGCTTGTACTGCAAGGGGAACCAGTGACCTATATCGGTGTCAGACAAGTACTAGATGAGATGATTTATAATCTCTGTGAGAATGCCATCAAATATAATGTAGATGGAGGAAAGGTCTCTGTCTGGGTAGGAAATGCGCTTGAAGGGATAAAAGTGATTGTAGAAGATACAGGAATTGGAATCCCGAAGGATCAACAAGAACGAATTTTTGAGCGTTTTTATCGGGTGGATAAAAGTCATTCTAGAGAAACAGGTGGAACGGGATTGGGATTATCCATCGTAAAGCACGGAGCAATTCGTCATCAAGCACAGATTCGCGTGGAGAGCGAAGAGGGAAAAGGAACAAAAATGGAAGTAATATTTTAGGGGCTACGATTGTAGCTCCTACTTTTATTTTAAGAAAAAATGGGTTGCTTTTTGAAAAACCTTATGCTAGACTACACAAGTGACAAGACAGATGTATAAACACTATATTTACAGAAAAGAGATGAAAGAAATGAATATGTTAAAAAAATGGGCAAATCGAATTTTTATTGACGGTTTGACAGGGATGGCGCATGGACTATTTGCAACTTTGATTATCGGTACGATTATTCAACAGATTGGAAATTTGGTAGGAGGAGATATTGGGCATTTTATTTTCCTGATTGGAAAAGTAGCCGCTGCTCTTACTGGAGCTGGGATTGGTGTCGGCGTTGCTTACCGATTTAAAGAAAGTCCAATGGTTGTACTGTCAGCAGCAAGTGCTGGTATGATTGGTGCCTTTGCAAGTAAGATTCTTGAAGGTACGATTATGGATGGGGCATCCACTGTGGTTTTGGCAGGACCAGGAGAACCTTTGGGTGCATTCTTGGCTGCGTATATTGGGATTGAAATCGGACACTTAATTGCAGGGAAAACAAAAGTGGATATCATAGTAACTCCGATTGTAACCATAGGAACAGGTGCTGCTGCGGGTCTACTTTTAGGGCCACCAATTTCAAAATTTATGCAGTGGTTAGGACAACTCATTAACTGGGGTACAGAACAACAACCATTCTTAATGGGAATCATCGTTTCCGTTCTTATGGGTATGATACTTACCTTACCAATTAGTTCGGCAGCACTTGGTGTTATCTTGAATTTATCGGGGCTGGCAGCAGGAGCAGCAACGGTAGGATGTTGTTGCAATATGGTTGGATTTGCAGTGGCAAGTTATCGTGAAAATAAAGTGGGAGGGCTTCTTGCACAGGGAATTGGAACCTCGATGCTTCAAGTTCCAAACATTGTGAAAAAACCGATTATCTGGTTGCCGGCAATTTTATCCAGTGCCATATTGGGACCAGTGGGAACTATGTTATTTAAGATGACGAATAACGCAACGGGTTCAGGCATGGGAACCGCAGGGCTTGTTGGTCAGATTATGACTTGGAACGATATGGTAGGTCCAGAAACAGCTACAGTGGTATTGATTAAAATTTTATTGATTCAGATTATTTTGCCAGCAATCGTGACCCTTATTATTTCGGAATTTATGCGTAAAATGAAATGGATCAAATATGGTGATATGAAACTTGATTTATAAAAATTCCGTGAAATTTATGACAGGGATGTTCTCATATGATATAATGAAGCAGTATTAAAAAGAAGGGGAGAGCATTCAATGTTAGATGCGATTAAGAACTATGAGGATGTGGATAGTTGGAAGACCATTATGTTTCTTTACAATGCCGCACTCAAGGAAGTAGAAACGAAATTAGAGATTTTGAATGATGAGTTTCAGCATGTGCATCAATATAATCCAATTGAACATATCAAGACAAGAATCAAGACTCCAGAAAGTATTGTAAAGAAGTTAAAACGCTATGGATACGAGACTTCTGTTGAAAATATGATTAAGTATATCAATGATATTGCAGGTGTGAGATTGATTTGTTCCTTTACATCCGATATTTACCAGTTGGCAGCTATGATTGGTAATCAGAGTGACTTGAAAGTTATTTCAATTAAGGATTACATTAAGAATCCAAAAGAAAGCGGATACAAGAGTTTTCATATGTTGCTGTCAGTACCAGTATTTTTGTCAGATAGTGTTGTGGAGACGAAAGTAGAAGTGCAGATTCGTACCATTGCGATGGATTTTTGGGCGAGCTTGGAGCATAAGATTTATTACAAGTTTGAGGGAAATGCGCCAGAATATATTAGCCATGAGTTGCGCGAGTGTGCGGATATGATTTCGGATTTGGATAACAGGATGTTGTTGTTAAATGAAGCAATTCAAGCGAGTTTCGACACAGAAAAAGATAGTGGAAAAGCTACCCAATAATGGTAGCTTTTTTTGTTGCCAGAGTGGGAATAATAAGGTACAATAGCGTTGTAAAAAATAATAATAAGGAGAATTAAAAAATGAAAAAAATTGTAGCATTATCATTAGCAACTTTAATGATTTTAGGCGTTGTTGCTTGTGGAAAAGCAGAAGGTGAAAAGAAAGAGGAAGCAAAAAAACCAGAGACAGTAGGAGAAATCTTACTTGACGATTTCAAGAAAGATGCATCTGGAAGCGCACAAGAAATTGCAGAAAGAATTGTAGGAAATCAAATCATTCAATTTATGGGTGGAGCAACACCTGTAGAACCAGGGTTGTTATCTGGATTTGACAATACAGAAATCAAAGGATTCAAAGAAGGTGCAATGTTTGGACCAATGATGGGAACAATTCCATTTGTGGGATACATCTTTGTATTAGAAGATGGAGCAGATGTAGATGCATTTAAGACTACATTAAAAGACAGTGCAAATCTTCGTTGGAACATTTGTACAGAAGCAGAAGAATTGACAGTAGACAATGAAGGAAATACTGTATTCTTCCTTATGAGCCCAAAAGCATTTGAACAACAACCAGGAGAATAAAATTGCTATTTTCAAGTATCACATTTTTGTATTATTTCTTGCCTTGTGTACTAGTCTTGTACTTTCTAGTACCAAGGCAATTTAAAAATTTCATACTATTAATTTCAAGTTTATTTTTCTATGCGTGGGGAGAACCAAAGTTGGTTTTCTTGATGATTATCACCATTCTAGTGGGTTATGTACTTGGAATTTTGACAGAGAAACATTGCAAATATAAGAAGGTGTATCTTGTATTTGCGATTCTGTTTAGTTTGGGGACGTTGGGATATTTTAAATATGCCGACTTTTTTATCACTAATTTCAATGCGGCGACAGGACTTTCTGTACCGCTTTTGCGAATTGCCTTACCGATTGGAATTAGTTTCTATACATTCCAGATCTTGAGTTATAACATTGATGTCTATTGGGGAAATGTGAAAGCGCAGAAAAATATTTTGCATCTGGCAACTTATATCACGATGTTTCCACAATTGATTGCAGGACCGATTGTTCGTTATAAAGATGTGGCTTTGCAGTTGGAAAATCGTACCCATAGTATTGATAAAATAGGACTTGGTGTTCGTAGATTTATTTTGGGACTTTCAAAGAAGATTTTGATTGCCAATGTGCTAGGAGAACTCTGCGAGATTTTTAGGCAATCAAATGAAAAGAGTGTATTGTTCTATTGGATGTATGCCATCGCCTTTTCACTGCATATTTATTTTGACTTTTCAGGATACAGTGATATGGCAATAGGGCTTGGGAAAATTTTTGGATTTGATTTTATCGAGAACTTTAATTACCCATATATTTCCAAAAGCATTACGGAGTTTTGGCGCAGATGGCATATGTCACTTGGAACATGGTTTCGTGATTATGTCTATATTCCAATGGGAGGTTCAAGGGTCAAACCAGTTCGTTTGTTATTTAACATCGCAGTCGTGTGGATGTTAACCGGATTCTGGCATGGCGCAGCTTGGAACTTTGTCCTTTGGGGAGTGTTCTTTGCAGTGCTACTTGTAGTAGAAAAATTGTTCTTACTTAAACAATTGGAAAAAAGCAAAATAGTAAGCCATATCTACGTATTATTGTTGGTGGTTATCAGTTTTGTGATTTTTAATGCCACGTCTCTAGCTCAGATTGGACAAGACATCGGTGGTATGTTTGGCGCAGGAAATATTCCGCTTGTGTCCGCGGAAACAATCTACTACTTGAAGAGCTATGGCTTCATATTTGTGCTGGGTCTTATCGGTTCCACACCACTACCAAAGAAACTCGTGGGCAAGATGAAAGTAACTCCGTATGTAGAGCCGGTGGCACTTTTGATTTTGCTAGTAGTAGTTACAGCTTATTTAGTAGACGGTTCCTTTAATCCGTTTCTATATTTTCGGTTTTAGGGGAGGTGTGAGGAAATGAAGAAAAGAAATATAATAACCATGATCCTTGTATCTGCCTTTGTACTGTTTTTTGCCTGTTGGAATTTCTTTGGGAAGACCCCGGACTATTCAGATTCGGAACGACGGGTGCTTGCAAAATTTCCAGAAGTGACTGTGGAGCGAGTGCTTTCAGGGGCATTTTCAAAGGACTTTGAAGAGTATACTGTGGATCGTTTTCCAATGAGAGATATCTGGAGAACCATCAAAGCATATGTGCGCACAGGTGTGTTTGCACAGAAGGATAATCATAAGATTTATGTTGCGGATGGTCATATATCCAAATTGGAATATCCGATGAATCTAGAAATGGCAGACCACGCGGCAAATGTGTTTGAAAAAGTGAAGGATAAATATCTGGAAGACAATGATATTTATCTAGCAGTGATACCAGATAAAAATCGATATCTGGCAGAAAAGAATGGATATTTGTCCATGGATTATGATGCGTTTTCTCAATATATGAAGGAAAAGGTGCATTTTGCCAAGTATATAGAAATTGCAGATTTGCTAGAGGCAGATGATTATTATCAGACGGATACTCACTGGCAACAAGAAAAGATTCAAGATGTGGCGGATAGATTGGCGAGTGCCATGGGTACAGAACTTTCTACAAGCTATGTGGAAAAAGAATTAGGAACGCCGTTCTATGGCGTGTATGCGGGGCAATCGGCACTCATTCATAAGCCAGATGAGATTACCTATCTTGTGGGCGATGGATTTGATCAGATTCAAGTGGAAGGTGCATCGGCGATTTATGACCTTAAGAAAGCAGAAGGAAAAGACCCTTATGAAATGTTCTTATCAGGAAATCAGCCGATTGTGACGATGAAAAATCCACAAACTCAAAATGGAAAGCGCTTAATTATATTCCGCGATTCCTTTGCATCTAGCTTGGCACCATTGATGATTTCAGGATATGAAGAAATCGTGTTAGTAGATTTAAGATATATTTCCAGCGATTTGTTGGGGGAATATATAGATTTTAACAACGCGGATGTACTATTCCTATATAGTACAATGCTACTAAACAGTTCATTGGCGATAAAATAGGAGGAAAATAAAATGATTAAGAATGAACCAAAGATAAAAAATCCACTGATTGTTGCAATTCGTGAGCAATTGGAACATCGCGCACTTTGGATGTACTTGCTCTGCGACGAGGCAAAGAAAAAAGGATTGGATTCTAAAGATTATGCACCAGATGCGATTAAGCGTTGTGGATTGTATCAAGGAGCAAACCTTCGCAAGAAAGCAGGCGGTGGAAGTTCGTTAAAAGGACTAAAGAAAACATTGTTTTCGAAAGCAGCACAATGGGTGTTTGAAATGAAGATTAAGCGTTGTGATGATGACCATCTCGACATTGATTTTCATTATTGTCCACTTGTAAAAGCTTGGCAAAAACAAGGTTGTACAGATGAAGAAATCAAGATCCTTTGTGACCATGCGATGTGTGGAGATAGAGGAATTGCAGAAAGTTTTGGATGCGAATTGGATTTACCAGCAACCATTGCAAATGGTGATGATGTATGTCAAATTCGTTTTGTGAGAAGAAATAAAGAATCGTAAGAATTCAGCATACATATACTTTATATGAAACAAAATATGGAGTATAGCATGCAAGAAAAGTTAAAACAAAAATTAAAGATGTGGGCAATTTTCGGATTATTAATCCTGGTTGCTTGTGTGGGAGTTTCTAAGGTCGTTTCAGTAAACAATACTGTAAACGGAAAGGAACTCCCTATTTATTCTGTGGAGACAGATGAGAAGAAGGTGGCTTTAAGTTTTGATGCTGCGTGGGGGAACGAGGATACCGACCAGATTCTTAAGATATTAAAAGAACAAAATGTTCACGTGACATTTTTTATGACTGGCGGATGGGTGGAAAAATATCCAGAAGATGTGAAGAAAATTCAAGTAGCAGGTCACGATTTGGCAAACCATAGCGAGAATCATAAAAATATGAGTCAATTGGAAGATGCGGATTGTCAAACAGAGCTTTTAAAGGTACATGAAAAAGTGAAAAAATTGACAGGGGTTGATATGGAATTATTTCGTCCGCCGTATGGAGATTATGACAACCATGTGATTCAAAATGCCAAATCTTGCGGGTATTATACGATCCAGTGGGATGTGGATTCGCTTGACTGGAAAGATTATGGAGTAGATAGCATTATAAAGACTGTGACTGAACATAAGAACCTGCGCAATGGTTCGATTATTTTGATGCACAATGGAGCTAAGTATACGGCAGAAGCGTTGCCGAAAGTGATCGAGGGATTGAAAGCGAAAGGATATGAAATTGTGCCTATATCGGAATTGATTTATAAAGAAAACTATCACTTGGATGTGAGCGGAAGACAGATAAAGGATTGAAGTTAAACTATATATTTTGTATAATAAAACAATACATAAGCAGAAGGAGATATTATATGAAATTTACAAAGATGCAAGGACTCGGCAATGATTACGTATATGTAAATTGTTTTGAAGAGAAAATAGAGAATCCAAAAGAATTGGCAATTCAGTTGAGTAATCGCCATTATGGAATCGGTTCTGATGGACTGATTATGATTAATCCATCAAAAGTAGCAGATTGCGAGATGGAGATGTATAATGCAGACGGCTCTCGCAGCGAGATGTGTGGAAATGGAATTCGTTGCGTTGGGAAATATGTATATGATTACGGATTGACAGACAAAACAAGCATTTCCGTAGAAACTTTGGCGGGAATCAAATATTTGGATTTTACTATTGAAGATGGGAAAGTGAAATTGGTTAAAGTAGATATGGGAAGTCCAGAACTTGTGCCAGAGAAGATTCCAGTTGTGGCAGAAGGAAATGAGGCCGTTGATACGCCGATACTTGTGGATGGCAAAGAATACCGCATGACTTGTGTGTCAATGGGGAATCCGCATACGGTTGTATATGTAGATGATGTGCAGGGATTGGATATTGAAGCAATCGGGCCAAAGTTTGAAAACCACGAGAGATTCCCAAGACGTGTGAATGCAGAGTTTGTAAAAGTGATTGACCGAAACACGGTAGAGATGCGCGTGTGGGAGCGTGGCTCGGGAGAGACACTTGCATGCGGAACAGGCGCGTGTGCAGTTGCAGTTGCAAGCATCTTAAACGGGTATACAGAAAATAAGGTCACAGTGAAATTGCTTGGTGGAGACCTTTTGATTGAATGGGACAGAGAAAACAATAAGGTCTATATGACAGGACCGGCAGCAGTTTCATTTGATGGTGAAATTCAATTATAGATATAGAAATCACAAAATAAAAAATGAGATGCTTTCGAGCATCTCATTTTTGTATGAAAATTATCTGTTGTTAATAATCTTTGTTAATTCTACTGGGTCAACAATCTTTCCATCTTTGTAAACACGCATGTTACCAGAAGCGATTTCGTCGATTAAGATAACTTCGTCGTTGTTGTAACCAAATTCGAATTTGATATCCCACAAATCAAGGCCGAGTTCTTTTAAGTCATCAGCGATGAGTTTTGTAATCTTAAGAGTTTGTTCTTTCATGCTTTCGAACATTTCTGGTGACATAACACCTAAAGCTGCAAGACCTTCGCCTGTTACAAGTGGATCGCCTAAATCATCGTTTTTGAATGTACATTCAACATATCCACCTTCTAATACAGTACCATCAGCAATGTATTCACCATATCTGCGGATGAAGCTTCCTGTAGCAACAAGACGGCAGATAACTTCAAGACCATGTCCAAATACAGCACCTGGAAGAACTTCCATTGTGGCTTCTTCTAAGTTAGCACTTACATAGTGTGTTTTGATGCCAGCTTTTTTCAATAATTCGAAATAGTAAATAGATGTTTGAAGATTCGCTTTACCAATTCCTTCGATTGTCAAACCAACTGAATTTTCGCCTGGATCAAATACTCCATCTTTTCCAGTACAGTCATCTTTAAATTTTAATAATACGTTACCATTGTCAAGTTTGTATACGTCTTTTGTCTTACCTACATAGATTTTTTCCATTTTCGATTATCCTTTCTACATGTGAATTCGTAATAGCGAGAAAAAACATCCCACTACATTTTTTTATCATAAAATCGATATTTTTACAATATTTTTTTCAGAAAAACTGGTTGATTTTTCATAAAATACTGATATAATGAATCTTGTTCAATAAACTGATGCGGAATGGTGTAATGGTAGCACAGCAGACTCTGACTCTGTTAGTAGGGGTTCGAATCCCTTTTCCGTAGTTCCAAAACGAAAAGCGGAGTGTGGCTCAGTTTGGTAGAGCGCTACGTTCGGGACGTAGAGGCCGCAAGTTCGAATCTTGTCACTCCGATTGAAGTGCTGGAGTCCTTATTTAAAAGGGGCGCTGGTGCTTTTTTAAATTCCACAATGTTTGTATTCTACAAACATATCTATTTTCAAGGCGTTTCGCCACAAAATTTCAACGAATTTATAACTGAATAGAGGGAAGGTGAGAGTATGATTGCGTAAAGAACAACGAGAAATTGTTGTTGTGATTGTTACTATAACTATGTTAAACTAAAGGAGAAAGAAATATGAATCAAAAGAAAAGTTTGCAAGAACTGACCTTTAAAGACAATTTTATGTTTGGTGCAGTTCTTTTGGATCCCGAAAATTGTAAGGGACTTTTGGAACGTTCGATTGGCAAAGAAATTGAGCGAGTAGAAGTCAGTAAAGAAAAAAGCATTGTTTATAACCCTGAGTATCGTGGAATTCGGTTAGACGCATATGCGAAAGATGCGAACAACACGCGATATAATGTGGAAATGCAAATTTTACAAAAACCAGCATTACAAAAGAGGGCAAGGTACTATCACAGTCAAATAGATATGGAAGTCTTACTTGCTGGTGTTTCTTACAAAGAGTTGCCGGATACGTATGTCATATTTATTTGCGATTTTGATCCGTTTGGAGAAGGAAAATATCGTTATACTAAACGTGCTGTCTGTGAGGAAATGCCCAAACTTGTTATGGATGACGGGGCACATACCATTTTTCTGAGTACACAAGGACAGAATGAAGATGAAGTATCAGAAGAATTGGTGAAGTTTCTAAAATATGTCGGGGCGCAACCTTCAGAATGCGAAAACGATTATGACGATGCGTTTGTGCGTAGATTACAAAAATCTGTTAGGGATGTGAAGGCGAGCCGTGAAATGGGGGCTAGATATATGACATTTCAAGAATTGTTAAAAGATGAAAGAGAAGCCGGAAGAGAAGAAGGAATAAAAGAAGGAATAAAAGAAGGAACTCTCCTTGGAGAAATGAAAAAATTGAAAAAAATGGTTATTCGTAAACTGGAACAAGGGGATTCTAAAGAAAAGATTGCAGCGGATTTTATGGAAGACATATCGGTTATAGAACAAATCGTAGAGGATTATTATACAAAAAGGTAAGAGGTATATTATGGAAACACGATGGCTACACGTTACAAGTGAAGAATTCGAATCCTTAAGAGTGGCATCCAAGGACACTTGCTTGATTCCTATGGGCTGTGTAGAAAAACATGGGTTGCATCTTCCTTTGGGAACCGATATTTTACAGGCGAGCCAAATCGCTTATATGGCATCGCAGATGGAGACTGTATGTGTTTTTCCTGATTTTACATTTGGTGATATTGCGGAAAACACTAAGACTGCACCACCTGGGAATGTAGTGATGCCAGTAGAATTAGAGATGCAACTTCTTGAAAATTTTTGTGAGCAGATTGCACGTAATGGTTTCAAGAAAATTATGATTTATAATGGGCATGGAGGAAACGTGTCTTGGATTTCTACGTTTCTTCGAAAGATTGAAAATAAGCCACATGATTATGTGCTTGTAAATGTAAATATCAAATGCGATGTGATGGGAAGAATGGCTAGGGCAATTGAAAAGAATGGCTCGGGATTTTTTTCAGAATTGACTCCAGAGGACGAGGCGCTTATTTTAGAGGTCGGAAATCAAAAAATCAAAGATGGGCACTGTGGATATACCGAGACATCTTATATCATTGGCTCTTATCCAGAATGTGTGCATATGGAAAAACTCGGACTTATCAGCGGAAAGAGTCGAAATCTAACAGGGGCATACAAAGGAGCAGGGATTCAGATTCGTGACCACGGTTGGGGAATTAACTTTCCAAATTGGATGGATAGCGATGATGCAGTCGGATGCAATGAAAGAATCGGGAAAGTTGCTTTGCAGATAGAAGCAGAGCGCCTTGCTAATGCGATTAAAGTTATGAAGGACGATAAGAATTTAATCAAATGGCATAATGAAATGTGGGGAACAAAAATTTAGAGACACAATAACCAATATAGGGAGTTGGGCAATGTATGTTATAAACGTGAAGAGATGTAGCTTTTTGCTACATCTTTTTCTTTTGCAATCAAGTTTTCAGAAACAAGTGTTTCTAAAATGCCTATTTCACAGAAGTTATTACACATATAAAAAGCAAACTCACAGTCCTTTGTTCTTATGCGATATTATGCCTGAGATAACGTTGAAAGATTCTATAGAAAGCCTTGCAACTGCAGTTCAGAAAATGTGATAGCGCGACAAACTGTCTGAGCTTGCGAGTTTTTGACGCGCTATCATAATTACATCTCTGAATGCAGTTGCTTAGTCTTTCTAGAATTATTCACGCTGTTGACGAGGACATAATATCGCAAAGAACAAGGTCTGTTCAAACATGCTTTTTATAAGTGACTTTTTCTGAAATAGGCATCTAAGAAACACTAAGTTTCTTACAAATGTTTGCAAAAGAAAAAGATGTGCAAATACACACATCTTTACTCGTTAATCAGTATTCTTGTCCAACTCCCTAATATTTCTTGTGGAGTATTTTGGGGTTATACTTCATATTCAAGTATAAAATCATCCATTACAAAACCATTTCCAATATCGGTTACTTCCTCGCGCACTTTTTGGAATCCAAGGTGTTCGTAAATAGCAAGGGAGTTTGTATTGTTGCGGTTACAAGTGAGCCAAATCTTTTTGAGATTTCTCATCTTGGCGATTTCCACAAATTTTTGAAACATATATTTTCCAATGCCTTTTCCGCGGAACTCTTCATCCACATACAATTTGCTGAGGAAAAGTTCTTCGCCACGTTCCTCAATTGCAGCAAATCCAGCAAATGTATAATCATATGAAAATAAGAAATATTCATAACCAGAGTTGATTTGTTCTACGATGGCATCCGGTGACAAAAACTTTTCAATCATATATTCAACCTGTTCCTCACCTATGATTGGAGTGTAGTATTGTTCCCAGATTGGCTCAGCCACTGCGTAAACAGAGTAAACGAGTTCCATATTTGTAACGGGCATAATTCTCAATGCATCCATAATAAAATCTCCTTTATAAAGTTTATAATAGTTTAATAAATGTATTGTACCACGAAAAGGAAAGTTGTGGTATACTTAAATGCAGAATTTGACATAAAAGGAGAAATGAGATATGGCAACAAAACATGGAAGTCTTTCCATTAACAGTGAAAATATTTTCCCGATTATTAAGAAATGGATGTATTCAGATCACGACATTTTTGTGAGAGAGTTGATTTCAAATGGTTGTGATGCGATTACGAAATTGAAAAAGCTAGATATGATGGGTGAATATTCTTTGCCTGACGATTATAAACCAAGCATTCAAGTGGTGGTGAACCCAGAAGAGAAAACATTGAAGTTCATTGATACTGGACTTGGAATGACTGCAGATGAAGTGGAAGAATATATCACACAGATTGCTTTTTCAGGAGCGACAGAGTTCTTGGAAAAATATAAGGACAAAACGACGGAAGACGATATGATTGGTCATTTTGGACTTGGATTTTATTCTGCATTTATGGTGGCAGAAGAAGTGCAGATTCGCACGCTGTCGTATAAAGAAGGTGCGACAGCGGTTCACTGGACTTGTGACGGTGGAACGGAATACGATATGGAAGATGGCGATAAGGAAAGTATCGGTACGGAGATTACATTATTTCTCAATGAAGAGAGCGTTGAGTTTGCAAATGAATATCGCGTAAAAGAAGTGATTGAAAAATACTGTTCGTTTATGCCTGTTCCGATTTATTTGTCGAATGAAAACGCAGAGACTGCTTACGAGACGATTTCTGAAGA
>JAZOWZ010000066.1:0-24611 GCA_045659485.1 Faecalimonas sp. | reverse complement strand
GTACGACAAGCGGTGACTGTACACTCTCCCGTGTGTGTCGTGAGTACTCACACGTTGTTACCGTCTCTCAACGGCTGTTATAGATTCGTACAGTGACTTGTCGCCAGTTTCCTAACTTGACATTCGCTCCACGGAATACCTACCACGGTGGGTAGCAACCTCACGCTTCATCGCTATCTTGTCACAGCTTTTTTATTATAAAGGAAACGAATCAAGATTGCAAGTATTTTTTTTAGATTTTTTCATCTTTTTTTTGCGCGTTTTTTTACGCCTATTTATATAGAAGAAACTCCTTCGATTTCCTTTACTTGATTTGAAAACTTTGGTATACTCAAGTAAAACTTTTCGAGGTGATTTTTATGCGTATTGTTATAAAAGTAGGGACATCTACCCTTACACATCAAAACGGTAATATTAATATAAGAAGAATCGAAAATCTTTGCAAAGTAATTTCCGATTTAAAAAACGCTGGTTTAGAAGTAATCTTAGTTTCTTCTGGTGCCATTGCTATGGGCGTTGGTAAGTTAGGATTAAGCCAAAAGCCACAAGACATTCCTACCAAACAGGCATGTGCTGCAATCGGGCAATGTGAGCTTATGTACATATATGACAAATTATTTCAAGAGTATAATCATACCGTTGCGCAGATTTTAATGACTGGTGCGGATTTCGAGAACGAAGAACGCTACGACAATTTCAAAAATACCTTGGATCGTTTATTGGAACTTGGAGTTCTTCCTATTATAAATGAGAACGATACTATTGCTACTTCTGAAATCAAAGTTGGTGACAATGACACTCTTTCAGCCATTACCGCTGTGGGTGCTAACGCAGATCTTTTGATTCTGTTATCTGATATCGACGGTCTCTATACGGCTGACCCTCACCAAGTCGCAGACGCTGCTTTGATTCCCGAAGTAAAGGAAATCACAGATGATATCTTAGCGCTTGCAGGAGCTGCTGGAACTGCACTTGGAACCGGTGGTATGGTAACCAAGTTGTCTGCCGCCAAACTTTGTATGGATGCAGGTACTGATATGATAATCGCCAACGGAAGTAATCCTTCCGTATTATATGACATATTCGATGGTAAAGCGGTAGGAACACGTTTTATCGGAAAGGACAACTAACATGAATGTCTGTGAACTTTTAGATGCAGCTCTCGCCGTAAAACCATACGCTGCTGCTCTAACTGAAAAAGAAAAGAATTATGGTCTTCAGTGTATGGCAGAAAGTTTGCTTGCCCATACGGAAGACATTTTAAAAGCGAATAGAGAAGATTTAGATGCTTACGGGGATGGTGTAATGGCTGACCGCCTTAGGTTAGATGAGGCGCGTATCCGCGGAATGGCTGCAGGGATTGAGGATGTCTGCAAACTTCCCGATCCAGTGGGTCGCGTTTTGGAGACCAAAACACTTTACAACAGATTAATTCTAAAGAAGGTTTCTGTTCCAATTGGTGTAGTTGCCGTTATCTATGAAAGCCGTCCAAATGTAACATCTGATGCCGCTGCTCTTCTAATCAAAAGTGGAAATGTGTGTATCCTGCGGGGCGGCAAAGAAGCCTTTCGCTCTTCACTCGCTATTGTGGCAGCATTAAAAGAAGGACTTTCGAAAGCGGGACTACCAGAGGACTTGATTGGTATGCCGTCTAATACAGACCGCAGCGAAGCCAATGCCCTTATGACTGCCTCTGGAAAAGTAGATTTGTTAATTCCTCGTGGTGGAGCGGGACTGATTCGCGCATGTGTTGAAAACGCTACCGTGCCTTGTATCGAGACCGGAACCGGTATCTGCCACATTTACGTAGATGAGTCAGCAGATATTGAAAAAGCATTAAATATTGTAGAAAATGCGAAGATGAGCAGACCTAGCGTATGCAACGCCGCAGAAGTTTGTCTTGTGAATCGAAAGATTGCAAATGAATTTCTTCCTTTATTAAAGGAGCGCCTTGCAAATTGTGAGCTCCGCTTAGATGCAGAAGCCATAAAAATCATCGATGGCACTGCTGCTGGGGAAGATGATTTCGATACAGAATTTTTGAATTATATCTTAGCAATCAAGCTCGTTGACAATGTTCAGGAAGCCGTAGCACACATTGCTAAACATTCCACTCATCACAGCGAAGCAATCGTAACAGAGTCAGAAGCAAATGCCGCTTATTTCACACAGATGGTGGACAGTGCAGCCGTGTATGTAAACGCTTCTACACGATTCACTGACGGAGGTGAATTCGCACTCGGATGTGAAATCGGCATCTCCACGCAAAAGATTCATGCACGTGGTCCTATGGGACTTTGCGAGATGAATACGTATAAATACATTATCACAGGTGACGGACAAACAAGATAAGGAGACATCAGAATGAGCAAAATAGACATTACAAAAATTGACAAAAATTTTCTGGGCGAAGAAATTGTATATGATGGCATGACATTTCATAATGTTTCCGAAGAACCATTTCAAGTGCACGGTCTGTATCGTCCAAATGAAGAAAAGCCATTTAAAAGAATGCCTACTGAGATAGCAGAAAAAATCAATCCAAGTGTATCGGCATTGCACCGCCACACTTCTGGAGGTCGCATTCGTTTTCGCACGAATTCCAACCAGATTCTTTTGCGCAGCATTCTTGCACCTTTCGACAATATGGACCATATGCCAAAAACCGGCTTTGCATGTTTTGACTTATATGTAGATGGCGAATACAAAAATTCGTTCCGTCATTCTTCAAAACGCACCTACGGAAATACCTACGACTCTACCATCACAATTGGCGACAAAAAAATGCACGATATTCTAATCAATTTTCCTCTTTATAACGGAGTGGACGACGTATTTATCGCTTTAGAAGATAATGCAGTAATTGAAGCGCCAAAGCCATACACGTATGCAAAACCATTTGTTGTCTATGGTTCTTCCATTACACAAGGTGGATGTGCTTCTCACCCTGGAAATGCGTTTCCAAATCAATTGTCACGACGCTTTGACATGGATTTTATCAATCTTGGATTTTCATCTGGCGGTTTGGCCGAAGTCGCGATGGCTGAATATATCGCAAGCTTAGATATGAGTATGTTCTTATTTGACTACGACCACAATGCACTTACTGCAGAATATTTGGAAGAAACTCATGAGCGCATGTTCAAAATCGTTCGCGAAAAACATCCAAATATTCCAATCATTATGGCAAGTGCTGCTGATTATTTCTTCGATATTGATGAAAGACGTGCCGTAATAAAAAAGACATATAATAATGCTGTTGCTGCAGGCGACAAAAACGTTTACTATATTGATGGTCAAACAATCTATGCACCAGTAGGCAGAAGTTTGTGTACCGTTGACCACATTCATCCAAATGACATTGGGTTCCTTATGATGGCCAATGCCTACGGAAATGTTATGGAAAACATTTTAAACGAGCAGAAAGGAAAATAACCACATGTGGATTGCAAACAATTGGCAAGACTATGAAGTCATTGATACTTCAAATGGAGAAAAATTAGAACGCTGGGGAAAATACCTCTTAGTAAGACCAGACCCTCAAGTTATATGGGATACACCCAAATCTCACAGGGGATGGAAAAAAATGAATGGCCACTACCACCGCAGTAAAAAAGGGGGCGGCGAATGGGAATTCTTTGATTTACCAGAACAATGGCAAATTCATTATAAGGATTTGACTTTCAATCTGAAACCATTTAGTTTCAAACACACAGGTCTCTTCCCTGAACAGGCAACCAACTGGGATTGGTTCTCAGAAAAAATCAAAAATGCTGGTCGTCCTATTAAAGTGTTAAATTTATTTGCATACACCGGCGGCGCTACATTGGCTGCCGCAGCAGCCGGAGCAAATGTCACTCACGTGGATGCTTCCAAAGGCATGGTTGGATGGGCAAAAGAAAACGCTGCTTCTTCTGGTCTTTCAGATGCACCTATCCGTTGGCTTGTAGATGATTGTGTGAAATTTGTAGAACGCGAGATTCGTCGCGGAAATAAATATGATGCTATTATTATGGACCCTCCTTCTTATGGTCGTGGTCCAAAAGGAGAAATTTGGAAAATCGAAGATATGATTCATCCATTGGTAAAGCTCTGTACACAGATTCTATCTGATGAACCACTTTTCTTCCTAATTAACTCTTACACAACCGGACTTGCTCCAGCTGTATTGACCTATCTTTTAGCTACCGAATTAAAACAATTCAACGGAACAGTAGACTCTCAAGAAATCGGTCTTCCTGTTTCTAGCAATGGTTTGGTATTGCCTTGCGGCGCATCCGGACGTTGGGAAGCGAAATAAAACAAAAACTCCTCTTCAGAGGAGTTTTTTTAATTCTTCATAAATATAGGATATCGGAAGTCCCACTACGTTAAAATAGTCTCCCTCTATCTTTTCAATATAGATGGCAAAACCGCTTTGGATTCCGTAACTTCCGGCTTTATCCATTACATTATCACTGTCAATATATGCCCAAATCTCTTCATCTGACATCTCATTCACATAGACGTCTGTTTTTACAGCATGATTAACAATTGTCTCTTTTCCATACTCGTCATAACTCAAAATAGATACACCAGTATATACTTGATGCTTGTCGCCTTGGAAACTTTGAATCATACGAAAAGCATCTTGTTTTGATGCCGGTTTTCCTAGAATACAACCATCATAGGCCACAACCGTGTCTGCTCCGATGACAATGAGATTCTTTCTTTCATTGTGCTCTGCGATATCTCTCGCCTTCAAAAGAGCTAGTTCATTCACAATCTCATCCGGTTTCGTACTTGTATAAACTTCTTCTTTATGACTAACCTGTATTTCAAACTCATATCCCGCCTGCTGCATCAATTCTTTTCTGCGCGGCGAAGCAGATGCTAAAATTATTTTCTTTTTTAAACTACACACTTGTGAAGACATCCGCCACCTCCGTAATAGTCATAAACGCTTTGGTATCTATCGCATGCACAATTGAACGCATACGCGCAATTTGGAAACGGTTTACAATAAAATACACCACCGCTTTTTCTGCTTTTGAGTAACCACCTGTAGCCGGCATAATCGTTGCCCCTGTCTCAAATGCCTGTGTGAGCGCTTCTGTAATTTCATCTGGTTTTTCCGTAATAATCATAACGCCCTTCGAACGGTCGAGACCTTCTACAATAAAATCTATCGTCTTTAATGCAGCCATGTAAGTAACAATAGAATACAACGGTAAAATCCAACTCTTTGTAACAAAACCAGAAATAACATACAGAATTACGTTATAGATCATTACGAAAGTTCCTACTGTCATCCCCAATTTCTTTGCAAAGATTACAGACATAACCTCAATACCGTCAATAGCTCCTCCATAACGAATGGTGAGGCCGCTACCAACCCCCGAAATCAATCCGCCGAAGAGTGCGCAGAGCAATAAATCATCACCTGCAAGCGGCGATGCCATCGTAACATCAATTGGTAACACATCCGTAATTAGCCACGCACCTAACGAATATACTCCCACAGTAAAAAGAGAATACACGGTAAAGCATAGTCCTTGTTTCTTCAATCCATATAAAAATAACGGAATATTCAAAATCAACAAAAAAATCGATAGCGAAAAAGCTTCTGGTGTAATCTGTGCCAGAAGCATAGATGTCCCAGAAATACCACTATCGTACAATTTGACAGGTGCCAAAAACACTGTTACTCCAAATGCATTAATGCATCCTGCAATCAATAATATTACAAAATTAAACCATCTAAGTTCTTTTATTTCTTTTAACATTGTTCCTCCGTACTAACTACTTTTTAAACATACGTGTTTTCAATAACACCTGTGCTAAAAACGCCACAATCACTGCTGCGATAATCGCTTCTGGAATCCCATTTTTCCCAATTAACAACAATATAAAACCATACACTGTCTTCGTTGCTGCCTTATTTACCTCTGCATACACATCACCGAAGAATACGTATATGAAATTCATTACTAAAATTGTATTGGTCAATGAACCCATAACACCAGCAATCCCCAGAGCCAGTGCCATTTTTTTCTTCTTAAATAGTTTTAAAAGAATGTGATATACAAAGTAAGGTACCACACCCACTAAGATACGTGGCAGAAAACAGATAACGATGCTCTGCCAACCGCCTTTGATTTCTCCCATTGTATAAAAAGGCGTAAATACAAAAGATGTAATTGTTGGGTTAAATGTATTGTTAATAAAACTTGTAAGCCCAAATACACCGCCAAGCACAGCGCCTTTCTTTGGTCCCATTACAATAGAGCCCACAATCACTGGGATATGTATAATCGTAGCCCTTGTAAATCCTAATGGTATATATCCCAAAAAAGGAACAGACGCCATAAGAATAATCAAAGCAATAAACAGTGCCATCTGCACCATTTCCAATGTTTTTCCTTTCATGTCCATTCCTCCTTCGAAGCTATTACATTTTTTTCATTCTCAAAATTTCATCTAGAATCTGTTCTGCAACCTCATCTTTACTCATAAGTTCCAACGCAATCTCTTTCCCTGGCGTAATCATCGTAATCACATTCGTATCTACGCCAAAGCCAGCACCCTGCACTTTTAAATTATTGGCAACAATCATATCTAAATTTTTATGAATCAACTTTCTTCTAGAATTTTCCAGCATATCCTTTGTTTCCATCGAAAATCCGCACAAGAATTGATTTGGAAGTTTATGTTCTCCTAAGTATTTTAAAATATCTTGTGTGCGTTCCAACGGAATGGATAAATCTGCATCAGATTTCTTCATCTTGTCTTCGCTTACATTTGCCGGCGTATAATCCGCCACTGCCGCCGCCTTGATAATCACATCTTGATCCTTCGCACGGCTAGTCACCTCACGGAACATATCTGAAGCGCTCTTTACTTCAACCACATCCACGAATGGTGGCTTTGCAATAGAAGTCTCACCAGTCACCAAAGTTACTTCTGCTCCACGGAGCATGGCATTCTTTGCAATGGCATACCCCATCTTTCCGCTGGAGTGATTGGTAATATAGCGCACTGGGTCCAATGCTTCTTGTGTCGGTCCTGCAGTCACTAATACCTTCATACCTTCCATATCTTTTTCGAAAGCAATCGCTTTTAAGATATAATCCAAAAGAATATCAGTATCTGGAAGTTTTCCTTCGCCCACATCTTTGCAAGCCAACATTCCAGTTGCTGGCTGAATAATTTCAAAGCCATAGTGTTCTAAAATTTCTATATTATCTTGTGTAATTGGATTGTGAAGCATCTGGGTATTCATCGCCGGAGCCACAATCTTTTTGCAATTGCAAGCAAGCACGGTAGTTGTCAGCATATCATCCGCCAAACCATGGGCCATCTTTGCAATGACATTCGCTGTTGCCGGTGCAACCAAAACCACATCCGCTTGTTTTGCAAGGGATACGTGTTCTACATTATATTGAAAATTGCGGTCAAACATATCCACAAGACAACGATTATTTGTCAATGTCTCAAATGTAATTGGATTGATGAAATTTGTCGCATTTTGTGTCATAATCACATGCACGTTGCAGTGCAATTTTGAAAGTTTACTTGCCAAATCTGCAATCTTATATGCCGCAATGCTTCCTGTCACTCCAAGGACCACTGTCTTTCCCTTTAACATCACAATTCATCCTTTCGTTTTCTATCGAATTAATTTTTGTATCACTTTACTGGTATCGGTACCTGCAACTTTGAGTAGCTCAAAGAGTAACGATTCATAAGTCGTCACAATCGCACCTTCCTGACGTGCACGCTCAATCGCTACCTGCTTGTCCGATTCTTTTCTACTTGAAATACAATCTGCCACTAATACTGGTACATAGCCAGCCGCCTTCAAATCAATCACGGTCTGAAGTACGCAGATATGCGCCTCAATCCCACATACAATCACAAACTTCTTTCCACGAAGTTTCCACTTCACAGAATCATATGCGGTAAATGCAATTTTATCAATATATTCTTCGGTTCCTGCCGCTTCCATAATCGACGGTTCTGTCATTCCTAAGCCCTTGGTGTACTGCTGGGTAATATACATTGGAACCTCCAATGTCTTAAGCCCCTCCAAAAGAATTTTTGAATTATGGAGTAACTTTTCACTCTCATTCATCACTGGCAATAATTTCGCTTGATAGTCTACGATAACGGCTACTGCCTGTTCTTTCTCTATTCTCATCGTTGTTCCTCCATTACTTTAAGTCCAACTCCACAGGACAATGGTCTGAACCGAAAATCTCTGTCAAAATCTTCGCATCTTCTAATCGGTCTTTCAAACTCTCAGACACACAGAAATAGTCAATTCTCCACCCCGTATTCTTTGCTCTTGCACTAAATCGGTATGACCACCAAGAGTAAATATTTTCCATATCCGGATAGAAATATCGGAACGTGTCCACAAATCCCGACTCTAACACCTCTGTAAATTTGCCTCTCTCTTCGTCTGTAAATCCTGGATTTCTACGATTGGTCTTTGGATTTTTAAGATCAATCTCTTTGTGCGCCACGTTGAGGTCTCCACAGAAAATGACTGGTTTGGTCTCTTCTAATTTTTTCAAGTATGCCAAAAAGTCTGTCTCCCATCTCATACGGTATTCCAAACGTTTGAGCTCATCTTGCGAATTCGGTGTATAGACAGTTACCATATAAAAATCATCAAACTCCAAGGTAATGACACGACCTTCATGATCGTGCTCTTCAACCCCAATCCCATACTGCACCGACAAAGGTTCCTTTTTCGTAAAAATAGCTGTCCCTGAATACCCTTTTTTCTCGGCATAATTCCAGTATTGATGATATCCATCTAATTCTAAATCCAATTGTCCTGCCTGCATCTTACTCTCTTGAATACAGAAAATATCTGCATCTACTTCTTTAAAAAAATCCAAGAATCCTTTTTGTACACAGGCGCGAATCCCATTTACATTCCACGAAATTAACTTCATTTATCCTATTTCTCCAATATCTTCTTAATCTCTGACATAAAAGTATTTACATCCTTAAACTCACGATAAACGGATGCAAATCTTACATATGCAACTTCATCCAAATCTTTCAAATGATCCATAACGATTTCGCCAATCACACTGGTTGGAATCTCTTTCTCTTCCAAATTGAAAATCGCTGTCTCAATTTTTTCCATGGTCTTTTGAATATCCGCTGCAGAAACTGGTCTTTTATAGCATGCTCTCAAAACGCCGCCTTCAATCTTCGCACGGTCATATTGCTCACGGTTTGAATCTTTCTTTATCACAATCAATGGAATCGTCTCTACCTTCTCGTATGTGGTAAAACGTTTCCCGCACTCATCACAGCATCTTCTTCTTCGGATAGAACTTCCATCCTCCGCAGGTCTTGAATCGATAACTCTTGTATCTGTATTGCTACAATATGGACATTTCATATCTTTTGCCTCCTAATAAAGATAATCTTTACCCTTTATTTTAACAGATATAAATTAATCTTTGCAACCTTTCAGGCAGTTTTCTTCATTAATTTCCACCATAATAATGTCTTCTCCCACCTTTTTCACACATTCAAATGGAATCACATACTCACAGTCGTTTCCAAATAGCCCACGAAACTTCGTTCTCTCGGGAACAATCAGAGCTTTAATGCATCCTTCACACACATCAAACAAGATATCTTCCACGCATCCCAAGCGTTTGCACGTACAAAGATTGATCACTTCTTTCTCTCGCAATTTGCATAGTCTCATAACATCACCTATTTTTTCTACTATAATTTAATCTATTCCAATATTGCCATTTTGTGTTCAAAAAATCCTATTAACAATTCACCTTGCATTCTCTACAGGACTATGATATAGTTAGTTTAAGCATTAACGTTTCTAAATTTCTAGTGAATTTTCACATCTATTTTTAGCCAATTCGGCATCTAAAGAAATCTCGATGCTTAATATCCCAAAATTAAAAGCAGCGAGGTGATAAAATGGTGTGAAAGTCCCTCCTGCGTAACGCAAAGGAGCGACCACATGAACAACGAAACACAATTTGCACCCCAAGAAGTACAGCGGTATGGAAGAGACAAAAATACTATTATTAATCATTCCTATATAAACAGTGGTGCGTACCGCAATAAGTTTGATCACATTTCAAATGATAAGACATTAAATCGAATGGTTTATCAAATAGCAAAAAGAATGCTGCAACACCGCAGCGGTACACAGTACGAAGATATGTATTGGATAGACATTGACACATTGGAAATTGTTGCATCAGAAACCGCACAAAAACGTGAAAGAAAAATCAAGTATTCAAAAAACACTAAAAAAGCAATCTCAAAACACCATAATTTATTGGCTATACATACCCATCCAAACAGTATGCCGCCAAGCATAAATGATTTTAATTCGGCCTTACACAATCACTATCAAATATGTTTGGTATGTTGTCATAATGGAAGAATCTTTATGTATCGTTCCAATAATTATGTAATAGAATTATTTTATAGAAGTACAGTTGCTAAATATCGAAAAGAAGGCTTAAACGAATTTAATGCGCAGTTGCAAGCTCTGTCAGTATTTCAAAAAAATGACGACATTTTTCTAAAGGAGGTTTTATAGTGAAATCATATGAAAAAGACACTGGAACCAAAATTCCAACATGGTATTTGAAACTACCACAAAAAATATTAGATTTCGTAAGTGATATGGGCATTATTCTTAATCGCGCATTGACAAAACGAAAAAGAACGAAGAAAAAAACGAATGAAAATAAAAGAAATATTAAATTCTATTTATAAAAATGAAGAACTCTATGGACATATCATTATTCCATAGAGTTCTCTTATTGTATCAACGCTTCTTTTTCACTTTTCTTCATCTGCTTAATCGCATACTCGCGACTCATCGCTTCTTCTTTTGTAGGAAAAGCTTCATAATAAACCAATTCTACTGGTCGCCTCGCTTTGGTGTACTTGGCACCCTTTCCTTCATTATGATCCTTCACTCTTTTCTCCAGATTATTGGTCCAACCGGTGTAAAAAGTGCCGTCTTTGCATTTCAAAATATAAGTATAATTCATATCTTAACCATCTTTCCGTATTGTGTCTGGGCGAAAACTTGCTGGTAATAATTCACCCAATGTGTACGTTTTGATATCGCTTTCTGTCACCAGATAAATTTCAAAATCATCTGCGCAAAATTCTCGCATCACCTGTCTGCAGATTCCACACGGTGGAAATTCTCCATCCAAAATTCCGTCTTTTCCTCCGCAGATTGCAATGGATGCAAACTCTCTTTTTCCCTCACTGACTGCCTTAAAAAATGCGGTGCGCTCTGCACAATTGGTGGCGCCGAAACTTGCATTTTCCACATTACATCCCGTATAAATACTTCCATCTTTACAAAGGAGCGCTGCTCCAACTCGATATCCCGAATATGGGCTATAAGATTGTTTCATTGCCTCTTTTGCCATTGTAGCCAATTGTTCTTTCATCATAATTCCACCTCTCATTTGTGTCTGTATCATAACAAAAGAATTTGAAACTTTCAAGGGGCATCACCCATTTGGCAAACTATCCTCCACACACAGCGCCCCATACCCTACCTGCGTGTTCGGATACTCCACAATTCCTGTAAACGGCCTCGCCCCTCTTTGGAAATATGCCTTCACCTTCTCTCCGTAGAGAAACGGATCATTTCCATTCACTATCCCCCACTGCATCAACAATGCCGCACTTCCCGTGGCAAATGGAGTAGCAAAGGAAGTTCCACTCACCTCTCCAAACGTCCCACCCGGAAGTGGCACTCGAATATCTACCCCAGGTGCCACAATATCGGGCTTGGCTCTTCGCCCTGGTCCTGCAGGTCCTCGTCCGGAAAATTCTGCATAAGAACGAGTTCTTGCATCATAGGCCCCAACACCGATGGTCTGATAAGATGTAGACGGGATGGTAAGTGTTCTCTCCTCTGTCGGAAATAAAAAGGCAGTTCCCGGATTTAGAACTCCTTGCGTTGGTAACCACAATGCATATTCCCCATTTACAATTCTTCTCGGCGTCAAGACAATGCGCCAGATTCCACTGTCGATATACACATTTCTTGGAAGAAAATCGATAAATATCTCTTGGTCAATACTAAAGGGACTAGGTGTCCCATAGTAGAGTAAAATTTCTGTACCTCCAACTACAAATCTCTGAGAACCCAAAACTTCTTGAATCGGGCCCACTCTTACTCCTGATGGCGAAATTAAGGAAATATCCACCAAATCAAAATAGGCTTTCCAAATCTGAACATTGATTGTGGGCTCATTTTCTTGCACAGCCAATTCTATTTCCACTTCCTCACTATCTAGCAGAACTCCCGAAGTATGACCCGCACCACTTCCTTCATTTCCAGTTCCAATGCAGATCACGCTTTTCCATATTTTTGCAATGTCCTCAATAAATCGTTCTAGAAGGCCACTCCCATCATGTGGTCCATAATTGTTTCCAAAACTTAAGTTTATGGCAACCGGCATCTGATACTCCAATGCCTTTCGTACGACATAATCAATCCCTTGCATGAGTTCCGTTGTCCTTGGAAATCCCTCTTCCATCGGCGTTCCAAGTTTTACAATTAAAAGTTCACTCTCATATGCCACTCCGCGGTAACCCTCAGCATTTCCTGCAGCCACACCTGCCACAGCGGTTCCATGGCCCGAAATATCTCGACTAATATTACCTCCTGCCACCAATGCCTCATTGATTTGACCTTGCGTATACTCCGTCCCACTGGCATAGCCTTGCGGTGGATTTCCAGGAATGTTCTGGTCCCACAGCGCACGTATCCTTGTGGTTCCATCAGGATTTCGAAAAACAGCATTCTCATAATCAATTCCAGAGTCAATGACCGCAACTAACACTCCTCGTCCACTCAAAGATAGAGGCGGCCTTTGCACCGGTGGAATGCAGGAAGCAACTTTTCCTTCTTCTACCTGAAAGAAAAGCCGTTTGGGTTTTTCCACATACTCCACCAAAGGACATCTTGCAAGGACATCTACCTGGCTTTCTCGGATAGTTACAATTGCATAGCTATTTTGCATTTCCACAACTCTTGCTCCCAAATTACGAATACAGTCCGTAGAACCAGAATATTTCACAATCAAATCCCACTCCCGTTCGATAGGATTGTATCCCACATTTAGTTCTAAAGATTTATCTCTTTCCTCTTCCGTTGCATCCAGTGCAAGGTTCAATAAATTTTCCAATTTCTGGTCTGGCATAAACGCTACCTTCTTACTTTTCTCTACCTCTATCTTATTGTAAAAAGTAACTGCTTATGTTAAGATAAAGTCCAGACTTAGAAGTGAGGTTAGCGTAATGAACAAACGAGAAATATTAGAAATTCGCAAACAATATAAACCAGAGGATTGCTCGATCACTCGCATTTGTGGATGCTATGTGAACGGAAATAAAGAGATTATATCTATGTCTAAGGATGCATTTCTCTCTCTCCCTGAAGAAGCAATCTTTAAATATTTAACACTATTTAAACAAACCCTTTCTGGAACCGTGGGAAAAAATTTAATCAATATGGAATTCCCTTTGGAGCAAGAAATGCCAGGCGGCACTCAAGAATTCTTATTAAAGCTCCGCAATAGCAAGTTGCAGGATGATGCTCTCACAGAAGAATTTTTCCAGAAAGTAATTGACTCTTATTATTATGGAGAAAACTACTACATCATTCTTATCCACGTAGCATACGATATCCCAGGAAAATCCACAGACGGCAGCGAGATGTTTGATGCATCTGATGAAGTCTTTGAATACATACTCTGTAGCATCTGCCCAGTACACCTTTCGAAAGAAGGACTTTGCTATAATCCAGAGACAAACCAAGTGGAAAACCGTGTGCGCGATTGGCTCGTAGAACCACCAATGAAAGGATTTTTATTCCCGGCATTCAACGACCGTAGCACAGATATTCACAGCCTCCTCTACTGTTCAAAACAGGCAGAGGATTTGCAACCCGAATTTATCGAAACGATGCTTGGCTGTACATTCCCAATGTCTGCAGGTAGCCAAAAGAACACGTTCCAATCAGTCGTGGCAAATGCCTTGGGAGATGAATGTGAATACGAAGTGATTCGAAGCATCCACGACAGTCTAAATGAAATGATTGAGGAAGCGAAAACTTCGCCAGAGCCACCAGTTCTGACAAAACCAGAAGTAAAGCGCCTACTTACTAACAGCGGTATGACAGAAGAAAAAATCGCAAGCTTTGATTCGAACTTTGACCACATCGCTGGAGAAAAGACAGAGTTCTTGATTACAAACATTGCAGAAACTCGTAAGTTTAGCATCCAGACTCCAGATGTTGTCATCAAAGTCAATCCTGAAAGAACGGATTTGGTTGAGACAAAAATGATTGATGGCAAACAATGCCTTGTTATCGAAATCAACGACCAAGTAGAAGTAAATGGCGTGCCAGTACGTACAATTCCAAATGAACAATAGACACTAAAAAGCAGATGTATTCAACATACATCTGCTTTTCTAATCTCTACATTTTTACAATCTTTCTATCATAGGTCACTAAACCATTGACCTCTTCTTCCACATCGGAAAGTTGCGTATACACCGCTCCGCTCAAGCCCGCATCCACAAGTCCGTAAATATCTTTTTCGATTAGCTCTCGAAATGCCTTGGAAAGTTCCTCTGTTGTTTCGTATTTTTTATATCCAAAAATACGATCCACACTAGAATGCCCCTTGATATGACAGGCATAGCCGCCATATTCAGAAATCACAAATGCGCGACTCTTATCTTTCTCTACCTTTAATTTGCGGAAATAGTTGTGCACACTTCGGAAATCCCCTTCCTTTTGGTCAAACCATCCGCTTGCATGGTCCACAGTTCTTGTTGGGTCTTGCGCTTTCACTTCCTTCGAGATACGTGCCGCATCGAACTGTCCCCAGGCCTCATTGAACGGAACCCAGGTCGAGATGGAAGGCACATTATATAAATGTTCAATGGTCCCCTTGCACTCCTCTTCCCAAAGGTCTCTTCCTTCTTTTGATTTTCTAGAAAACATACTATACAGATTGTCTTTGATGGTTTTACCCACAAAAGGAAGCCCTGTCGGTAAATAGCAGACAAATGGCATGTTGTACTTCGTTCCACCGTTCACCATATCCTGCCACACAATCATTCCCAAACGGTCGCAATGATAATACCAGCGCAGTGGCTCAATCTTGATGTGCTTACGAATCATATTAAATCCAAGTTTCTTTACAAGTTCGATGTCATAAACAAAGGCCTCATCACACGGTGCCGTAAGAAGTCCGTCCGGCCAATATCCTTGGTCTAACACACCGTTTAAGAAATACGGCTTGTGATTCAAACAAAATCTTGGTGTTCCATTTTCGTCTTTTTCAATGGTAAAACTACGCATTGCAAAATAACTTTGGAAACAATCTTCATCTGCTTTTATAGTAAATTCATATAAAAATGGGTGTTCTGGACTCCACGCCGTAAACTCACCATTTTTAAATTGCAAATGTATAGTCGTAAGGTACTTGCCTTCCTGTTGTTCCTGCGCAACCTCGTAGGCAGCTTCCCCATTCTTCATTTCTAGTATCACTGAATCAAATTTCTTTGAGGAAATAAGTTCGATCTTCACACTCGCCGAATCGTAGTCTGGAGTAATCCGATAATGCTCTACATAATTTTCTGGCACCCACTCATACCAAACACTTTGCCAGATGCCACTCTGAGCTGTGTAGAACATTCCCCCGCGTTTTAAAGTCTGTTTCCCGCGCGTATGATAAGAAGTATCGCTCTCATCTTCTACACGCACACGAAGCATACAAGGTTCTTTACTTGCAAATTCTGTGATATCAATCTCGAACGGCAAATATCCGCCATAATGTCTTGCTATTTCTGTGTCTCCTATATACACCACTGCCTGCTGGTCTACCGCATCAAAATGTAAAATACAGCGTTTCCCCTCCTGTGGTTCTATCGAAAGTTCTCTCTGATACCAGAGATATTCACCCGGCTTCAACTGCCTTTTTACTCCTGAAAGAGGTGCTTCTGGCGAAAATGGTACCAGAATTTTCCCTTGACTCTCAAATGGATTTTCGTCATCCTTCGAAACAATGGCATAATCCCACTCCCCATGCAGCATTTGATACTGTGCTCTTTGCATTTGAGGTCTTGGGTATTCTTGCCAAACGCTGTCTTTGTCTAATGTTTCTCCCCATACGGTGTATAGCTCATTCAACGCATCCTCCGCATGTTCTTTATGAATATTTGCTAACGCATCTTTAATTCGCATCTTTTTTCTTATCCTTTGCTCTTTTTCGCATTTTGCATACAACTTTTACTGTCAATACAACAATTACAATTAAGACAATAACCAAAACAAAAAGTATCCCTACAATTGCAAAGAAAAATTTATTTGGATTCTTAACCAAATCCCCAATCTTCTTACTGTCTTCGACAACCTTACGTCCTTCTTCTTTGGCATACTTTGCTGGTACATTTCCAATGCCATCGTTATCTGTATCTTCAAAAGAAGACATATAGTCCGCAATGGCAGCCCATGCTTTCAACTCTTTTCCATCCGCCGTAATCACCGCGTCTTCATATTGCTCTATCGGAGTTCCATCTGCAAATTTTGGAACGATAGACAATAGGCCATATGAAAGGTCTGTCACACCGCCAAGCATTTGCGATGTATAGAAATCTGTCACTACGCGATACAGCTTATCATCCTCTATTTCAACTCTTTTTTCATTTTGGTCACAGAGATAGACATCTGTTACCTTGTTTAAAATCATACGATTTGGATTAAAATTCCAATACAAACCATCCGTATAAAGTCTCGCACTTGACATCAAATCCGAAATGCTCGCATCAATCTCTGCCACCATCTTCAACTCCTCGCCAGTTAAATAGAGACTAATGAGCGGATAACCTGGAATCCCGTCCTCACCAATACCTAATGAAAATGAATTAAATACGTTCTCTGGGGTAATATTTCCCTTTGCATACGTGTCACGTATCACACCCGCCGGAACAACTGCCACATCCACAGGTCTTGTATCTGTCTTGTCAAATTTCGCCACCGCATAGGTGTAAGAATCTGCCATAATACTTCCTAGGTTCTGCTCTGTATGCTTTTTATCTGCATCATTGCTGTTCGTAAATTCAACTTCGTTGGTACAGAGAACTTGGTCTTTGGTATAGCCAAACTGGGATAAATATTTCTCATCCACAGCATTCATAAATACATCAACCTTCGCCTGCGTGCTAGCATCTTCTTGTATATCCTGTGTCACTGGAACCAACTTATAATTATCAACTTTCCATCTGCCCTTCGACGTCTGTGACATTGTCATATCTCCAAGATATTTCCCATACTCAGAAGCAGATACAATATACGTATCCCCATGCTGAATTGGTTTCTCTAACTTTGTATGCGTATGTCCACTGATAATCAAATCAAGTTCTGGAACACTTTTCGCAAGAAGTTCGTCTTCCGATTTTCCCGCATCATCCCAAGTACCACTGTGACTTACACAGACAATCATATCTACTTTTTCTTCCTCTTTGATTTCTTCTACTGTGTCTTTGACCGCCTCTATCGGATCCTCAAACATAAGTGGGCAATTCGGCACGCAGTCCAGTGCATCCTTGCCAAACACTCCTGTAATGGCAATCTTAACACCGTTTTTTTCTACCACAGTATATTCTTTTACACCGTAATTTTCAAAGGCCTCTCCCAAAAGAACTTGTTCTTTTGTAAAATCTGTTTCCTCCATCTCGTCCCAATCTACATTGCAAACGACTAGCTCTGGCAACTTATCACCACTTTCCACCGCGCGATTTAACATATTTGCAAGACCTTTTGCTTTATAGTCAAACTCATGGTTCCCCAAAGTGGTTACATCCATTCCCAAATCGCCAAGCATACGAATCTCAGATGCTTCTTCCTCGTACATTACTTGTATCAAGGTACCCATTGAGAAATCTCCCGCGTCCAAAAGTAATGTGTCTGGATTCTCTTTTTTCTGTTCATCAATCAACGTCTTAATTCTTGAAAATCCACCTAACACCTGACTTTTGCCATCTTCCACTGTGGCAAATGGATTCAAATGTGAATGCGTATCATGCAAAAACATAACATCCACCTTCTTTGGCGCCTTGCTTGCATTCACAAACACAGTTCCTGCCACGAGTAAAATCGCCATTAATATTCCCGAAAACCAAAGTCTCTTTTTCATACCAATTCTCCTTTTGCTTTATGTATCAATCATACCCTTTTTTCGCCTTATCGTCAATTTCATTTACTTTCTTAAAAGTTGGAGTATAATGAAGTTAGGAGGTGTTCTTATGAAGAAAAAAGGAATCATAATTGCCGTATCCACACTGATTATTATCGGTCTTTTTCTAATCATTTATCCCCATATAGAAATACAAACCAAAGATAAATTGATCGCTTTTCGTTACAATGATTACATAGATGAATTTGAAGATGAACTGTCTTACGGAGAGCTTTATGCCTATTATGCAAAACGAGATATCTCTGTTCGCAATTATGAATTTAAAAAGTTCTGGTTCTTCCACGTCATCACGATGGATTACATAGAAGGTAACTTCTGTGACACCCAGTTTATGTTAGATGAAAGTTATATTCAGGATTTTATAGAACGTGCAAAAATCAAAGAGAATGCCGCCAATCTTGACATCGCGAAACTGATTGAAGGGAAAAAAGCGATTATTAAAAATAAGAGATATACCGGAAATGATTATGATAAGGGTATCTTTTATCAATTAGATGGAAAGTATGAAGAACTGTATGTGTTCTATGTGGATGATTTGTTGGTGATTCAGGTTGGGTCGCCGGATGAGTTGCCGAAGTTTATAGCGTATAAATAAGCACAAGAAAGCCCGGTGACAATTCATTGTCCCGGGCTTATTATGCTTATTTAAGCTTCTCGTTGCTTACGCGCAAATTATTCGATGATGCTCTTAACAACACCTGAACCTACTGTACGTCCACCTTCACGCTTCGACGGGAATGGAATTAGGTTCTTGTAGGTTGTGTTTTGTGGTGTTTGTTATTCGTATTATTCGTTTTTTGATGGATTATTTGTGGTTGTGCAAAGTTTTAGAACCATGATAGAACCATGTTATTGCTCGCCCTACATTTAACAACAACCCGAAACAAACGTATGCCTTTTCACTCCTTCAACATACTATTTCATCCTTCTCTTGAAAAAGTCAGGGTCAGAATGTCGCATTCCACATTGCAAACAAAAGCAATCACAATCGCAACCAAAATCATCGTCAATTTCATGACCATAACCTTTATCATGATCACAAGGCTTATTTCCCCAACTGTTTTGTAATTTTTCAACTTCTGAAGTCGTCTTTTTCATTATTTAAATCTCCAATCTATCTGTCCTGTCAATACTGCTATGCTTCCGACAATATGTTTTTCTATCGATACAGCCTATAACCATCAACACCTTGGCCAGCCCAATCTGAATATGTATAATAATAAGTCAAATAATATGCTGCCATGGAAGAATCTGCCATATCTCCAGACGATATTGAACCAGCACTAGTTCCTGAACTATAGAACTCCTTTCTCCATCCACTTGTCACATCGAAATATGCATGGGTTAATCCAGAACTATAAAATGCTAATCCACCTATACTTGTAACACTTTTCGGTATAGTTATCTCAGTCAAAGATTCACACCTTCTAAAAGCATATGCACCTATCGTTGTCACATTTTCTCCTATTGTCACATCGCACAAAGAGGTGCATCCATCAAAAGCACTACTACCAATTTGTGTCACGGTATCCGGTATTTTTACTTCACTTAACAATGTACATCCCCAAAATGCAGAACTGCCAATTTGAGTCACACCTTCTCCAAGTATTATAGCACCTAAAGATGTACATCCACTAAAGGCACTGGTCCCTATTGTCGTTACTCCACCTTCAATAATAACACTGCCCAAAGACGTACAACCCTGAAATGCATAATTTCCAATCGTAGATACTTGTTCTCCTATCATCACATTTTGTAACGATGTACAATTAGCAAAAGAATACGCGCCAAGTGCTGTAACCGTGTTTGGTAACGTTATCTGATTCAAAGATTTACATCCACTAAAAGCATAAGCCCCAATCGATGTTATTGTATTAGGAATGCTTACTTTTGACAAATATACTGCATCCTTAAATCCTTTTTCAGTAATAGCCGTTACAGCTCGTCCATTAAATTGTTCTGGAATAGCAATCGATGTTACACTATTAGTAAAACTATCGCTGATTGCAACACTATAACTTCCATCCTCCAGTTCTGTATATGCGAAATAATTTATTTCATTAGTAATTGTATTATCCTCAATTTCTAAACTATCTACAGTTCCATCACTGTAGGTGATTTTTAATAAACCATTCACAATTTCCGTCTTTTCAATACTTCTACCTTGCAAAGACGCTAACCATTCCTTTTCAGTGCCCTTGAAACCATTTTGGACAGCTATTTCATATGCTGATGCCCCAGTATTTCCGCTTGGACCTTGAACACCTTGCTCGCCTTTTTCTCCTTTTAATGAAGCAAGCCAAGTCGTGAGGTCTCCTACAAAACCATTGTCACAAGCAAGTTCATAGGCTGATTTTCCATCAGTTCCTCGAAGTGAAAGCAACCATTCTTGCTGCGTACCGCTAAAACCATTATCCTTCGCTATTTCATATGCTGATTTTCCAGTTGCTCCAATATCTCCTTTATCCCCCTTTGCACCCGGGTTACCAACAAGGGATGCTAACCACTCATCAATTGTACCATCATATCCTTGTTCTTTAGCCAATTCATATGCACTCTTTCCGTCTGCACCTTTATCTCCTTTTTCTCCATCATCACCATCTTGACCATGTAGCGATGAAAGCCAAGTTGCCAAATCACCACTGAAGCCATTATCAACAGCAAGCTCGTAGGCAGATTTCCCGGTAGCACCCGTTGCGCCTGTATCACCTTGCGCACCTTGGATACCTGCTTCACCTTTTAAAGATTCCAACCATTCTGTTTCAGTTCCTACAAAACCATTATCAACAGAAATTTCATATGCCGATTTTCCAGTTTCACCCTTTGCGCCGTTTTGTCCTGCAATTCCCTTCAGAGTTGCAAGCCATTCTGCTTCCGTACCAACAAATCCGTTCTGCACTGCAAGTTCATATGCGGACGCACCAGTTGCACCTGTTGCGCCCGTATCACCCTTAACACCCTGGGCACCAGTGTCACCCTTTTCACCTTTGTCACCTTTTGCGCCAGTTTCTCCTATAAGGGAATCTAACCATTCATCTAAGGAGCCGGTATAACCTTTTTGTACGGCAAGTTCGTACGCAGATGCACCGGTAGCTCCAGTTTCACCCTGGATACCTTGTGCACCCGTCGCTCCGGTATCACCTTTGTCTCCTTTTGCACCCGCGGCTCCTGTTTCACCTTTAGCCCCAACTAAAGACGCAAGCCACTCTGTCAACGTACCAGTATATCCGTTATCAACTGCCAATTCAAAAGCAGATTTACCTGTTTCACCTTGAATACCTTGTGCGCCCATTGCTCCGGTATCACCCTTGTCTCCTTTATCTCCTTTAAGACCTTGTGCACCGGTTTCCCCTTTAGCACCAACCAAAGAGGCAAGCCAAGATTGCAAATCACCTTGAAATCCTGCCATTAGGGCGAGCTCATAAGCTGAAGCACCCGTTTCACCTTGAATACCTTGTGCACCGGTATCGCCCTTGTCACCTTTATCTCCCTTCGCACCGGTTTCTCCCACTAATGAAGCAAGCCATTGTGACTCAGTTCCTGTATAGCCATTAGCCTTTGCTATTTCATAAGCACTTTCACCAATAATAGAAGACAACCATTCTTGCTCAGTACCAACAAATCCGTTGTTCTTTGCAACCTCATAAGCGCTATCTCCCTTATCACCGTTTTCACCTTTTGCACCAATCAAAGAAGCAAGCCACTGCGATTCTGTCCCAACGAATCCGTTTGCAACCGCAATTTCATAGGCGCTTTTTCCATTATCTCCTTTAGCACCAACAAGTGTTTGCAACCACTCGACAAGAGTGCCAGTGTAACCATTATCAACGGCGAGTTCATATGCACTCTTTCCGTCATCTCCTTTTTGCCCAGCAACACCTTGTGCTCCTGTAGCCCCAGTATCGCCCTTGTCTCCTTTATCTCCTTTAAGACCTTGTGCACCGGTTTCACCTTTAGCGCCCACTAAAGATGCAAGCCATTCTGTTTCTGTACCTGTATAGCCATTAGCCTTTGCTATTTCATAAGCAGATTTACCTGTAGCACCGGTATCACCTTTATCTCCCTTATCCCCTTGAGCACCAGTTTGACCAGTGGCACCCTGTGCACCGGTTTCACCTTTGGAACCTACAAGAGATTGCAACCATTCATTTTCTGTCCCATTGAAACCGTTGTCTACGGCGAGCTCATATGCACTCTTGCCACGGTCGCCATCTTTTCCAGCAATGCCTACTAACGAAGATAGCCATTCAGTTTCTGTTCCTGAATAACCATTCTTCTTTGCTAATTCATAGGCACTCAAACCATCTTTACCTACAACTGAATTAAGCCAATCAGTAAGTGTTCCAGTAAATCCGTTTTCACAAGCCAATTCGTATGCACTTTTTCCATCTGTACCATTTACTCCATTTTGACCTGCGACTCCTTGAACACCTGTCTTTCCCACAAGTGAAGTAAGCCATTCCGTTTGCGTACCTTTGTAACCATTATCTACGGCAAGTTCATATGCTGATTTCCCGTTACTGCCATTTACGCCAGCAGGACCTTTCAAACCAATTAGGGATCCTAACCATTCTTCTTGCGTTCCTTTATACCCATTCTCTTTCGCAAGCTCATATGCACTCTTTCCATCTTTTCCAGCAGCACCAGTTTCCCCAACAAGTGACATCAACCATGTTTCCAAATCACCTTCATATCCATTTTGTACAGCCAAGTCATAGGCCGTTATAACTTGTGGCGTTGTTGATGCAGGAATTGTGTTTTTATTATGTACTAATATCGCACTACCAAGCGATATAGCAATTACAACCAAAATTGCAACAACTATGTATATTGTTTTCTTTAAAAAGTTTCTTTTGTTCATGTTCTTACCCCCATATTGAGTCATTGTTCAAAATGTTGCCTTAATAACTTTTTATATTGTCAAATTATACCTCTTTTTCTTGTTCGTGTCAATTTGTACTATCTTTTTGATAATGCAATATCATTTTGATTGAATTATGCTTTTTAAAAGGAGGATTTGCTATGTCAAAGGAATTATTATCATTAGCAGACAGAATAAAATCATTAAGAGAAAGTGCCGGATTAACGCAGGCAGAAATTGCACGCACCTTAGGTATATCTCGCTCCGGTGTCAACGCATGGGAAATGGGATTATCTGTTCCCTCCACACAATACATCGTAGAACTTGCTAAACTTTTCAATGTTTCTACAGATTATCTACTAGGTTTGGAAAACACTTCTACTATATCCATAGTAGGTCTTTCACAAAAGCAAGTTACGGTTTTACTTGAAACCATTGAATGTTTTAGAAATCCAAACAAATAATTTTTTAGAATTAAAAATATTTAATGTGAGGATTGATGAATATTTGTAAATGAGCAACAAAAAAAGGAATAAAAAAGTTTTTTAAGCATATACTTGAAATCACCTATTGCATATGTTATATTAGGCGTAGGCAAAGGGATATGATGTATCCATAGATGCATAAAAAAACGAACCCCCAAAGAGAGGCGACTCTTTGGGGGTTCTTGTCATTTGCAACTGACCAAACTGAGGCAAGTTACCGATTACCACTTTCCATCTAACCATTTGCAAATGTAATAGGCGATTACACTTGCCATGACAGAAAGCAACAGGGATATAACAATTTCCATAAATGCACCCCCTCTCTGTACCAGTATCAGGGCGGTAACAAAATTATTATATCATTATCCCCATAGTATCCAAACGACTTTTTTGCTCATTTCTTAATTTTAGTCGTTTTTCACAAAATCTTCTTTATTATGCAACGAGAATCCCCCCTCGAAAGAACTTCGTACTCTCGATTAAGCTACCCTCAAAATTTGCTTCACAAATTTTTCAGGCGCGTTGCGCCTACAATAACACAAAAAAATTCCCAAAGCAAGTAAACTTGCTCTGGGAATTATATTTGCGTTATCTCAGTCCGCTTAATCGCGACTATTCGATGATGCTCTTAACAACACCTGAACCTACTGTACGTCCACCTTCACGGATAGCGAAACGAAGTCCTTCTTCCATTGCTACTGAATGGATAAGTTCACATGTCATTTCGATGTGGTCACCAGACATGCACATTTCTGTTCCAGCTGGAAGTTGGCAGATACCTGTAACGTCAGTTGTTCTGAAGTAGAACTGTGGTCTGTAGTTGTTGAAGAATGGTGTATGACGTCCACCTTCATCTTTTGTCAATACGTACACTTGAGAAGTGAATTTTGTATGACATTTTACAGAACCTGGTTTACATAAACATTGTCCTCTTTCGATTTCTGTTCTTTGAACACCACGAAGAAGTGCACC
>JAZOWZ010000065.1:0-2585 GCA_045659485.1 Faecalimonas sp. | reverse complement strand
TACTGTTTTTGGTTCGACATTAACTGTCTGTTCTTGAATTTTCTCTTAGAAATTTTCAGGAATTCGTTTTATTGTCATCTATTGTTTAATTATCAATGTTCTTTGCTATCTTCGCGACAGCTTTGTTAGATTATCACACCCCACAACCATTGTCAACACATTTTTAGAATTTTTTTTAATTTTTTTCAAAAAAATGAAAGGACGCATTTTTCGTCCTTTCTCTTCTTTTATTCAATTGTTATTATTTCTACAATAACTGAATTGCGTCACTAATATTCCGCACTCCAATCACCTTAATGCCTTTGATATTTTTTACAGCTTCCATTGATACTTCAGGAATAATACACGTTTCAAAGCCCAACTTTTTAGCTTCCGCCACACGTTGTTCTGGCATATTGACAGCTCTCACTTCTCCACTAAGCCCAACTTCCCCAAACACAATTGTCTTTTCATCAATCGGACGATTCTTATAACTAGACACAATCGCCATCACAATCCCCAAATCAATTGCCGGCTCATTCATCTTCACTCCACCCGCAATATTCACATACGCATCTTGTGTAGATAATTGTAAGCCTGCTCGTTTTTCCAAAACCGCCATCAAAAGATTCACTCGATTGTAATCCGTGCCAGCCGCAGTTCTTCTCGGCATACCAAAATTGCTGGCACACACAAGCGCTTGTATTTCTATTAAAATCGGTCTAGTTCCTTCTATAGAACAAGCAACTACAGACCCTGATGCGTGTTCTGGTTTTCCATTTAGCATAAATTCAGATGGGTTCTCAACTTCAACCAAACCGTTTTGTCTCATTTCGAACACCCCAATTTCATTCGTAGAGCCAAAACGATTTTTCACTCCTCGAAGAATGCGGTAGGATGCATGTCTATCCCCTTCAAAATAGAGTACTGTATCCACCATATGTTCCAACACTCTAGGACCTGCAACTGTTCCTTCTTTCGTTACATGACCTACGATAAAAATGGAAATCCCTAGCCCTTTGGCTAACTGCATCAAGACATTCGTTGATTCTCTGACTTGGGATACACTTCCCGGCGCTGACGAAACTTCTTCATTATACATTGTCTGAATAGAATCAATCACCACAAAAGATGGTTTACGCTTTTCAATTACACTTCGGATGCTATCTAAATTTGTTTCGCAAAGAAGGTAAAGTTCTTCTCCGAACTCACCCATACGGTTTGCTCGCAGCTTAATCTGTTTCAAAGACTCCTCACCCGATATATATAATACTTCTTTTTGACTTTCACACAATTTCTGGCACACTTGTAATAATAAAGTAGACTTTCCAATCCCTGGATCTCCCCCTACTAGAACAAGAGAACCAGGTACAATTCCGCCTCCTAATACTCGGTCAAGTTCTCCGATTCCTGTACGAATTCTCTCTTCATTATCCGTTTCTACTTTACGTAGAGCAACTACTTGCGCATCATTCATACGTTTGACTGCACTGGTTGTTCCTATGGAAACAGTTTCTTCCACAAATGTATTCCATTCCTTACACATAGGGCATTGTCCTAACCACTTGTTTTCCTCATGCCCACAATTCTGACAAAAAAATATGTTTTTCTTTCCTTTTGCCATCGTTGTCTCCTTTTTCTAATTTGTAAATTTAATTTCTCCTTTAGAAACACTAACTATGACTTTAGCATCGCTCTTAATATTTCCTTCCAAAATCGCCTCTGCCAACTTATCTTCCAACTCGGTTTGTAATGCACGGCGCAATGGTCTCGCTCCATACTTCTTATCCATTCCTTTTTCCACAATGAACTTTTTAACAGAATCTCTGATTGTCAGCTTCATATTGAGCTGTGTTTCAACACGCTCCACCAATTCCTTGCACATAAGTCCAACAATGCGTTGCATATGTTCTTCGTTCAAGGCATGGAACACAATCGTCTCATCGATACGATTCAAAAACTCTGGACGGAATAGCCTCTTTACTTCTTCCATCACATTAGACTTCATTTTTTTATAATCCTCTTTGGCATCTTCTTTGGCACCAAATCCAAGTTTCTTAGGTTCCACAATTGCCTTTGCCCCAGCATTCGATGTCATAATTAGTACTGTGTTTTTAAAATCAACCTTTCTGCCCTGTGAATCTGTAATGTGTCCATCGTCTAATACTTGCAACAAGATATTAAACACATCTGGATGTGCCTTCTCAATCTCATCGAAGAGTACAACTGAATATGGATTTCTTCTCACTTTTTCACTTAATTGGCCGCCTTCCTCATGACCTACATATCCTGGAGGCGAACCAATCATTTTTGAGACACTGTGCTTTTCCATATATTCAGACATATCAATACGGATCATCGCTTCTTCTTTTCCAAACAAAGCTTGGGCAAGCGCTTTTGCTAATTCTGTTTTTCCAACACCTGTTGGTCCCAAGAACAAAAATGACCCAATTGGTCGATTAGGATCTTTTAATCCTACTCTACCTCGTCTAACTGCTTTTGACACTGCAACAACTGCTTCTTCCTGACCAATTACACGTTGATGCAAGGTTTGTTCCAGTTTCAAAAGTTTGTCACTTTCTTTTTCAGCAAGTTTTGGACCCCGA
>JAZOWZ010000064.1:0-2394 GCA_045659485.1 Faecalimonas sp. | reverse complement strand
TGAGAATGCAGCCGTACATATAAAAAGAGTTAAATCTTTTCTTCCAGAGTACGGACAGGTAGGAATTATGTGTATTACGGACAAACAATTTGGAAATATTGAACTTTTCTATGGAAAGAAGACTATGGGAGTCAAAGCTCCTGGTCAGCAATTGGAATTGTTTTAAACAGAAAATCCCGCTTAAATAGCGGGATTTTCTGTTTGGAAACATGTGATTTCTGAATTCTACTCTTTTGAATAAGTCCTTGTCTATTAGGATATTTTGCGGATTCTGCTGTTCCCAATAAGACAAAGATACTAAAATGAAAGCAAATCACAACGACTATGCTCGTAATATGATGAAAACTGGTGCTGTTCCAAATAAGACAAAGATACTAAAAAGAAAGCAAATCACACCGAAATGTTAGAACAATCAATAAGAGGCAAGGCTGTTCCCAATAAGACAAAGATACTAAAATGAAAGCAAATCACAACAGTACTTTGAAGTGTCGTTTGGAAGCTCAAGCTGTTCCCAATAAGACAAAGATACTAAAATGAAAGCAAATCACAACTTGCTAATGCTGGTGTTAATCTCATTGGTAGCTGTTCCCAATAAGACAAAGATACTAAAATGAAAGCAAATCACAACATCCAAGCGTCAACATAAATTGGTTGATGTGCTGTTCCCAATAAGACAAAGATACTAAAATGAAAGCAAATCACAACATAGGATCTAATTTTAGTTTATGACACAAAGCTGTTCCCAATAAGACAAAGATACTAAAATGAAAGCAAATCACAACAATTATTAACTTTACCATCAAAGCTATGTAGCTGTTCCCAATAAGACAAAGATACTAAAATGAAAGCAAATCACAACAATATTGTGCTGTTAGACGGATTCTTAACGCTGTTCCCAATAAGACAAAGATACTAAACATGCGTTGAGTACCGTTCCGCAATTCAGGCAATGCTTGTATGGGAGGTTATTGGGCGTTTTTTTATATCGGACGATAGTCTCCTAATAAAGAAATTTAGGACATAAATTAGGGAAAATGTGAGGTAGTTTGGAAGAATATTTGTATGTTTGCTCTACGATTATTATAACTAAATTAAATTTAATCTTATGAAACGAACATTGAAGGCATTGGCAGCAGTAGCTGTTTGCGCATTGATGAGCAGCTGTGCAACTATTTCAAATCCTGTAACTGCAACAACCAACCCACTGGGTTCTAAGTGTGGTGTAGCTAAGAGTACTATTTATTTGGGTCTTTGGAGCTCAAAGGGTGAAGAAAACGGTATCGACAAAGCTGCCAAGTCGGCAGGTATCACTAAGATTTCTCATGTAGATTCTTATTCAAAGTACTATTTGGGAGGTCTTGTTATCAAACAAACCACTAAGGTTTACGGTGAATAATCAGAGCTTTTAGAAGAATAAAAAAGAAGTGGATGTACAGAAATGCGCATCCACTTTTTTATTGTCACAAATTCAATGATTTACTCGATATTGAAGATTTGGCTGAAGCCCGACATGTCGAACACATTCTTGACCAATGGCTGGAGGTTGCGGATAATCAGCTTGCCACCCTTCTGGGCAATCATCTTGTACAGGCCCAGGAATACACGCAAACCGGAGCTGCAGATGTAGTCCATGCCTTCGCAATCCACGATTACCACATCGCCCAAATTCACCTCCAAAGAAGTGATGTTGTCTTCCATTTCCTTCAGGTTCAGTGAATTCATCGGATAATTGATGTAAATCATGTGTGTTTTAAAAGTCTTGTTTTCCATGTATGTCTATTTTTATTGATTATTATACCCTGGTAATTAAAGCATGAAGCTGAAATTTCTACAAAAGTAATATAATTTTTGACAATTGAGCAGAGGAAGCCCTCAAAAGTATGCATGTAGTGAAAACAAGATGGGTTTATTAGGATAAATTCGGATTTATTTGTTCTTTTGCACCATGCAAGAACGGATCTGGAAACACATAGCATCTATGGATACACCCGGCTTTTTCGTCACGGCGGAGATGCAACGGGTAGGGAACTCAATGCCGGAAGGACTGGAGACATTCGTGTCCGAGAAGCTGGAGGCCATCCGGAACGGGGTAAGGAGCCGGAGGTTCGTGTTCCAGGAAGGAGAGTGGCGCATCTACCTTACTTTCTTCCCTACGGATGAGGTGGTGGACGAGCGCTATGCCTTGAAGAATAAGGTGGTTTCGAGAGGATATAGATAGAGCGCGGAGAAAAATCCGTGCTTTTTCTTTAAAATTTGAAGCGAAAACCTTATCTTTGCACAAATTTTCGCGGACAACTAATGAAAGTTAAGGAAATAGTAAGTGCCCTTGAAAGGTTCGCGCCTCTGCCTCTGCAAGACGGATTTGACAATGCCGGTCTGCAGGTTGGATTGACA
>JAZOWZ010000063.1:0-1735 GCA_045659485.1 Faecalimonas sp. | reverse complement strand
GCAATTGATTCAATTGCAAAGCAGAACAAAGATAGAAGAAGGAAATAAAAAGTTCATATTGAAGAAAGGAAGACGCAAAGATGGTACTGAAGGACAAATGGAAAAATAATCTTGGCCTAAAAATACTGGCAGTTTTATTTGCGATTTTCCTGTGGTGGATGGTTGTAAATATAGATGACCCAATTAATAAAAAGACATTTTCAGTTGACGTTACTGTTACAAATCCAGAAGTGATTACAAATGCAGGGAAAAGTTATCAGATTATGGATGACACAAAGAACATTTCGGTAACGGTAAAGGCAAGACGAAAAGTGCTCGATGAAATCAAAAAGAGCAACATTGTTGCCACAGCAGACTTGCGGGAAATGCAGGATACCTCTGTGCCTATTCGTGTGAGTGTGTCAGGATTTGAAGGGGATTATGAAGAAGTAACGGCAAATCCAAGAAACATACAGGTGAAAGTAGAAAATACACAGAAGAAGACATTCCCAATTACGACAGTTGCACTGGGAACTCCGAGAGACGGTTATGTGGTTGGAAGAATGACTGCGTCGCCAAAGACGGTTGATATCAGTGGACCGGAATCTTCCATTGCGAAAATTAGCAAGGTTGTAGCGAAGGTGGATGTCAGTGAGATAGCATCAAGTGCTACTATGCAAGCGAGCTTGATATACTATGATGCAGCAGATAATATCATAGATAAAACTTTATTGACCAGCAACTGTGATAAGAATGGTGTATCTGTCACAATCGATATCTGGAAAACAAAGGAATTACTTTTGAAATTTGACACATCAGGCATTGAAGCGGCAGAAGGATATGTGTTTACCGGAATTGAAGTGGAACCACAAACTGTTGAAGTGGCTGGTAATCCAGATGTTTTACGAGAAATGACAGCGATTACAATTGATAAAACAGCCCTTGAAAAAACGGAAATGACGGAAAGTGAAGAAGTGATTGTAGACATCAAAGAGTATATGCCGGAAGGTATATCTCTGGCAGATGCGGATGCAGCCAGTGTAGTCGTTCGCATTCTTCTGGAAAAGGCCGGAACAAAGATATTGCGTTTGCCAACAGGCTCTATTACTGTGCTAAATGCATCTGAAAAATTACAACTTGCTTATGAGGTCTTGGAAGTAGAACTCACCTTCTCAGGCTCGAAAGAGAATTTAGAAAAACTGACAAGTGAGACCATTATTGCATCCATTGATTTGAAAGAATTCACAGAAGAAGGTGTGTATACAGTTCCTGTCAAGGTGACAGAATTACCGACTGGTTGTACGTATACGGCAGAAGTAGAAGTTAAGATTGAATTGACAAAAAAATAGGAGGTTATCAGTTTTGGTAACACAGAAAATAACAATTAAAAACCCTACCGGATTGCATTTGCGTCCGGCAGGTCTGTTCTGCAAGATGGCAGTGAAGTTTAAATGTAAGATTACATTTCAACATAAGGATACAATAGCGAATGCAAAGAGTGTTCTAAGTGTACTGGGTGCCTGTATCAAAGCAGGTGATGAAATTGAAATCATCTGCGATGGCGAGGATGAACAGGAAGCCTTGACAGCTATGTTGGAGATTATAGAAGACGGATTAGGAGAGTGACATAAATGTTGAATTACCAGAAATATAAACGGGTTCCGGTTATGACTTACCCGGAAAGAGAATGGCCAAACAAGCAAATCGACAAAGCACCAATGTGGTGTAGTGTGGATTTGCGAGACGGCAATCAAGC
>JAZOWZ010000062.1:0-30536 GCA_045659485.1 Faecalimonas sp. | reverse complement strand
ATTGTTTTATCGATTGCAGCATTCATTGTTATAGTAATTATCATTTTTCTTCCTTTTCAACAATACAAAAGAGTGAGATTCTTAGCAAATCGCATCCTTTTATGTTAAATATTGTTTGCAAATTATAACTGTGGACCTGCTTCAACTAAAGCTTTACCAGCTTCGTTTGTTGTGTATTTAGCGAAGTTTTTGATGAAACGTCCAGCAAGATCTACTGCTTTTGTTTCCCATTCAGCTGCATCAGCGTATGTGTTGCGTGGGTCAAGGATGTTTGTATCAACACCTGGAAGTTCTGTTGGAACTTCGAAGTTGAAGAATGGAATATTCTTTGTTTCAGCTTTGTCGATTGATCCATCAAGGATTGCATCGATGATACCACGTGTATCTTTGATAGAGATACGTTTTCCTGTACCATTCCATCCTGTGTTTACTAAGTATGCTTTTGAACCATTAGCTTCCATCTTCTTAACTAATTCTTCAGCATATTTTGTTGGATGTAATTCCAAGAATGCTTGACCAAAGCAAGCTGAGAATGTTGGTGTTGGTTCTGTAATACCACGTTCTGTACCAGCAAGTTTTGCTGTGAATCCTGATAAGAAGTAGTATTTTGTTTGTTCTGGTGTCAAGATTGATACTGGAGGAAGTACTCCAAATGCATCTGCTGATAAGAAAATTACATCTTTAGCAGCTGGTGCTTTTGACACTGGGCGAACGATGTTGTCGATGTGATCGATTGGGTAAGAAACACGTGTGTTTTCTGTAACGCTTCCATCAGCGAAGTCAATCTTTCCATCTTTATCTAATGTAACGATTTATAATAATGCGGTACGTTTGATTGCTTGGTAAATGTGTGGTTCTGATTCTTTATCAAGGTTGATAACTTTTGCGTAACATCCACCTTCAAAGTTGAATACACCATCATCATCCCAACCGTGTTCGTCATCACCGATAAGAAGACGTTTTGGATCTGTTGATAATGTTGTCTTACCTGTTCCAGAAAGACCGAAGAAAATAGCTGTATTTTCGCCGTTCATATCTGTGTTTGCTGAACAGTGCATTGAAGCGATACCATTTAATGGAAGGAAGTAGTTCATCATTGAGAACATACCTTTCTTCATTTCTCCACCGTACCATGTGTTAAGAATAACTTGTTCTTTGCTTGTGATGTTGAATGCTACTGCTGTTTCTGAGTTTAATCCTAACTCTTTGTAGTTTTCAACTTTTGCTTTTGAAGCATTGTATACTACGAAGTCTGGTTCGAAGTTTTCAAGTTCTTCAGCTGTTGGTTGGATGAACATATTTTTAACAAAGTGTGCTTGCCAAGCCACTTCCACAACGAAACGGATAGCCATTCTTGTATCTGCGTTAGCACCACAAAATGCATCTACTACGAACAATCTCTTGTTTGAAAGTTCTTCTTTAGCAAGATCTTTTAATACTGCCCAAACTTCTTCTGAAATTGGGTGGTTATCATTTTTGTATTCATCGCTTGTCCACCAAACTGTATCTTTTGAGTTTGCATCCATAACGATGTATTTGTCTTTAGGAGAACGTCCTGTGTAGATACCTGTCATTACGTTAACAGCACCAAGTTCACTCTCTTGTCCTACTTCAAATCCTTCTAACCCAGCTTTTGTTTCTTCTTCGAATAACACTTCGTAAGAAGGGTTGTATACGATTTCAGTTGTTCCGGTAATACCATATTGTTCCAAATTAATTTTTGACATTTGCCTTCAACCTCTCTTTTTCTTGTTTTCTTTTGGTTTAGTTGAGTCGGAAATACACCGAGGTTCTCCGATTTTCAATCTACTTTGGACATTATACAAGATTTTTCCTGTTTTGTATAGTCTAATTTGATAATTTTTTCACATTTTTTCATACCACTCTCTTGGAAGGGGCTCATCACAGATAAAAATTTCTTGATAATTACTATTCTTATGTATCAATTCAAGTACTTCTCTCATCTTCCTTGCATTGCATAATTGCACATCGGCTTCTCCAATCTTGCCATCCTCAATACAATTGTGATGGCGGAATGCCGGCTCTAACTTATCAAAATGATGTGAAATGTCTCCGTGCTCTTCAAATACAAGATGCATTGGCTTATGAATTACATATCCTTCTTTTCCTACGATTATCGTCGGATAGAACTCTTTCGTATATCTCTCAGGGATGCCCAACATCTCTTCCACTGCGTGAATATATGTATTTTTTCTTTGATCTACACCCAGTAGCAGAACATATCCATCTGTATCATACAATTTCCCATAACACCCTACTGACGAAGTAGATGAAACAATATTTTCATCCCACTTGGCATACTCTTTCGCACCTTCTCCAAAAATCACCATAGAGTGAGTTGGATTACTAGACCGCACCCCATCTTCCCTTTGCAGAGCCAACTTGGACAGCATTCCCATACATGTGTCCTTTCGATTTAAGTCTAACATATTCTTATTCCAAGTATGTGTTGGGAAGGAAACCATTCCCCCATCCTGTGTAAAGAATTCTATAAGAGTAGCCAGCAAACGTTCCCCACGACCTTCTACTTCTCCTACGCTTTTTAAAGACGAGTGAATATGGATATGATGTCCAACCGCGAAACGAAATGATTCTAGTTGTGTTTTTATTTGTTCTGTAGTAAACATTTTCATACGCTTCCTTTCTTTTGACAAAATCAAATTATCTTATCGGCTTGCAATAGAAGTTTTTCTATTACTGGATGAATCATTTCTGTGTTTTCAATCTTATTAATGGCACAAAGTTTTTTACCTGCATCCTTGCTGGAGGCACCACAATGGTATACTTGTTCTGTGACCAAACCATAATCCAAAACAATCCACCTATCATGACAATCTGGATTCGGTTTTATACAAAGTGGCGCATACTGATCGTTAAAATCATTGACAACTGTTGGGGTCAAAAATCCTTTCCGTCCGTGTCCATTTTCAGAAAATAAAACAACTTCCACACCTTCTTTTTTCTGTGATAAAAGTTGTAATGTCTTTGTATTCATATAATCATCCACAACATAAATACTTGTTGTCGCCTGCTGATAAATATCTATGTATGCTGCATCTGCTTCAAATTTTTGACCTTTATATATAACAAAATTCTTGAAATCTTTATCTGATACAAAATTTTCACTAAGTATATCAATGCTTCTTTGAATATCTTCAATAGTGTTTTCTGTCTTCTTTTTCCAGTCTGAAATTCCCGCAACTTGCACCGATATCTCAGATACTTTTGCCGTCACAAGACGCATTTCTGTCTGTGTAACAAACTGCTCATTCTGTTTTATGTAATGACGCATCTCACGAAATGATCGCATAATGAATATGCTTTGTTGCTCTGCAAGTTCTCCTCTAAGAACGGTTGCTAGCATATAGATTCCTTGCTCTGTAAATGCATGCGGTAATGTTCTACTTTTCGAATTTATATTTGCGGTCGAAAAATTCGACCGCAAATTTTCCAACTCCGTTTTGGTTAACTGAAACATAAAATCTGCTGGAAACCTCGAAATATTATTTTTCACCTGTTCATTTAGACGCTTCACTTCATAGCCATAAATCTCTGCCAAATCACTATCCAGCATAACCTGCTGTCCCCTTATAGTATAAACTCGATTGCAAATACTATCTAACGTCATTAATTCTGTTTGTTTTTCCATTGTAAATTTCTAAACTCTCTTTTGATAACTGCTCCATCTGAATCTTATATGCAATCAGATGCAAAAGATACGTAGGTACTCGCCTATTCCCTAATTCCCAATCTGTTTCCGTCATATAGGGAATCTCAAAATACTCGCAAAATTCCTTGCGATTCATACCTGTACTTTCTCTCAGTCTTCTCAACTCTTCTTTCGCTTCCATCGTCCACCTCTTTATGCATTGCATAAATATATTGTATCATTTTTAAGCGTTTCGTCAAGACCTCGCACATAAAAAGAATCAGTGCTGCCATTCAGCAACACTGATTCTTTAAAATCTATTTTCTCGAAGGCACGATTTCCAACCAATATCCATCCGGATCAACGATAAAGTAAATTCCCATTGCTGGATTTTCATAACAAATGCATCCCATTTCTTCATGAAGTTTATGTGCAGCTTCATAGTCATCTGTTTCAAAAGCTAGATGGAATTCACATTCCCCTAAATCGTATGGTTGTGGATGTTCTTCTAGCCATGTGAGTTCCAATTCAAAGTTTCCTTCCTCATCTCCCATATAAACAAGGATAAATCCGTCGCCGTTTTTACGTCTCACTTCGTGAAGTCCCAATGCTTTTTCATAGAAAGCAATGGACTTGTTTAAATCAGAAACATTGTAATTTTCGTGAACCATTTTGAATCTCATAATTCCCCTCCTGTTTTTTGAATTTGAAATTTATATTCTGGATGTTCCTCCAAAAATTTTTCAATAATATCTGGATTTCCCCAATAATGCATCGGATACACTTTTTCTACAGGAATATGCTCCAAGAAATAGCACAGTCCTCTATCATAGTCCTTTTCTTGTCTCGGATCTAAAACTACAAATGCAACATCAATTTTTCGTTCATTCAGTTTTTCTGAGAGCATATTGATTTGTTCTCGATAATCTGCAGTCATCTGCTTATTATAGGAATCACTTTCTTCTTCCCACACCCAATCATTGAGATCTCCAGCATGATAAATAACTTTTCCTTGCTCTTCAATCAAAAATGCAACACCTAAATCTGTAGATTGAAAGGTGGTAAGCCTTTGCCCCAACCAAAGGTCGTATTCTTTTCCTGGCGCTACTCGCAGAATATTTGCATTTGTAGGAATTTTGATGTCTTCTGATAATATCCCATAAATAGTTTGCATGCCCAATTCTTCCAACATAGCAAAGATTTCTGAATTGTAGTGGTCATAATGACCGTGGCTCGAAAGAACAAGGATTGGCTTGGTAACTTCCAGCTTAGGCAAGCATCCCTTTTCATAATCAAACAAGTAATAGCAACTATCTGTTTCAACCAGAAAGCTACTGTGATGAATATATGTTATTTTCATAAAATATCTCCAAGTTGAATTGTTATTTCTCTCTTTTTGTGAGCAAACATACAGACTCCACATGTGTCGAGGTAACAAAAAAGATGCAACTGCTTTTTTTCAACTCTGCCACGTCCGTTCATCTATTTTAACCGGTCAGCCAACATTGAGTCAATAAATCAGAGAAAAAAGATTTGGCAGTTGCAGTCGGCTCTTCGCGAGAAACCATTGTGCGAATAGAACAAGGACAGCGAAATGCATCTCTAGAACTTGCGCTTCGATTATCACAATATCTAAGGGTACCTGTGGAAGAATTATTTCAAGTAAAAGAATAGTAAAACACAACAAAGCGAAAGACGGAAGGAGTTGTCTTTCGCTTTGTTGCTAAGATGCACAAGAAAACCGTCTTCATAGGAACTAATCAATTATATACAAAGAAAGGAGAACAACGTTTTCTTGTTTTATTCAAACCTTAGATAATTTCAATCACAACTAATAAAACGGTGTCCACTCTGCACTATCAGAATCATCCGATGTATCATCATCTTGATTGTCATCTTCTGTATTATCTTCTTTTATATTATCTTTATCTTGAGTGTTTCCAGAATTCCCATTGCCATTGGAATTTCCTGTATTATTGGAACCTCCAGAATTGTTCGAGCCACCTGTATTCCCTTTATTTCCAGAGTTACTTTCGTTGCCCTCATCGTACTTCACTTCATCCTTGTCATTGTCCTGCTTATCATTATCTTCATCATCATCAAAAAGATCACTAGCATCCCCAACATTATCAATATCATCATCTGAAGTATCTTCAATCGCATCGCCTTTGAACCATGTGTCTTTATTCTTAATTACAAGCCAACCTAAACCAACCAAAATTGCAACAACTGCAATGGAAACAGATATGATTATTATTTTCTTTGATTTTGTCATAATTTCGTTCTATTCTCCTACTTCCATCTCGCTGATTTTCACTCCATGTACCAAAAATCTCTGAGTATTTGATGTATTGGAACATGTGGAAAGCGAAACTATTTGCGACTTTTTATCTACTTCTATACCAGTATCATAGAGGGCAATACTCTTCTCATGTTTCAAATAGTTTTCGAAATCCGTATCGGTATTATAGAATCTCGTATAACTTCTTGAATCCCCCTCCACAAGACACACCGCAAAAATTTGATATTTCACTTCTTTTCCATCTGGTGTATAGATATAAAAATATGGATTTTGCTCGTAATAGTCCTCTGATTTAAACTTCAAAAGTTGTGCAAACATAGAACCATTCTTCATATTGTGCCCATAGATGAAGGTGTTCGGGTCTGCAAACTCACTATTATTCAAAACATCCATAAAAATGGAACCCGCAGAATTTTTCTTCTTTTCAAAAGTTGTTTTCAAGTATTTGGCATTATCCTCGCCTTTTACAATCGGATAACTAATTTCTGGATTTTCAAAATGAATCCATCCAACTACATCCTGATTAATCTCCTTAAGTTCATCAAAATCAACATTCAAGAGTGCCTGTCCCTTTTGTTTTCCCGACTCACTATCCTCTATCACATTTTCTGCAATATTATCATACTCTTTATCTGCCTTATAATATTTCGAAAACATACTGATTATTTTTATTGCCGAGAAAATGAAGATAATCACTGCAATTACAATAATGATATTGCTCGCTACAATTTTCTTTTTGTTTGTTTTATTCTCCATTGCATAATCTCCAAAATGTGAAAATATTGCACTTACGAAATTTACTCGCAAGTGCAATATCTGTTATTACTTTACTATACGCAATTATACTTTTTTCTACGATAAATAACCGCAGCAACAATCACTCCACCGCACACACAGAGAATTGCTAACCATACAAATGGATTATTGTTATCTCCTGTATGTGGAGTTTCAAGTCCATCACCTGCATCTGGCACATAGCCGTCATAATCATCTGAAGAATCTCCCTCACCAGAACCTGTTCCAGCTGCTCCCGAATCTGTAGTTGTACCTTCTGTTACAGCTTTCTTGATTGCTGGAGCAATATCTGTGTTCATTGACAATCCTTCGAAATGTTCCATACCTGCACCATATACAAAATATGGAACAGGATCTGTCGTATGTTCTTTAGAACTAAATTGAACTTGTGGTCCAGAAACAGTTGAGCCAACTTTAACACCACCTGTTTCGTGGTCTGCTGTAACAACGACCAAAGTACCCTTATGTGTATCTGCATAGTCCATAGCAACCTTAATCGCATCATCAAATTCAAGCATTGCGTCCTGCAAGTTAGCTGCTTCGTTATTGTGACCTGCACCATCGATTCTACCGCCTTCAATCATAGCGAAGAAACCGTCTTCATTTTCCAATAAATCCAAAGTCTTCTCTGTCAACTCTGCCAAATTTGGTTCTACATCTGCATTTTTCTTTGCTGGATAGTTCATTGCTCCACTTGCGAACAAACCAAGAACCTTGCCAGAAGAGATTGCATTCAAATCCGCTTTTTTAGTTACATATTGATAACCATTTGCTTTGGCATATTGAATTCCCGAAATAGTAGTTCCACCATTATTAATCGCATAATCAAATTGGCTAGTTCCGCCTCCTAAGATAACATCGATTTCTAAATCAACCATCGCTTTTGCAACATCAGCATAGTTATTTCTACTAGATGTATGTGCTGCAAATGTAGCTGGTGTCGCATCAACCACATATGTAGAAGATACTAAACCAATCTTTTTATCTTTTTGAATCATCCATTCGCTTAAGTTTTCAAGCACTGCTCCATCTTTATCCAAACCTACCGTGCCATTCGTAGTTCTAGTTCCTGTAGCAAGCGCTGTACCACCAGCTGCTGAATCTGTTAACTTATCCTCAATATTATTCGTATTAAGGTATCCAAGTTTTTCCATTCCATCTAAGTTAAGTGTTGTTCTTAACATACGCCCCGCAGCAAGTGCTCCGTCTCCCATACCATCACCGATCATAAAGATGACATTTTTTACTTCAAATGTTTCTTCCGCTTGTGAAGTAAAATCAGTTGCAGCAAAACTTGTCGCAACCATACACAACACTAACATTGCTGCTAATAATTTTTTCATTCTCTTCATAATTTACCTCCTAAAATTTTATATGTATTCAACACACATATGTCCACTTTCCACTATTGTATATAAAAATGATAAATCGTCATATTGTCTAATTTGAGTTTTTTATTGCTTTTTTTAATGTAATGTACACACTGCGCCACTAAAGGCAACATTTTACAATATTTTCTATTTTATTTTAAAAAATATTGTATTTTTGTTTACAAATCTCTTTTTCTCATATATAATAAAGCATAATTATACTTGAAAAAGGAGTTTGAACGAATATGCGTGTATGTCATTCTTGTTTAGAATCATTGAACAATTGTCTAGAAAACAAAAGTTTTGCAATAGCTCGTCTATACAACACAGAACAGACAATGGATATTCATATACACAACTGTTACGAGATATACTATTCTATCTCAGGCGGCAAACAGTTCTTAATCGACAATTGCTTATATGATATTGCTCCAGGCGATATCTTCTTTATCAATAATTATGAAACTCACCACTTGCATTCTGTGGCGCAAGAGGAACACGAACGTATTATTATCCATATTCATCCGGAATATCTGCAAAAGTTATGTACAGATTCAACCGATTTAGATTACTGTTTTTCTTATCGGCAACACCCTGGATGCAATAAATGCTCCTTGTCACAGGACGAGCAAAAGCGTCTTACGTACTTGATACATAAACTGGAATCCGAGAATCAACATGGTCAAGACTTATTGGACTATGCATCTTTCATCAAACTGATGGTTTTCCTAAGCGAAATCTACCACAAACAGATGAATGCGCATATTCTACCAAGCAAGGGGATTAAACCAACTGCTACTCCTGACTTCTTGGATGATATCATCTCTTATATCAACCAGAATCTCAAGGCGGATTTATCAACAGAATGCCTTGCGAAACAATTCTCATTAGCTCAATCATATATGTGCAACGCGTTTAAGTCAAGAACTGGAACCTCTATCAAAAGGTACATCGTTGCACAGCGTATTACATATGCAAAATCGCTCTTATCTAGTGGACACTCTACTGTAGACGCTTGTGAAATGTCTGGTTTTAATGACTACAGCAACTTCTACAGAGCATTTACCAAAACCGTGGGTATCTCACCTGGTAAATACGCTTCTCTTTCAAAAAAATAATATTTTTATAACAAATGGGGAACTTCAATGAAGTTCCCCATTAAATATTGAATCGATTTCTTACTTACGTTCTTTTAGTATTCTCCGAATTAACATTTTATTAATTTTGCTTATCATAAAATCAATCCCAAAGACTTTGATTAAAAATCCAAGAACAGATGCTACAATCACTTTGGGTTCAAAACATATACAACCAAATATAACAATCAACACATCTGTTAAAAATAAGCATCTACCAATATTAAGTGACGAATATTTTTGAACAATCAAAGCAACGATATCCGTCCCCCCTGAACTGGATTTGACATAAAACATAAGTGCACTCGCAACAGCAATCAAAGCGCTACCTATGATAGTAGAAAGAACACTATTTTCGATCCACGGGTTTGACGCATTTGAAAACATATCAAATATCCCTATCGCAATCGTAGTCATTGTAGAGCCAAATAAAGTTCTACCTGCCATTCCTTTTCCCAGAAAAATCACTCCAAGTATTAATAAAAGAGAATTCAATACAACCGAATATGTCCCTGCCGAAAAAGATAAGAAGCGATTTAATATGACAGCAATTCCACTCGTACCACCCAAGATAATATTGTGTGGAAATATAAAATAACTCGTTGCGAAACCATAAATAACACTTCCAAAGGAAATGGTCCCCAGTGTTCCCAACTCTTTGCTCATATTTTCCCTCATTCGTTTCCGCATCTCCTTGCATTAAATTGCATATAGCGGTCCTAGGAATTAAAATATCCAAGGATTACTTCCGCAGCAATTTTCATTCCTTTTGGAATACTACTAATAAGCACCTTTTCTTCTCGCGTGTGAGCCCCTTGTTCCACACAGCACCCAAACGCAATAGACGGAACACCTATAGACATCGGAATATTACAATCCGTAGAACCGGAAATTTTCCTACATGGAATCCCGGAATATTTCTCGCAGATTCCTATCGTTCTCTCCACCATTGCTTGCAAGTGCTCTTCATCTACATCACTTCCACAAGGTCTGACACCCAACAGGTTGACCGTAACATCTGCAAGACCCTTTTCTTGCGCCCGCGATATTGTCTGTTCAAAGAACCTTTGCATGGCAGCAAGGCATTTAGCATTATCCGAACGATACTCATATAGCATCTTACAACCCTGTGCAATCGTATTAATCGATGTCCCACCTTCTACAATCCCCACATTATAAGTGGTAATACTATCTTGCACACTCGGAACACTCTTTTCATATAATGCACAGATCAAATCCGACATGGCATAAATTGCATTTCGATTTCCAAAATCACTGAAAGAATGACCGCCTTCTGTTGTAAACGAAATCTCATAACGATGAGATCCAACACATTTACAATAAAGTTCACTGTAATCCGAATCTAAGGAATAGACCTCTTTGATTCTTCCCTCGTAATCTTTCATAATCTGTTTCACACCCTTGAGGTTTCCCAACCCTTCCTCACAGGAATTTGCCACAAACAGAATACCACTCGGTGCAACGAGTTTTTTCTGTGCTATGTATCTTGCAATCATCATCAAAATCGCAACATGGGTTGCGTCATCTCCCACTCCCGGGGAATGCAAATATTCGCCATCATTTACAAATGGCATCGGTTCCAAATCAGAAAACACGGTATCCGTATGTGCCATAAATGCCACGATATCGTCCTTTCCTTCACACCCCACTGGGTAGACCACATTGAAGGCCTCGTCAATATATACGCCCTCTGCTCCATACTCGGTTAACCAATCCAAAATAAATAACGCTCGCTTGTCTTCATGATGTGAAGGTGCGGGAATCTTACAAATGCGTTCAATCAATCCAATGATTTCATATTGACAACTATCGATATACCGCAAAACTTCGTTCGTTAATTCCCAGCTCATTACTCTGTCTCCCACATTTCATTGATGTGATGAATGCTTTCACGCACTAACAAATCTCCACCTTCATGTCCCACATAACCGCTGGTAACATAAGCACTGTAATGCCCCGCTTTCTCCGCTTTTTCTGTCGGGAGATAATCGGCTACGCCACAGCATAGTTGTACAATAAAGGTCTGCTCTGCATAGCTTCTCGCCTTGATTCGATTTCCATAATCTAAGAAAAGTTCAAATGGATTTGTCGCGATGGCAATATCTCCAAGTCGAATGATATGGAATTCTATTGGATACACCTCTGTGCATTGCTGTTCTTCGAACCTTTGAATAACACCTGCATGCACTTCGATGCGCGCAATATCCGCAAAATCAAGTGTCTCTTTATCTTTGATTTTTTCTACATAATATTCGATTTCTCTAATTGCCTCGTCTCGTTCTTTTATAGTGACTTTACGAAGTGGCAAATCCAAGTGTATGATTTTATGTTTAAAGATCGCCTCACTCTTTAATTCCTCAATCTCTTCATACACAGCAACAATCTCATTCGCGATACGCTTGCCTACTCGATTGCATCCTGCAATATCATACATGGATGGGTCTGCTTTACGTTTCAACAAATGTGGTCTCTTAATATTCGGATCATCAATCGGAGTCTCTGGTTCTACCCATCTCACCAAGTCACGTGGACACTGGTCCCCCGCTGCGCCACATAAAGCCAACAAGAAAATGTCTTCACCAAACTTTTCTCTAAGATTTGCTTTCGTTCTTCCCCAATAATCAGCAGAAATAAAACTTCTCTGCTCCAAAATCTGTGCAGGGCACGCAATATTTGCCACGATTCCTACAAGTTTTTTATCCTTATTAAATGTATAAAGAAGTTCCACACCGGAATCATTGCCACCTTCCAGCGATACAAAATTAGCAGTGTTGGTATCTCCCCACATCTGGGCACTTCCATCATCATAGCTCACACGGCGGCACATTCCAACCGCAGCGCGTCCAAACTCATTGGTATAATAACTCTCAGCACGATTGTCCCATGCTCTTTTCGCTGCCAATGCAATCTTATCACTGACAAACTCGATTACTTCGTCTTTCGTCATCACACTGTCATCTGCAGAAACAAGAGGGACATATCTCTTTCCTTCCGGAAGAAACTCGTTTAAGATATCTTCTGTGGTCTTGACAGGTTTTGTTTTTGCGCTTGAAAGATTTGCCATGCGCACAGATGTGTGCGTATGCGTTGCACAGATAATCAGATTCTTTGGATCTATCTCATCCGTTAATTTTGCAAATTTTCTTCTCACAAGTTCAATACTTCCGGAAGCAAAGCTGATGACATCAGCAGATACCAGAATCATCGTTTCCTCACCGGACTGTACTGCCATAGCCGTTACTGTAATCTCAGACTCTACATACTCTGAGATTCGTTCAAAAAACTGGCCAGCTAAATCTACTTTTTTATCTGGGACGATACTTTCTTCTGCCCATCCAATCATTAATTTATTCATGTTCATTTCCGCCTTATTTCACATTTTTAAGTAGCACAACAGAATTTCTCTTTAATGTAATTTCAAAAGTGCTAGCTACTGTTTGAACTAATTCCATATTCTTATCCTCATCCAACAAGTACAGTTCATACTTATCAGTTGCACTCTTCATTTCTACTTGTACAGTTTCTTCGCCTTTGGAATCATCTTCTGCATAATAGGTAAACATAAGTGCAGAATTTCCTTCATCGTCTCTTGCACCTACTGCATAGACATCTTCTCCCTCTACTTCGCATGCAACAGAAGTTCCTAACCTGTACAAAGCATTAAACATAGGGAATGGATAATAACCTTTCAACGGGCGCAGTGTATAGAAGTCAAACATCCCATTAAATGCTGTCATCACTCTGGCATCATAGTACATCAACATATCGATAGAACTATGTTGTGCCGCTAGCATACATGCAGCTGTAAAAGCCGCACCTTTCATGCGAATGATGGTTTCAACTGATAAGATGAATTTATCCGTCCATCCGCACACATAATTCCATTCATTCAAAATGCTTTCCGCATCTCCATAACCATTTTCATCAAGCAAAGCTCTGAGACGCTCTGCTTTTTGAATCATCCATTTTGGTTCGGTACAATAGATATGCCATGAGAAGAAGTCAATTTCTACTCCTCTTTTTTTCATTTCCTTTAAGAAATCAGCTGTCCAACCTTCTTGATAAGCGATTGCCGGTCCACCGATTTTCAGGTTTGGAAAACGTTTTTTCAAGTGCTTTGCTGCCACTTCATAGAAGTCAAAGAACTGTTCTTTTGTTCCACCCCAAGTACGTTTATTGGTTGCATCATCTGGGTCTAAGTCTGGTTCGTTCCAAATTTCCCAATACTCTAAATCAAAGTGAAATCCGTTTGCCCAGCCCTCTGTATAATGCATGATGATATGCTCACAAATCTCAGCCCATTTTTGAAAATCTTTTGGTGGAAGGGTATTATATTTCTTCACTTCATGCTCGATTCTACTTCCCAATCGATAGAACACCTTGGTCCCTGCATCAAATGTATTCTTCGTATACGCATCTGTACATGCAAAGTCATAGGAATTAGGATCATTCACATCCGCATCAAAGTTTGTAAAAATCATATTTACATCTACGGAATGGTGTCCACCATACGCGGAACAAAAGGACGCATCATGATTTCTTGCATACGGAATCCCTGCCGCTGCATAATCATTAAAATTGCTTTCCCATATATCCTCTTTATCTTTCGGTCCATTATTAACCGCATGCATCGGTTTTATGTTTCCAACTTTATTTTCAAAATCAACAACTATTTTTTTCATCACTGTAGACCTCTCTACTTTCCTTTTATTATAAATGGGGAACTCCCAAAGAAGTTCCCCATATGTTTATATCTGTTTTACCATGGTGAAGCTCCTAAGTTATCGTCCTCAGGATCATCCCCGCTTGTACATACAATATCCGTGGTTTGGAATTGAAGTATTTCTAATTCTGGTTTTTCATATTTCATCATTTCATTCATCATATTTCCACACCACCTATTCTACTTCAACACAATATCCGCATACAGTGGATAATGGTCTGACATATTTAGTACATCATCATTTACAACTACACTGAACTTTTTAAATTGAACAGGTGTATTTTTATCAATGAAGATATGGTCAAATGCATCATCTCCGCCATGCGCTACATAAAGATCTGTCTCATGCTTTCCGAATGAGTGCATCGTATCACATGTAAACCCACCTTGACATAAGCCAGCAAGCACTGCATCTTGTCCATCTAAAAGATTATTAGCTAAAGCTGTTTCATATTCATCACTACCATAACCTGTATTGAAATCGCCAACAAGAACTACGCCAAACTCTTCGCCGTATACACCTTTTAATTCAGCAATGAATGTAACGAGTTGATTCCACTGTTGTTGAACTACACCATTTGTATCCTCGCCCACTTTGTAATAGCTTGGATGTGCATTGATGAAAAGGAACTTTTCGCTGCCATCCACAGTCTGCATTGCAGCCCATGTCGTTGTATGGTCTTTGTCATCCTGTTCAAAACTTATGTATCCATAATTGTTTGTATAACCATACTGTCCTGTAACTACTTCAACCTGTGTCTTGTCGTAAACGATTGCAGTTTCATTAGTGATTGTTTGCATTCCAAACCAACCACCTTTGTAGTTTCCTTGAATTACTACATAGTCATCGCCCAATTGATTGTCTCCATCATTAATAGCATTAAGCCAATTTGATGTCACTTCTTGAAGCCCGATAACTGCAGGATTGTATGCCATTACTGTTTCCTTCAAAATCTTTGCTCTTTCTTTAATACCAGCATAATCTTCAGAAACATCTGCTCTCTCACTCAAGATATTCATAGACATTATTCGTAAATCCGATCCTGCACTGAGTGGTTCAACAGCAACGCTATACGCTTCTAATTGTTCTTTCTTAGTACCACTGTATCCACCAGCTGCAAGAGCTCTTGTGGCAACATCTGCTAAAGAACGCACATTGTCTTTTGAATCAAAATCAGAATAAACATACTCTGTTGTTCCGTCTGCTTTCTTAATTTCGATATATGTTCTTGCTGCAAAATCACGTCCCCAGTTAGCTTCTTTTACATTAACCATTGCGCAATTGAATTGATAATATTTGTCTGTTTCTGATGCAATCTTAACTCCTTCTATTTTGAGATAGTTACCTTCGCCAAGTTTCGCAATTGTAAATTCATCATTTACTAAATCATATGGTGCAATTACAACACCGTATTTAACATTTGCATCTCCATACAAATATTTGAGTGTCTTGATGTATTCTTTATTTACATACCCTTTAAAACGAATACCTGCCGGTTCAGCAAAACGAACAGATGCACCATCTAACATAGTCGGTTCTACCAATGATGTTTTACCAGTTACATCTGTGATACGTCCATCTACGGCTTCCTTTGTAGCATAAATATTTACATTATCAAGATATGCATAGCCATCTTTTTTAGCTGAATACATAAATGTCAAATAAACTTTATTCTCTTCGACTTGTAATCCAGCACAATCCAACAATTCCCATGAAGCCGTTTCATCGTTCCATGTATACGCAAGCACTGTCTTAGTCTCTACATCAAATTCCACTCTGGCTTTTGCCATCTCATCTTCTGATGTAGCACTAAATACTGCATCATATCCTTTGACTGGTTTTTCATATTGATTAACCATTCCCGGAACATCATATGCATTTTTTTCTTCATTCCATGTTGGCTCTACAGAATCGTCATATTCCCATACATAATCTGGATTTTGAACCAATTGGAACTCACCATACCATCCGGAACCTTCAGCCACTTCACCACTTGTTTGGTATTCAAACTCTACAACAAAATTATCCAAATATGTTACATCAATAACTTTTTGTATACGAGAAGTAGCAGCACCACCATCTGACTTGAACATAAGTGACTTATTGCCCTTTGCATCTGTATTAATATTCAACTTACTATTTTGTGTACCACTTGCCTTAAGGTTGTAAGGGTTCGGGAATACATCATATTCGCTGTCATCATTGTTGTCGAACTTATAAGAACCTTTATTCCAACCTTCGCTCTTAAGTGAACTAGAACCGTTGCTAGATACACTTGTTTCAAAATCAGCGTCGAACAATGACTCAGTCACAACTGTTGTAGCGTGTTTTTCTTTGATTCCAGTTACTACAACATCGTCTATGTAAGCTTCGTCGTAGTTGCCATCAACCTTAGTTACATTTGCAATAAAACCAAGATTTAACAGTCCTTTTTGTACTGTAACAACCTTTGCTTCTCCCTTTTGCTCTCCGCCTACAGAAACTGTAACATTCGCAGTGGTATCAGTAAGCATTTCAAATACTAACCTAACATCTACCCAGTCGCTTCCTGTATTATACGATGCATCACAAGACCAATATTCCACATCCATAGAACCTGTAATCTTGTTATTGGTGAGCGAACCAACTGCAAACTTAAAGTTTTCACTCTTCGCACCTGCATCAATTCTTAATCCAAAGTCTACAATCACTTTATCAGCTGCTTTTGTATAGACTCTCTTATAAACCCCTGCTTGTTCTACTGAACTTTCAGTATACATATTAAGTTCCATATCTGGCTTCAATTTGTTTCTTACCCACATTTTTGAACCAGTATAATCATCCCAGCCTTCTCTCGATACAAGATGGCTGTTATTTGGATTATCATTGTCTACCTTATCAAAGTTGGATTTGAATAATGTATATTCACCAGCATTTGTAAGAACACTTTCTGTTACAACTGATTCTTCTGCGTATACGGATACGTCATCCATGTAAATTTCATCAGTGTTGTCACCAACCTTAGTTACATTTGCAACAAAAGCAAGATTTAACTTTCCATTTGGAATGTGAACAAGCTTTGCTTCTCCATCTTGTTCTCCACCTACAAAGGCTGTAACTGCCGCCAATGCATCTGTAATCATATCAAACTCTAATTTTACAGTTGTCCAGTTGCTTCCTGTGGAATCCGACTTATCACATGACCAGTACTCCTGTGACATATAAGACGTAATATAGTCCTTTGACAATGCTCCTACAGTAAACTTAAAGTCATCGCTTCCAGCAGCTGCATCTACTCTCAATGCGAACTCTACAGCTACTTTGTCAGCTGCTTTTACATCAACTGTCTTATATACACCTTGCAGTTCTGTTGCGTCGTTAGTCCACATGTTAAGTTCATAGTCGTCTGCGTTCTTATCTCTTAACCATATGTTAGAGCCTTCGTAACCATCCCAGCCTAATTCCGGAAGTCTTGCCGCTTTGTTATTATCCGCTTGGAAATCAGAATGGAAAAGAACTTTGTCATATGTTGCAACTTCTGCTTCTTCACGAACATTCTTAGTACCAGTTACTACAACATCATCTAAGTATCCTTCATCCCATTTACTACTACTCTCAAATACACTTGTCGCAAGCGCAAGATTCAACATTCCGTCATTGAGAGCAATACATTTTGTTTCCCCTTGTTTTTCTCCACCTACATAGGCTGTAACTTCTGCCGCATCATCACTAAGGATATCGAACACTAACTTGACTGTGTTATTAAACATCTCACCCTTAGTTGGACGATATGACCAATACACTTGTGACATATATGCAACGTCACTTTGGCTGGTGTTTTCAAGATATCTACTCCAAACATTATCTTCAACCACTTCACCTACGTAGAACGCAAAGCCACTCTTTCCAATGCCAGCTTCTAATCTAAGTTTAAATTCAACGGTTACTTTATCAAAATCTGATGCACCCTCTATGTGTTTAACAAGAGTCGCATTTGTTTCACTGTCATCAGCCCAAATGTTGATATGTTTGTCACCAGTATAATCTTTATCATCCTTAACTTTAATGTTAGCATATTTTGGCTTCGCATTGTTACCGCCTGCTGAAACACCATAGTCTTTATCGCCGTATGCTGTCCATCCTGCTTCTTCAATCAAAGAGCCTTTATAGTTACCAGATACATTATCAAATTTTGATTCGAACAATGTAGTCTCATAAGTTTTTACAACTTTTTCTCCAGTTACTTTTACATTGTCTAAGTATCCTTCGTCCCAATTACCGTTACTCTGAAACAAACGAGCCGCAAGCGCAAGATTTAACATTCCGTTATTAAGGGAAATTGTTTTTGTTTCTCCGTTTTTATCTCCACCCACATAGGTTGTAACTTCTGCAGCATCCTCACTTAGAATGTCAAATTCCAATTTCACTGTTTTATTAAACTTTTCACCTTTTGTAGGATGATATGACCAATACACCTGTGACATATATGCATGGCTGTCAGTAGCATAGTCTCTAAGTGTTCGAGTCCATACATTATCTTCGTACACTTCACCTACATAGAACTTGAAGTTATCATTACCAACACCTGCTTCTAATCTAAGATCAAATTCAACGACCACCTTATCATAATCTGATGCGCCCTCTACATGCTTAATGATGATCGCAGATGATTCGCCAGACTCGCTCCAGAAATTTATATGCTTGTCATCGGTCGCTTTCTCTTTTACTCGCATTCTACTATATTTAGGAGTTACATCATTCCCCCCTGCTGAAATACCATAGTTTTCATCGGCATATGCTGTCCATCCTGCTTCTTTGACAAAAGCACCTCTATAGTTATCTGTTACATTGTTAAAATCAGATTCGAACAATATAGTACTTTCAACATGCTCGTCTGGAGCTAAAGTTTCACCACTTGCCTTTACTTCATCAACCATCCCAGGAAATACCTGTACACTACCAACACACATAATTCCCGCAAGTAAAGCTGCCAGTACTCTTTTTTGCATTCCTTTCTTCTTCACGATCTATTCCCCTTTCCTAATAAAAAACAGAATTTTGCTTATATATAGTTATAATAAAATATCTTGTTTTGCCAACATATTGTCTAGTTTGTTATTTTTATTGCATTTTTGTGTAGCGCAATATTTTCACTATATTTTAAGGCGCAAAAAAATCCTCCTCAGGATAAGAAGTTAACTTTTACTTCAACAACTATCCCAAGGAGGATTTTCACCACACTAATATCCCTATTTACTTTTTCGCAATCTTAGCCTCTAATTCCGCAATATATGCTTTCTGTTCAACAAGTATCTCGTTCTGTTCCTTCAGTTTTTCACCTTGCTCCTGCAGTTGCACCCTCTGACTATCAATCTCATCCTGCATCTCATCAATCATGAGTTGTACCGTGTTTCTATCCAATTCTAACAATTCCTTCGAAAACATACCCATCACCTTCTCTGTATTCAGGCACAGTTCACATATCTCCTCGTACATCTCACGAAACTCTGGATACTCTTCAACCAATCGAACAATGGTTTCTGGATCGTCATTTGACAAGAATATAAACCATGCCTCCAGTTTATTTCTTATACCATAATTTTCGTAAATCCCCTTCAAAATGTCAAGTGGTATAAAGAAAAATTCTTGTAGTAATTCTACCTGAACTCCTGTGTCTGTCTGTTGTTTGCTTCGATGGATACTATTATTGGGAAATGAATGAAATTCTTTTGGACTCTGTTCATAGAAAACAATACTATAGACTTTCTTGATGTCTTTGTACGAAAACTTCTTGCCTTTTTCTCCTCTGACGCGTTTATACTGTCTGAGCAGCAAATCTGCCGAATAGCAAGCTGCACGCTGACCTGGAAATTTGTAACCAATACGTTGGCACTCCACATTCGCTATGCTCCCATCTTCTAGTTGAACTACAATGTCCATGATCAAAAGGGAGCTTTCATCCGCAATTCTTGTAGAATCATTTGGCAAAACTTTTAAGATTTTAACCCGTTGTCCTAAAAGCAGAGACAACAGTTCCTCTAACCGTTCGGGCTTTACATCTGGATCAAATATTTCTTTAAAAAAGCTATCGTAGAGCATCTTAACTCCACGTGCTCCGCAGCAAATATCCAAGAAATAGTTTTGTTGCTGCTCATCCCAAGTTTCATAAGTTGTTTTTAGATTTTCCCGACTCGAAATATCATCTAGTATCTGCTGACGTTCTCTCAGCTTAGGAAAATACAGTTGTAGTGTGTTTGCCATAGCAATACCTCCTTCTTAAGTTGTAAATTAAAATGTGATTCCCAAGCAGAAAATTAGATTTGTCATTAGATTTTAGAACGGCTGTTGCCAAGAAAATAGAATTACTGCTTGTTTAGACAAAGTAACATAGTTGCCATACATTGTCAATGAGATTCTCAGTTGGTGAAGTCGCAATTCTCAGTTGGTGAAGTCACAATTTGTGACTTCACTAATTCAACTTCATCACGTGTCGATTGAAACATAAAATCGTCCAGAAATCTCGCTATATTGCGTTTTACGTGTTCGTTTAAGGTCGCAATTTACGACTTTAAACAAAAAAGAAATTATTAGAAACTATCGAACTTTGGACAAAATAAAAAATGCGGGAATTTTCCCGCATTTTTTAATCTCATTATTCTGCCTCCGTCAATTTACACTTTCCAAGCTCGATTCCATCTGCCGCAAATCGGAATTCCATGCTAGTTCCTACCATGTGAAGTCCCGTAATCACAAATGAAATTGTCTGCCATTCTTTATCTGCACCTGTCAAACTGATACTTTGTACCATAGCACCATTAACATATACAGCCATCGGAAGCTGCGCAAGTTCTGACGCTGCATGAGCGCGTAAAGTAAGCACTACAATGCGATCCTTGGCATCCGGAAGTTCTAACATAAATCCTGTATTGCATCCTGCTCCTGTTGGAATCAGTTCTACTGGAATCTCTCCTGTTTCTCTCACATCCAGATAGTCATATTGTTCTAACGGTTCATAACCATCGCCAACTCCACGTAGTGCTGCGTAGCATTCCTCTTCTTCCTCCAGCATACGCTCCATTGCTGGTGTACGCATGATAGTACGAAGTAAATTCGCTGCACATCGTTGCATTTCTCCTATGGTCACTCTGTCTGTCTCTAAAGATGCGAGCATATTATCGTTGTTGGAGTTTCTCTCAGAATCCGCCACTACCATATAGATGTCGTTTTGACTTCTAATCATAGCTGCAATTTCCTGTTTCGTTCCTTCTGCTCCTTCTTCATTGCCCTTTGCATACCAGTCGCTCATAACAAAGCCAGTATAGCCCCATTCTTTACGGAGTATCTGAGTCAGAAGGTCATAGTTCGATGCCGTATAAAGACCATTGACTGGACCGTAGGTAGACATAATGCTATATGCTCCGCCCTCTTTTACGGCAATCTCGAATCCTTTTAAGTAAAGTTCGCGGATGGCTCTTTCCGAGATTACGCCATCTGCGAAATGTCTTCTATATTCCTGATTATTTCCAATGAAGTGTTTAATCGTTCCGGTTACATTGTGTTTATGCAACCCACGAAGCTGTGCACACGCCATCTTTCCTGTCAATATCGGGTCTTCTGAAAAATACTCAAAGTTTCTTCCGTTCAACGGATTTCGATGTAAGTTCATACCAGGTCCCAACAGAATATCCACTTTGTTTTTACGAAGTTCCACTCCCACCATATCAAAAAGCGCCTCGGATAATGCTTCGTTAAAACTGCTGGCAAGACAAGCTCCATTCGGAAGGGAAAAAGCAATCGTTCCCACATCCATACGAATTCCACTCGGACCATCGCTGCAGCAGACTGCCGGAATCCCGTGTTTTCTTAAGGTCTTTGTAATTCCGCCAAATGCTCCACCTGTTCCTGCTGTTACCTTTGGCGAACACATACCTTCGCCACGAAGTAATGGACTCAATTCTTCTGGTGTGAACTGTGCAAGGAATTCCTGCATCGTCACTCTTCCATCACGCACATCCACCAGTTGATACTCCTTGTCACCTGTGTATGATATTTCTTCCGGACGGTCTGATGTGATACGTTCCCACAAGTCATAACTTCTCGTTGGAACCGCCTCATAAGAAGGGACAATGCCATTGACCGTCACCTTTGGACACAATCTTTCAAATGCAACTGTTGGTGAAAGAGCTGCTGTATGTTGCGCCACCACCAATGTCTCATCAACTTGAAATGATCCAACCTTAGAAGCGCTTCTTACATCGGTTCCTACATAGAAACGGTACTCGCCCGATTCTAATACATAAGCAGATAAGTAACCTGTTACACCACTATCGTCATAAGATGCCAAATAGTATCTGTCACACTGAATCGTAACAATCTGAAGCTCTCCCGGAAGCAATTCTCTAGTTTTTGCAAATCCACATAACTCTCTTGCCGGCTTGCCAAGCTTCCCTTGCGGTGCTTGCTTGTAAAGTTGTACTACTTCTTTTCCTGCTACCTTCCCACAGTTTTTTACCTTCACAGATACTGCAAGATGTTCTCCGTCCCAATGGAAGAAGTTCGGTTGTATCGAAAAGTTTGTATAAGAAAGTCCATATCCAAATGGATATAACACTTTGCCTTTTGCAAAAGTTTCAAAATAGCGATATCCCACATAGATATCTTCTTTATATATATTTTGATCCGCATCACCAAAGTTGTCTGCGCATGGATAATCGGAATAGTCTTTGGCAATGGTGTCTGCTAATTTCCCACTTGGACTAACTTTTCCTGTCAATACATCAAGAACACCATTTCCACCTTCCTGTCCACCTTGCCAAATGTACATTACCGCAGATGGATTGTACTTATACACCCACTTCATATCAATGATATTTCCTGTATTTAAAAGTACCACTGTCTTTGCGAAATAGCGGCATACTAATTCCAACATACGCTCTTCTTCTTTTGTTAAAAGAAAACTACCTTCCGACTCAGAATTATCCTTGTCTTCCCCTGCTGTTCTTGCAATGGTTACGAGCGCCATATCTGATTCCGAAGCTGCATCTTTTACCACTTCTTCTGAGAGTGGCATTTCTTCCTGGCACCATGGCTCTGTCGCCCATCCTTTGCCCTCATCAAAAGGATGCTTGGCAATCCATTCTTTATATATGGATAAAACCTTCTCATTAACAACCACTTCTTTGCAATCACGCAATGCGTCTAGCACGCTGACAACATATGCTGTGTTTACTTTTCCACCCGAACCGGTTCCGCTTTTATAATAATTAAATTGACTTCGTCCAAAACTTGCCACCTTACTGCCTTTTGGAATTGGTAAGGTTTGCTTGTCGTTTTTTAGTAGCACGCACCCCTCTGCAACTACTTGGCGCGCTAATGATGCGTAGCGTCCCATATCTAACATAACTCTCTCTCCTTTTATCGAAGCGTATGATATTTTGAGCATTCTAAGAGTTTTGGGAACTCATCTAAGAACCAATCATAAGTCACTTCTTCTCCATCAATGAGCCATTTTGCCGGGTTTACATTGTATTCCCAATCCAGCGGAATGGCATTCTCACGTTTGATTGCAGCTTCTTTAAATGCTGCTTTCATAAATGCTTTTTGTTCTTCGTCTAAAAGACCTTGTGGACATGAAATAAAGAGTGGTGTTCCACTTTTACTAAGTAAATCCACCCACTGTTTATTTAATTCCCAAGGAATCTTATCTCCCACAAAGCCAGCGCAATCTGCATCGCATGCATAGAAAATGTTATTTTGTGGCATACGGAATGCCAAGGTATTTACACCAAAAGTTCTACTTCTATCCCAGTTGCTTCCGCTGGTGTCTGCACCTGTGCGGTTGATTTCCACCAAGCCGGCGCAAAGGTGTGAAAATGTTTGGCAACCAATAATCAGTACATCTTCACCACACGCCTCACGAATACAGCGATAGAAATCTAACACAATCTCTGCACTGGTTCGTTTTTTATCATAGAAGGACCAGTCAGAGCGTTCTGAGATGGTTCCGCCCATGGTTTCGCCAAATCTGTCAAACATATCAAAGCTTGAGAAATCATGTTTAATCAGACGGAATCCCCAGTCTTTAATACGTGCAATATCTTCTCGAATAATATCTAAAACTTCTTTTCTCGATGGGTCTAAATATGTCTCTGCTTCCGGTTTTGCAATACGATATTCCGGATGCTCTTCATAGACCTGTTTATTATGTAAGAAACGCACCCAGATACCCGCCTGCACACCCATAGCATTCAAGTCTTTCACAAGGCCCCTCATATCAGAGAACTTTTCATTTGGAATCCACGGACCACAACACGGCTCTGGTTGCCAGCAATCGTCGATAACCATAAATGGACGAATATCATTGCCTTCAGTTAATTCTGCAAGCAACGTAGCATCATTGATAATCTCTTCTGCACTACTCTTTCCATATGCGTAGTACCAGTTGTTTCCACCATAGATTGGCTCCTTTGGAAGCAACGGATTTGGACACATCACGTGACAGAAATCGCACAATGCTTCATAAGAAGACATATTCTCATAATGTCTGCTTACAATATCTGCAACGTGCAGTTTTCTTCCATCCAGTTGTACACCCTGTCCACCACAGCGCACATCAAACCATCCGGTTACACCTTCACTATCCACCGTAAAACTTACAAAGCTATTTGGTTGCACCATAACACCACATGCATCCACATAACTTCCATCAGTTACTACAAAATACCAAGGAAGATAACGTTCCGCATTGAGTGGTCCAAAAAAAGTGTCTGATTGCAGTCTCTCCCAATGGTCACCCATCACACTCACTCGTCCTGTTTGTTTTTCTTTCCATCGCATAGCAATATAACGAGGTTTATCCTGCATTGCAGTAAGATAAACAGCAAGTGCATTTCCTTTCTCTTCAAATGACACCGCCGCATCAAATACTTCTCCGCTTTCTGTATGAATCTTTATCATATCTGGTATTCTTTGAATATTTACCATTGTTGTTCTCCTCCTGCCAGAATTCTCATTCTCTCTGCACCCTTTGGAATGTTCGGTGCATGTATGGTGAGATATTTTACTCCGTCTCTTTCAAAAATCATGCCATGGCCTCCATCTTTGGCGAAGAACGGTTTTTCCTGATGCATCCATTTTCCATCCAATCTTCCATTATCCGAAGTCGCTATCGCGATGGCATACCCTTCATATCCTACCGAAGACCATAACATCTTAAGGTTTCCATCTTGATGGAATAAGAACGGACCATCGGTTACATACCCTTTTGCTTCTCCAGCTTTAATCTCTTTACACCATCCTGCCTCTGTTGCTCGGAATAAAAGTTTTGGTTCTTCAATCATTGTCGACAAATCTTTTGACAGCTTCACCGCATGAATCTCCCCATCCGAGATTTCTACCCATTCACGACAAAATACTGCATATGGTTCGCCATCTTCAATATAGAGTGTTGCATCCAAGCACTGCCATCCTTCCGGCGTGCATCTACCTACTGGTGCAAAACTCCCAAGTGGGTCTTCACTCACATATATCATGGAATATCTCTTGTCTCCAAGGCGCTCTACAGTTCCAAAGAGATAATATTTATCGTTATATTTATGAATCTCAGGCGCCCAAAACACTTCTGGATTGAGCGAGGCATCTTGATTGTCCACCAATACATACGGCCCTTCGCAAACTTCAAAATCCTTTGTGAAATATGCTCCAAATCCATTTTCTAAAAAAGTCCCTGTTATCACATATCCGTCTTCATACGGAAGTACAAATGGGTCTCTAATACAGATGTCTTCTAATCTTTTCTGTGTCTTCATAGGCCTGTTCCTCTCTACCAAATAAATAATTCTTTTCCTGTCAATTTCCAGATTGCTTCAATAAAATAGTAATCTGCATACATCATATGATTGATGTCTACTCCACTGTGATACGCCTCTGCACAGTGGGATAAGATTGGGTCAGTATCAATTGACCAATCTGCTCTATGTTCTACCAGCGCGTGCAATAGTTTCGTTGCCGCACTGTGATAATATTCTTGTTCATCTCCCGCACAGACTCTTGATAATTCAATGAGCCCACACGCCGTTACTGCTGCCGCTGTAGAATCTTCCCACTTTGGTTCTTCTGGTTGTCTAAAGTCCACTGGCACCAAGTAACTATCATCCAACTGCGAAAGGAAATAATTCGCCACCTTTTTCGCAGTCTCAAAATATCGTTCTTCTTTCGTATGCATATAACTAAGCGTAAATCCATAAATCGCCCAGGATTGTCCTCTTGTCCAAGAAGAACCACGCGCATATCCCTGTCCTGCTCTGGAACCAATATATGCCCCTGTCTCCGGGTCAAACTCGACGATATGCTTTACAGAACCATCTTCACGGACAAAGTTCTTAATAACCATATCTGCATGTGCTTTTGCAATGTGCAGATATCTTGGGTCTTTATCTTCTTTGTAAGCCCAATATAGAAGTGGCAGATTCATCATACAGTCGATGATTGCCCACCCTGCTTTTTCACTTGGATAATCTCCCCAGTTCCATGCACGGATAAAACTCCCTGCTAGATTAAAGCGTCCTGCTAAATTATCCGCTGCCAAAACTGCTCTGTTTTTCGATACATCATTCTTATGTAATCGATAATTCGCAACTGCCGTAGGAAGCCAGCGGAAACCATTGTCATGGTCCATATCTGGAGAATATAACAAGTTTTCATCTTGCTTCTTCTCCAAGTTCTCGGCTTCCTCACGGTACATTTTTTCACCTGTTGCGTGATAAAGTTGCCAAAGGATTCCACCCCAGAATCCATTGGTCCACCAACCAATCTGATGGGAACGGTCATCATATTGTCCTTCTTTGGCAGTGTAAGGAATCTTGCCTCGATTTCGTTCTACTACACAAAACATCTTTTCAGTTATTTTCTTTGATATATCTTCTAACCAAATCCGTTCATCCATCATTCTCGTTTTTTCTCTCTTTCTATGGTTGTTTTCCGATGTACGCTAAAATACCGCCATCTACATACAATACATGTCCATTTACAAAATCAGAAGCTTCTGATGCAAGGAATACTGCAGGTCCTTCCAAATCTTCTGGATTACCCCAACGTGCAGCCGGTGTCTTCGCAATAATAAATTGGTCAAACGGATGTCTGCTTCCGTCTGGTTGAATTTCACGAAGTGGAGCTGTTTGAGGTGTTGCAATATAACCAGGTCCAATACCATTACATTGAATGTTGTATTCACCATACTCTGATGCAATATTTCTTGTGAGCATCTTGAGCCCACCCTTTGCTGCAGCATAAGCAGATACGGTTTCACGTCCTAGTTCACTCATCATGGAACAAATGTTAATAATCTTTCCACTTCTTTGCTTCATCATCGATGGTAAAACTGCTTTTGCCACAATAAATGGTGCATTAAGGTCCACATCAATTACTTGTCTGAATTCTGTTGCCGACATCTCATGCATAGGGATTCTCTTAATGATACCTGCATTGTTTACTAAGATATCAATCACACCAACTTCTTTTTCAATGGTTGCCACCAACTGGTTGACTGCATCTTCATCTGTCACATCACACACATAACCATGTGCTTTGATACCTTCTGCTTCATATGCAGCAAGCCCTTTGTCAACTAACTCTTGCTTAATATCATTAAACACAATGGTTGCGCCTGCCTTAGCATATGCTTTTGCAATCGCAAAACCAATGCCATAAGATGCACCTGTAATAAGTGCAACTTTTCCTGTTAAATCAAATTTTGACATCTGCTTTCCCTCACTATCTCAAATCTTTTGTTTGAACAAAGTCCATATCAGTAAATTCTTGATTTTCTCCACACATTGCCCAGATGAATGAGTAGTTCTTTGTACCAACGCCACTATGAATTGACCAACTTGGTGAGATCACTGCTTCTTCATTGTGCATAATAATGTGTCTTGTTTCACTTGGTTCACCCATCATGTGGAATACTGCATCATTTTCTCCCATATCAAGGTAGAGATACACTTCCATACGTCTGTCGTGTGTATGACATGGCATTGTATTCCAGTTCGAACCAACTTCCAATTGTGTCAGTCCCATTGTCAATTGACAGCTCTTCATTACTTCTGGGTGAATATATTGATTAATTACGCGTTTGTTACATTCTTCTAAACTTCCGCATGGTACTTTCTTCGCCTTTGTAATATCGATATGTACAGTTGGGTATGTTTGATGTGCCGGACAAGATGACACATAGAATTTTGCTGGTTCTTCTGGGTTCTCACTCTTAAATGTAATCTCCTTATTTCCCATACCAATATAGATACCATCTCTTGGGTTCATCACATACTCTGTTCCATCGACTGTGATAATTCCTTTACCACCGATGTTAATACATCCCATTTCTCTTCTTTGCAAGAAATATTCTGCTGCAAGTTCTGCTCCTGCTTCTAATTTAAGTTCTTTTTCTACTGGCATAAATCCAGCTGTGATAATACGGTCAATATGACTGTATACCATTTTAAAATTGTCGGCTGTAAAAAGCCCGGCAATATGGAATTCTTCTCTCAATCTGTCTGTTGTATAAAGTTTTACGTCTCTTGGGTTTGACGCATTTCTTATTTCCATAATATTTTTCCTCCTAAATTGTGTTAAAACACAACCCTTCTGTCATATTTTGTTTCCATATCTGCTTTAAAAATATGGGAATCATTTGATAACTGCATTACCTTTGGTACTACAAATCCATCTCCCTCAAATTCAATAGCTGTAACTCCTGTATGAGTCATATCAAAATGAGTGCTATAGATTGGGTATGGAATATCTAATAAACAACTCATAAATATCATGCCAAAGCCCTGATGTGCAAATAATGCGATTCGTTCGTCATTTGGTCGTTCTGCAATATATCCGCCTTCTTCTGGAACATGTCGGTATCCTAGGGTTGCAAAAAAATTATCTGCCTCTTTTTGTATCCGTTCCTGCCCTACCTTAAAATTCGTTTCTGCAAATGCGGAATGGTTGTACCACTCTCTTCCTAAACTTCTTACTTCACTACTATTGAATAGACGGCGATATTCAGAAAGACCAAAACACCAAAAACTATTGCCACTTTTAGACTCTGCCCAAAAATCCTTGATTGCATATTTCTCATGACACCAATCTAAAATTTCTATCTCTTTATTTAATTTTTTCGCTGTTGGCTCTGCTGTCTGGATGGCGCGATTCGAACTGGATGCAAAAATCCTGTCTGGATTGCATATTTCCATGCGACTCACTAATGCTTCTGCCTGCTGATGACCTAGTTCTGTTAAACCATCTGGACTATAAATTGGGTCTCCATGTCTTACATAAAAGAATAACATTTTACTCTCTCCATCCTTAATTATAGGTGTAATGCTTCTCCACCTTTTACACAATAAATTTGCCTATCCTTCATAAACCACACATCAATAGCCGATGGATTGTATATAATTGTTTCGTCCGCGCTAATTTGAAGTCTCTCATATGCTTTTACATAATCATAAATTTCAATATTCGTAGCATACCAAACATCTTCTCTGTCACTCACATAATCGGCAAATTTTTCAATCACTTCCCAATTATCGTGATCATCAAATTCATAAGAATGTCCCCATACATAGAACATCCAATTGTCCATTGGATATCTCGTTGAACTTTCTACAAAACGTTTCGCAAATTCCATTAATTGGGGATGATTATGATGACAAGTCGGATGTAGCAAAAGCCATTCTTGCGGCCATTCAAATTTCTCAGTAGCCCGTGTCGTTCTCGAATAGCAAATACCACATTTTCTCAATGCTTCTACAACTTCATCATTATAAGTACCGTATGGATAAGCCATTCCTCTCGCCAGCGTGCGATACTGCTTTTCAATGTTTTTTCGATCTTCTAGTATTTCGGTCAACACACTGCTAATCGGTAGTCTTTCGAGAAACGGATGTGTCAGTGCATGCACAGCAACCTCATGTCCCGAATTCACATATAGTTCTTGTGCTTCTGATAATTTCATTGTTCCTCTAAACTGCTCGCGCTTTTTTTCTTCAGGTGTATAAATCCCTGTATTGATATTAAAGGTTCCCTTTAATCCATACTTATTTAAAATATTGATAAGCCTAATGTCTTGAACCACACCGTCGTCGTAACTAAATGTGAGTACTTTTGACTTACCATCTTTTAATTTCATATACATAATTACTTTCCTCCAACCCGCAATCAGGTTTTAAGACAACAAGGCCACTTCACCGGTGTTTCTGCACCAGTGAAATAGCCCCATCTAAATTCACTATTTCATCACTATTTAGATGAAACTCCAAACACTTTTACGTTGTCTAAATATGCCTCATTTCTCGTTTTAGCACTTGAATTTTCATAGTATGCCTTACAAGCAAATGCCAACTGTAATTGTCCGCCAGTAATCGTAACTTCTTTAGCTTCTCCATCCTGTTTTCCATTCACATATGTGGTTACTTTCGCTTTGCTTCCACTAATAATGTCAAACACCAATTTGACATGGATTGTTTCTCCAGCCATTGTCTTGTCAGC
>JAZOWZ010000061.1:0-1611 GCA_045659485.1 Faecalimonas sp. | reverse complement strand
GTCAAATATTGATAAATGGGTATTATCAAAAGTAAATACACTTGCAAAAGATGTTACAGAAAACATGGACAAGTTTGAACTTGGTATTGCACTTCAGAAAGTATATGACTTTATCTGGGATGAATTCTGTGACTGGTACATTGAGCTTGCAAAATATCCAATCTGGCATGCAGATGAGAATCCAAAGGCGGCAAATGCAGCTCTTTGGACGTTGAAGACCGTATTGGCAAATGGATTAAAATTCTTACATCCATTTATGCCATTCGTATCAGAAGAAATCTACAGCGTATTAGTACCTGAAGAAGAATCATTGATGATGTCAGCATGGCCACAGTACAAGGAAGAATGGAATTTTGCACAAGAGGAAACACAGGTAGAGCGCATGAAGGAAATCATCCGCGGTGTTCGTAATGTACGTGCAGAAATGAACGTTGCACCAAGTCGTAAGGCACAAACCTTTGTAGTATGTGAAAATGGAGCGTTGTGCAAGGGCTTTGAAGAAATGAAGGCATCAGCAGCTTCACTTATGAGTGCGAGTGAAATTGTGATTCAAAATACAAAAGAAGGAATTGCAGATGATGCAGTTTCTGTAGTTGTAACAGATGCAGTTGTATATTTGCCATTAGCTGAATTGGTAGATTTTGAAGCAGAAATCGAGCGTCTCACAAAAGAAGAGGAGAGATTGACGAAAGAACTTGCTCGTGTAAATGGAATGTTGAGCAACGAAAGATTTATCAGCAAGGCTCCGGAAGCAAAAATCAACGAAGAAAAAGCGAAGTTGGAAAAATATACACAGATGATGGAACAAGTAAGGGAAAGACTCGCAGGACTACGTAAATAGACCAGCAGTCGATAAATTATTTGAGGTTAGAGTATGAAAAAAATTCAAATTAGCAAAGAGGATATCAAACAATATTTTCAGCAAAGAAAGCAGAGAAGACAGGCAATTCTGGAAAAACAAAGAAACAGTAAATTTGCCAAAGCAATGGCACCGATTTACCTGTGGATGAATCGCTTTTCTCTGATTTTACAATTTCTGTTAGCAGGGATTATTAACTTTACGATTGAAGCAATTTCAAGACACAGCATAGGAAAAGCGTGGGAGTATATGACCATGACACCATGGCCGTTTCTCTTTAACACGTATATGATTTTTGTAACATTTTTGCTTGTATATATTGTCAAAAGACGTGTTTTCTTCCGTATTATCATCAGTGTATTCTGGCTGATTATCGGAGGTGTCAACGGATATATGTTAAGTGTTCGTGTTACACCTTTTAATGCCCAGGATTTGAAGGTTATCGATGATGCGATGTCCATGATTGACAAGTATTTTACCGGTACACAAGGCGTATTGTTAATCCTTTTGATTCTTGTTGTTTTGGCATGGCTGATTTCCATGTGGAGAAGAGGCGGCCAGTATACAGGAAAGGTATATAGAATACCTGCAATCGTTGTGTGCGTTATAGCATTTGCCACACTTGGAAAGGTAACAGATTTTGCCATTGAGAAACGAGTGGTATCTGATTATTTTGGAAATATTGCATTTGCATACGAAGATTATGGTTTGCCATATTGTTTCACAGCAAGTATGTTTAACACGGGCATTGA
>JAZOWZ010000060.1:0-2283 GCA_045659485.1 Faecalimonas sp. | reverse complement strand
AAAACGATATTATCGTTATCACAACAGGATGTTCTGCACAGGCTGCAGCAAAAGCTGGTCTTATGGACAAACGTGCAAAAGATCTTTGCGGCGCTGGTTTAAAACGTGTTTGTGAATTAGCAGATATCCCACCAGTACTTCATATGGGATCTTGCGTAGACATTTCTCGTATGATGATCCTTGCATCTGAAATCGCTAAAGATTCAGGATGGAAGATTTCTGAAATCCCAGTTCTTGGATGTGCTCCAGAATGGATGTCAGAAAAAGCTGTTTCTATCGGTAACTACGTAGTAGCTACAGGTATTGATACATACCTTGGTGTTGAACCATACGCTACAGGTTCCAAAGAAGTAGATGAATTATTAAAAGGCGGCCTTCGTGATTGGGTTGAAGCTGCATTCACTGTTGAATCAGACATTGACAAACTGGGCGACATGATGATCGAAGCAATCGAAAAGAAACGTGAAGCACTTGGTATCTAATCAATAAGTGCTAAGGAAGGATGAATAAGCAATATGAAAATTGCAGTAACCGGTAAGGGCGGCGTAGGAAAGACAACTTTCTCGGCGACTTTAGCAAGACTTTACGCAGATGAAGGAAGAAGTGTATTGGCTGCGGATGTGGATCCAGATGCAAACCTTGGGTTGGCACTTGGATTTGATGAAGAAGAATTAGATTCTATCATGCCAATTTCCAAAATGAGAAAATTAGTGCAGGAAAGAACCGGAGCCAGCGGCGATGGAAAATTCTTTAAGATCAATCCAAAAGTTGATGACATTCCTGATACATATTCAAAAACCTGTAATGGTGTAAAATTACTTGTTATGGGTACGGTGGAAACAGGTGGCGGCGGATGTGTTTGTCCGGAACATGTAATGTTAAAACGCATTATCAGTCACTTGGTTTTAAGAAGCGATGATGTTGTTATTCTTGATATGGAAGCAGGTCTCGAACATTTGGGACGTGGTACTACAGAAGGAATGGATAGATTCATCGTTGTGATCGAACCAGGTGCAAGAAGTGTCCAGACTTATAAAAACGTAAAACGTCTGGCGGAAGACCTTGGTGTACACCAGGTAAGTGTTGTGGCAAATAAAGTACGAAGCGTAGAAGATGAAGAGTACATTCGCAGTAAGATACCGGCAGAAGATTTGTTAGGGTTTATTCATTATAACGAAGACGTGATTGACGCCGATCGTCAGGGAAAATCCCCTTACGACTTCAGTGAGATTGCAACAAATGAAATAAAGCAAATCAAAGAAAAAATAGATCAATCAATGATCTGAACGGAGGTATGACAGTGTTATTATTTGATATAGTTTTCAATGGTAATGATAAAATGTATGACAGAGCAGTCGCTGATCTGGAAGCAGCTATCGCGAAATACGGCGAAGACAAAGCAGTAGGTTTCCCAGAAACAGCATACAGTCTGCCATGTTATTATTCAGAAACAGGTGAAAAGATTGCAACTCTTGGCGAAATGAAAAACGCTATGGGTTACATCAAAACACTTATGACAAGAGAAAGAAGACTTGACTCAGGATTCAAGTCAGGCGTTGCTACAGCTCTTTGTGCAGAGTTCATCGAAGCTCTCAAATACATCGACGGAGCACAGCCATATGAACTTCCATTAGAAGGACATTTCTCAGATGCTAAAATCCGTGAACTTGGTGTTCCATTGGTAACAGGTGACATCCCAGGTGTTGCTGTAATCATCGGTAAAGCTCCAAGCACACAGGAAGCAGTAGATTTAGTTAAGAGCTACCAGTCTCAGGGTATCTTCGTTGCCCTCGTTGGTGAATGCTGTGATCAGCTTGCAGAAGCTGGATACAAAACAGGTTTCGCAGTACGTGTAGTACCACTCGGAAAAGAAATCAACTCTGTAATCCACATCGTATCTGTAGCTTTAAGAGCAGCTCTCATCTTCGGTAACGTAACACCAGGTGACAAAGCAGCCCTTCAGAAATACACATTCGATAGAATTAACGCATTCGTTAACGCATTTGGTCCATTAGATGAAATGACAGTTGCTTGTGGTGCTGGCGCTATCTACTACGGATTCCCAGTAGTTACAAACGATATGGAATACACACCAGCTGTACCAAAGAGCTTAATTAAATTCGAAGACGTTTCACAGTGGAATCCAATTTCCCTTGAAGCTCGTGGAATTAAACTTAAAATTACAAATATTGATATCCCAGTTGCATTCGCTACAGCATTCGAAGGTGAAATCATCCGTCGTGGCGATATGCAGGTTGAATTCGATGGTTCTCGTGTAGACTG
>JAZOWZ010000059.1:0-2047 GCA_045659485.1 Faecalimonas sp. | reverse complement strand
CATTTTCTAAATTAAGAATATAGTTTGTATCGCCATATACTGGTGTTCCATTTGCAAGAACTGGTTTTTCTGCTGGAATTAAGCAGTATGGAGATTTGCGGAAAATGTCAACCATTTCGCTACGAAGAACTGACATTGGGTTATCACCTTCATGATTTCCCAATACAGGTGCCCATGGCACCTGTAAATCAGTCATCATTTGTTGGAAACGTTCCGCGCGAGCACGATTATCGCCACCAGTTACATTGTCTCCTACGAAAACAACTAAGTCTGGTTGTTCTGTTTTCACAGCTTCCGCGATCATCTTTACTGTTACTTCAAGACGTTCTGCGTAATCGTCAATATGTGTATCTGTAAAACCAATGATTTTCAATGGTTTATCGCTTGAAATTTTTCTGAGCATAATCTTTGCTACCTTTCAAAATTATCTCTTTTGTTGTGTTGGGCCGTAGTTAGCTGCACCTGTAAATACAACATCTTCTGGTGATGGTTCGTCGATTGGTACATTGAGATCTCTTTGGAATAATCTCATGTGTTCGCCGTGTGGAAGAATATCAACTACGTCTGGTCCTCTCCAGATTACTTCGTATTCTCTATCACATACGAATTCTGGTTTTGTTACGTTTTCAATTGCATGTGAGTATGCAACAACGTCACCAGCTTTAGCTGCAACTACAAATACGTTTCCGTCTAATGTAGCTTCTACTTCTTCGCCGTTTACTGTGAACTTAATGTCTTCTTTTGCTCCCATGTAATCATAGTAACGGAATCCAACTTCTGTATCCACTTTCGCTGTAACAACTACGCCACCTTCGTTTGGATATAAGTTCTTAACAACTGCTGTTGCAACTTCTTTATTTAATGGAATGTTTACAGTTACGCGGTTTTCTGTTTCCATAACTGAAAGGTTCCATGCTTTCCAAAGACCGATTGGACCAAATCCTGCACAGCATCCAGCGATTGAACGGAATTTTGTTAAGCTCATTGTAGTTGGTTTTGTACCACCACTGAATCCACCGATCATACGTGTATTCATGTTCTTGTATGTAATACCTTTTTCTTTGTCATCTTCTAATGTATTGTCAACAACAACGTATTTTGTATGTCTTACTTGGTTTTCAACTAACATGTTTCTTACATATAAGTTGATGTCTTGCCAGTATTCTTCATATCCGCATTGTACTAATTCGTAAGCACATTCGATAGCGTCTTTGATACAGCATGTTTCACAGTTTTCTTCTGCCATTGGTTTCCATCTCATGAATTCAGGAACCCAACCGAATGAAGAAGAATCTTTCTTAACGTAATCGTAGATTTCTTTACCTTTCTTAATGTAGAGGTCTTCTCCGATAAGACGTCCAAGCATAACCATACCTGAAGCTACCCATACACTTGAGTGTACGTGTCCGTAGAATTCCATGTTGTAAGAGAAGTATCTAGAAGATCCTAATAAGTAGTTAACATAACCTTTTGCTAAATCAAGAGCAACTTCATCTCCTGTTAATGCGTATCTTTGAACAAGTGGGTAAAGGATAACACCGTTACGGATTGGTTGTTCACCACGTCCTGTGTGGTATTCCATGTTGAATCCACCATCTTGTAAGTAGATATCGTTAGGGAATTCATATGTTACATCTGGTTCTGGTGAATCACCTGACCAGAATACTTTTGTTTTTCTTTGGATAACAAGGCTTCTCATACCTCTAACAAGGTTGTATGCACGTTCTTCAGCTTCTTTATCATCTGGATTTACTACTAAACATCTATTTAATGCTGAAAGAACATATCCCATTTCGTGGAAAGAAGCATGCATTGTATGTGTCCATGGATATTTTGTGTGGTAACGAAGTCCGTGTTCGCCCCATGCTTTCATAAGATGTCTTCTGAATGCAGCTTGGTGTTCTGCTCCGTCTTCTGTACCGAGCATTTCTCTTAAGCAAGAAAGACCTTCAAACCAAGAAGCTACTAACTCAGCGTCGTCTACTTTACAGTGAGCTGCTTCTGCTGGTTTTTTGTGTGGTAATAAGAGCCAGTATGGTAAATAATC
>JAZOWZ010000058.1:0-84391 GCA_045659485.1 Faecalimonas sp. | reverse complement strand
GTTGTTACTGCGCAAATCATCGCTGCAGAAAGAATAATGCCGATGATGGTTACAATAGTTCTCGTCTTATTCTTCTTAAGAGACTGTAGGGTTACTTTATTAAATACGTTCATCGGCGAATCACCTCGTCTCGGGTGATTTTACCGTCTTCGATTGCGATGATACGGTCTGCCTGCAAAGCAATGTTTTCATCGTGAGTGATGATAATAAGTGTCTGTCCGTATTTTTCGTTGGACATCTTTAGCAGATCCACGATTTCCTGACTGTTCTTGGAGTCAAGGTTTCCGGTCGGCTCGTCGGCAAGAACAACGGCAGGTGCATTCATCAGCGCACGACCAATAGACACTCTTTGCTGCTGACCGCCAGAGAGCTGGTTAGGCAGATGATTTTCACGACCTGTCAATTTGAGAGTAGTCATCAGTTCAGAAAGCCTATCCTGATTCACTTTCTGACCGTCCATAAGTACGGGAAGTGTAATGTTCTCCGTAACGTTGAGTACGGGGATCAAATTATAGAACTGATAAATCAAGCCAACTTGACGACGACGAAAGATTGCAAGTTGTTCTTCGTTCTGTGCATAAACGTCCTTACCGTCCATAAACACTTTACCACTTGTGGGACGGTCGACACCGCCCAGGATATGAAGCAGTGTGGATTTACCAGAACCGGAGGGACCGATGATAGCGATAAATTCGCCCTTGTTTACCGAGAAAGATACGCCATCAAGCGCACGCACCTCATTCTCGCCTTTTCCATATACCTTTGTGAGATTTTCAACTCTTAATATTTCCATTTTGGAATACTCCTTTCGCTTTTTACACCTTTATTCTACTTTGTCAAGATGACACGGGAGTGACTCAAAAATGACTAATCCGTCATTTAACGAAAAAAGGGAGCCGCCGTTCAGACGGTTCCCTTATAAAAGCGGATGGAGAACATCGCACCCGTAGGTTTCCGGTTCTCGGCTTTAATAGTGCCTTTTTGACTTGTAATTATCATTCGTGAAAGAGCCAGACCTACGCCGAAGCTCTTATCGTCTGAATCTTTGCCTTTATAGAAACGCTCAAAAATATGTGGCATATCTTCTTTGGAAATGCCGGTACCGTTATCCTTAATTACGATCTCGGTATATAAAGCATTCTCGACGGCTTCAATCTCAATTTTGCCACCTTCTGGTGTATGTTCCATACAGTTCTTCACAATATTGCCAATGGCTTCGCACGTCCAGGCCAAATCACCGACAAAATCTCCGACAGCATTGATAACAAGTTCCTGACCTCGCAGTTCGATAGGAACGAGCAATGTGGAACAGGATTTATTTATCAGCGTTTCCAGACTGACTTTTTCTGTCTTGAACTGTACTGTGCCTACATCCAGCTTTGAAATCTTCAGTAGTGTTGTAATAAGCCAATCAATACGTGAAAGCAGACCGTAAAGTTCATGTGTTAGCTCTTGTCTGCGCTCGTCGGTGAGGTTGGGAGCAGAGAGCAGCTGAACGAGCAGATTGATAGAAGTCAGAGGTGTGCGGATCTGATGGGATATATCAGCAATTGAATCCGCAAGGTATGCCTTGTCGCTCATTAACTTCTGCTGTTGCTCACGCAACCGTATTGTCATTTTATAGATTTCACTGTGGAGGATACCTAATTCGCCCTCAGTATAATTTTTCAATGAGATAGCATTATCGCCGTGCAATACCGAATTAATATCCATTGCCAACGAAGCAATTTTACGGTATCGCTCGTAGGCGCTGATGTAATGAATCAGTATGAGGAAAGCTGAAATAATTGCAACTATGATTCCTGCACGATTGTCCACGGAAAACGTTACAATACATCCGACAATCGCAACCACCAATTGAAGAATCAGTGTTTTTCTGACCTCTTTGTTTTTTAATAACTTTATCATACTTCCACCTTGTATCCAATGCCACGTACCGTCAAAATAATTTGCGGATTGGCAGGATCGTCCTCAATCTTTTCACGCAGACGTTTGATATATACCGTCAGCGTATTATCGTTTACATACTCACCACCAACATCCCAAATAGCATCAAGGAGCTGATTTCGAGTAAGCACCATACCGCGATTATTGATAAAGACAAGTAAAAGTCGATATTCTAAAGCAGAAAGGAACAAGTCCCTATTGTACTTCATTGCCGTGCCTTTTTCGGTATCGACAACCACATCGCCGAGCTTTACTGTCTTGCCAGTGTTTCCGGTCAATCTGAAAACGTTCTTTATTCTGGACACCAATTCTCTCGGACGGAAAGGCTTTGGGATATAGTCGTCAGCGCCAAGATCAAAACCTGTTACTGTGCTTAATTCGTCACCGGATGCGGTAAGAAAAATAACAGGGATATCGTATTCTGCTTTAATAGCTTTGCAGGTAGTAAAACCGTTACCTTCAGCTAGGGACACATCAAGCAAAACAAGATCCGCCTTTTCTTCTGCAAGCAGTTCTAATGCAGACGTCTGCCCAGACACACTCTTGACTACATATCCTTCACTATTCAAAAATTCTGTTAGGTTGGCAACGATAGCTTTATCATCTTCAACCAAAAGTATCTTTGTCATAATCTCACTTCCTTTTATACCAGTTTAATTTTATAACATAAATCCGCGAATAAAACAATGCAAGTGACGTTTTCGTCACATATGATAGAAGACCAGTTTGTTCTCTAATATGTATCGACTCTTACGTGCCAAAGCCCACTCCCATTTCGGGATTAGTTGTTTTAACACTATTATAATCGATTTTGAAGTTAATAGTACCCATTTTTTATCTCCTTTCAGATTTTTAATGTTTTTATATAAGAAATGTGTCGGGATTCTGGTCTTTGAATCCCGACACACTCGTTACCTTATGATGCGCCTTTTTTTGTCTGCTCGTCAGCTACTTGATTTGCTGCTTCTAGCATGTTTTCGATAAAGATTCCGTATCCCCTTGTTGGATTGTTAACCAGCACATGCGTCACCGCACCAACTATCTTTCCATCTTGGAGAATCGGGCTGCCCGACATTCCCTGCACAATACCACCAGTCTTTTTTAGTAATTCTTCATCTGTAATTTCTATCACAATCCCCTTATTGACTTTTGCAGTATAATAATCTACATTTTTAATCTTAATGTCATATTCTTTTACTTCATTTTCAATCGTACAAAGAATCGTCGCATCCCCAAGTTTAATATCCTTCTTTTTGCCAATTTCCATTGGTTTTGCACCCTTTACTATGTCTTTCGTATCATTCAACGTTCCATAAATCCCATTGTCCGTATTTTTTGAGATACTCCCTGTTCGATTTTGTTTTTGATAGACGATAATTCCCTCTAAGCCGCCCGGTTCCCCTTTCACACTTGGGGTGATTCCTATCAGTTTCGTATGGTAAGTTGCACCCGAAGAAATCTCTAACAAATCATTGGTGTCTGCATCATGAATACCATGGCCTAATGCACCAAATTGGTTATCGTTTGTAATATAAGTGACCGTTCCGAGACCTTGCATACTGTCTTTTATCCAAATCCCCAATTTGTAACAATCCTTCGAAACTTCCGCACAATGTAACTTCACATCCATCAATTCATCATCACGCCGAATGGTAAGAATTACATTGTCAGAATCGATTTTATCTACCTCTTTTAACAATTCTTTTTTTGTACCGGTTTCTTCGCCATTTAGTTTCACGATATAATCTCCTGCCTTCACAAGATTTTTTGCTGGTTCACACGTATTTCCATTCTTATCAAGAATCTCTTCTGTTGACAAAACCAATACTCCATCCGTCTCCATATAAATACCAATCACCATTCCACCTGGAATTACTGTCGTTTTATTAGCTGAACGTGAATCCACTTGCATCTCTTCTGCTTTTGTTTGCATTTTTGAAACTCCAAAACCAGCGCTTAAAACACTGGTCAAAACAAGCATCATTACTAATATCCTTCGATACCACCACTTTCTCATTCTTTCTCTCCTTTATAAAAAAATAACACAGACCATTTTGTTAGTCTGTGTTATTATGTGAATCAAATAAATTTAAAACCTAGTTTAATTTTGCACGCTTTGCCAATTCTTTCATTTCTGCTGCACTCTCTATTACTTTATCTGTAATCTCCGCGCCGCCAAGAATTCTAGCTAATTCTTTGATTTCTTGTTCCTTATTCAATTGATAAATGGTTGTTATTGTCTTGCCATTGTCCACATTTTTCTCAATTGCATAATGAGCATCTGCCATTGCTGCAATTTGTGCTAAATGGGTAATGCAAATAACTTGATGATTTTTTCCGATAACTGCCATTTTTTCAGAAACTTTTTGAGCAGTTCTACCGCTAATTCCCACATCAATTTCATCAAAAATTAATGTTTCTACTTTATCCTTTTTGGCCATAACCGTTTTGATTGCCAACATAATTCTTGAAAGTTCTCCGCCAGAAGCCACCTCTGACAATGGTTTAATTGATTCCCCTGGATTCATAGAAATCATAAATTCAATATCATCAATTCCATTCACCGAATATTGTTCCGTATTTGAAAATACAATTTTAAACTGCACATCCAAAAAATTCAAATCCAAAAGACCATCTTTGATGAGCGTTTCTAATATATGTGCCTCTTCTTTTCGAAGCATTGACAATTCTTCTGAATATTTTTTCAATGTTTCTTCCGTCTGAATCAATCTTTTTTGTAAAGCCGAAAGATAGGCATCATAATCTTGCAGCTTCTCTAGTTTTTCCTTTTGCGCATTACAATATGCCAAGATATCTTCTACTTGGTTTCCATATTTTGATTTCAATCGATTGATTTCATTTAAGCGATTTTCTACTTCGTAAAATTCTTCATCGGAAAACTCAAAACTTTTACTATAATCCACAAGTTCTCGATTCAAATCATTAAGTAAGCTGTCCACTTCTGCTAATTGACCATACAATTCCTCTGCTCGTTCATCATAGCGTGACGCTTCTTGCAAGCAACGAATAGAACGACTAATGAAATCGCTGGCATTTTGATTTCCGCCTGCCGTGTATCCATAGGCCTCATCAATATTTTCAGTAATCTTCTTACTATTTATCATGCGGCGATATTGTTCTTCTAGCAAATCATCTTCTTGCTCTTTCAGATTTGCCTCTTCAATTTCGCGTATCTCAAATTCAAGAAAAGAAATCTCCTTATTTCTCTCTTTCTCATCCAAATTGGCGCTATCAAGTTCCTCTTTGTATTGCTTATATATGCGGTATGACTTTGCCACCTTTTCTTTCACATCCGCAATTCGTTCTTTTGCAAATTCATCCAAAATAGACAAATGATTCTTTTTATATAGCAAGGACTGATGTTCATGTTGTCCGTGAATATCAATCAATATTCCAGCCACTTCTTTTACCTGTGCGCTAGAAGCAGTTTCTCCGTTAATCTTGCAGATACTTCTCTTGCCTATCAATTTTCTGCTAAGTGTAATCACGCCCTCTTCTACCAAAACTTCCTTGGCACGAAGTGCTTCTATCTGAACTTCATCCTCTACGAAAAAGGTTGCTTCCACATATCCTTCATCCTCTTCATTTCGAAGGATATCTGAAGAATATCTTCCACCTAACGCAAGATTAATAGAGCCAAGAATTATGGATTTCCCAGCTCCTGTTTCTCCAGTTAAAATATTCAGTCCTTCCCCAAATTGCACCTCGATTTCATCAATCAAGGCTAGATTTTTTACATACAAATTATGTAACATAGTGTTCTCCAGACTCTCTTTGGTTATTATAAAACAATTTTTCTTATCTTATCCATCACAACCGATGTATCTTCCATCGTGCGAATCGCACACATAATCGTGTCATCTCCCGCGATACATCCTACCACTTCATGCCAATGCATTTCATCAATGGCCGCCGCAACTGCCATTGCCATTCCAGATACCGTTTTGATAACTAGAATATTCATAGCCATATCCATAGAAACAAAACCATCTTTTAAAATACGGATATATTTATCTCTAAGAGCATTCTCTGTCGCCTTTAATACCACATATTTTTGTTTTCCATCATCCGTTTGAACTTTTGTCAATTTTAAGTCGCGAATATCTCTAGAAACAGTTGCTTGTGTAACTTGAAACCCTTCTTCTTTTAACAATTCTGTCAAATCTTCTTGAGTCTCAATCGTATACTTATTGACTAATTCTACAATCTTTACGTGTCTATTTACCTTCATAACTAGTTTCCTTTCATTTTCTTTCTTAATGTTTCTAAGAAACTAACCTTACTTAATTTTAGGAGTTTCGTTGTCTCTCTTGCCTTACGAATTACGATGCGATCTCCTGTACGAATCTCCACATTGCGCTCTCCATCAAAAGATATGCTAGCATATTCCACATCATCATCTCGACCTTCACACATTTCTAGCATAATCTCATCATCTGCAGACAACACAATGCTACTAGAATTAAGTGCATGCGAACATATTGGCGTTACAACAATCATTTTAGCCGTTGGCTCCACAATCGGTCCTCCCGCCGACAGATTGTAAGCCGTTGAGCCTGTCGGTGTGGATACAATCATTCCATCTGCATGATAGGTGTTGAGAAGTTCCCCATTGACATAAATATTAAACTTAATGATTCGCAGACTTCCCGAACGGGTCAATACGATATCATTTAGGGCAACATCTTCTATATCGTTATTCACAAATCCCTTCAACATCATACGCGCTTCTACATGGGTGTCTTTGTTCATTAAATGATCAATACTTTCCTTTAGATTGGAAATTTCTGCTTCAGTCAAATATCCAAGTGTCCCCATATTGATTCCCATCAATGGAATTTCATGGTCTCCCAGCTCACGTGCCGCACGAATCAAAGTTCCGTCACCGCCCAAAACCAAGATACACTCTGTACCCTGCGGAATGTCTTGACCTTCTGTTGCAAGATGGCAAATGCCACCGTTCAGCTCTATATAATTTTTGATCTGTTCTGTAATTTCCAACGTCTTATCTTTTGTCTTGTTGGTAATAACATAAAACTGTTTCATGGTTTCCCTCACTTTACTTTGCAAGTGTTTCAAATGCATTCTCCACAACCTGTTTCCAATCAATTTTTACATCAGATAACGTTCCAATGGTATCCGTCTTTTGCAAATGCACCAAATATTCAATATTCCCCTCAGGTCCTTTGATTGGCGAAAAATCCAATGCCTTCACTTCAAATCCAATAGACATTGCATAGGATAATACCAATTCTATTACTTCATAGTGGGTACTTTTTTCTCTTACAACACCTTTTTTTCCAACTTTTTCTCTTCCCGCCTCAAACTGTGGTTTAATGAGTGCCACAATCTGCCCATCTGCTTTCAAATAATTGCGAATTGGAAGCAATACTTTCGTCAAAGAAATAAAAGAAACATCAATAGAAGAAAAATCAATTTCCTCGCCCAAATCTTCTGGCGTCACGTAGCGAATATTTGTTTTTTCCATACATACGACACGTTCGTCCTGGCGTAATTTCCACGCCAACTGTCCACGCCCAACATCTATGGCAAATACTTTTCTTGCACCGTTTTGAAGCATACAATCTGTAAATCCACCTGTGGACGAACCTACATCCGTACAAACTTTTCCTTCAAGAACAACATCAAAATTAGCCACTGCTTTTTCAAGTTTTAATCCGCCTCGACTGACATAAGGTAATGTCTGTCCTTTTATCTCAATCTGCACTTCGTCTGAAAAGGTACTACCTGCTTTATCTTCTCGTTGTCCTTCCACAAACACGTTTCCAGACATAATAATAGCTTTTGCCTTTTCTCTGGATTCCACTAAATTTCTTTTTACTAGTAATACGTCCAAGCGTTCTTTCATAATTTTTCCCATTCTGATTCTACTTTTTGAACGATAGAATCAACATCTAATTGTATTGTTTTTCTTAGTTCTTTTATATTTCCGTGCTCCACATACATATCTGGAACTCCATTGACTAACACACGACATTCCGAATTGATGCTCGCCACATATTGAGTTACCGCAGCCCCGTAACCCCCTGAAATCAAATTTTCTTCAATGGTGACAAAAAGTTTATGTCCTTTTTCCATTTCTTGCAAAGTTTTTTTATCCAGCGGCTTTACAAAACGACTATTCACAAGTGTACAAGAATATCCTTTTTCTTTTAAAGCATTTCTTACTAATTCTGCCGTCTCCATCATATGCCCAACCGCAAAAATAGCAATATCAGATTCCTTATAAATCACTTCACTTTGTCCAAGTATAATAGGTTCTTGATGTTCTCTTAATCCCTCATAGACATTTCCTCTTGGATAGCGAATGGCTATTGGACCATCGTGACCTACTGCAAATCGCATCATTTCTTCAAACTCAAAGCGATTCTTAGGTGCAAGAATTGTCATGTTTGGTATGTGACTTAAATACGCAATATCAAACACGCCTTGGTGAGTCTCTCCGTCACTTCCTACAAGTCCAGCGCGGTCAATGGCAAAAATCACAGGGAGATTTTGCATACATACATCATGTACCAGTTGATCATATGCTCGTTGTAAAAATGATGAATACACCGCAAATACCGGTTTCATTCCCGCTGCTGCAAGTCCTGCCGCAAAGGTCACTGCATGTTCTTCTGCAATACCTACATCAAAAAATCTTTCTGGAAATAATTCTTGGAATTTACCAAGACCAGTACCACTTTTCATTGCTGCTGTAATCGCAACTAGGTTAGGTTCTTCTGCCCCTAATTTACAGATAATATCTGAAAACACATCTGTATACGTGTCTTGCTTTTTCTCTGCCTTTGCCTCCCCTGTCTCCACACAGAATGGATTTACCCCGTGGAACTTGGAAGGATTTTTCTCGGCCATTTCATATCCTTTTCCTTTTGTTGTTAAGACATGTACAATCACAGGCCCATCCACCTTTTGCGCTTCTTTAAATGTCTTATACAATTTTTTTAAATTATGACCGTCTACTGGCCCTAAATAGGTAATCCCCATATCTTCAAAAAACATACCTGGCACAAAAAGTTGCTTAATACTATTCTTCGTCTTACGGATATGGGCAACCAAACGTTTTCCAACAATTGGCATCTTTTGCAGGATATTTGTAACACATTTTTTTAAATTATTATAAAAATCTGCTGTACGAAGTTTGTCTAGATACATAGACATACCACCTACATTTTCAGAAATTGACATTTTGTTATCGTTTAGTACAATGATAAAATTACTTTTTAAATCCGCAGAATTGTTCAGTGCCTCGAATGCCATACCTCCAGTCATAGACCCATCACCAATGACCGAAACGACTGTATAATCCTGCTTTGCAATCTCTCTGGCTCGCACATATCCAAGTCCTGCTGAAATAGACGTAGAACTGTGTCCTGTATCAAATGCATCACAAGGACTTTCACTTCTTTTTGGGAAACCACTCATCCCTTGGAATTGTCTCAAAGTAGCAAAGCCTTCTTTTCTACCTGTCAACAACTTGTGTGTATACGCCTGATGACCAACATCCCATATAATTTTATCTTCTGGCAAATTCATCGTAAGATGCAATGCCATTGTAAGCTCAACAGTCCCCAAGTTTGACGCTAAGTGTCCACCAGTTTTACTGACATTCTCCACAAGAAACTGGCGAATCTCTGTTGCCAAAGAATCCCATTCTTTTTTTTCTATCTTATGGATATCATTCTCTTTGTGAATGCGTTCTAGTATCATAATTATCCCTCTATTTTTCTCTATGGATTAAGGATGTCAAAAGTTCTTCTAAAAATGAATCTTCCGACTTAAATTCATGTAATAGTTGGATTGCCTCCATAGAAATTAGTTCTACTTGCTCTTTTGCTTTTTCCAAACCAATTAAAGTAACATAAGTAGTCTTATCGTTCTTCTCATCACTTAAGATTGGCTTCCCAAGCACTTCAGCAGTACTTGTGACATCTAGAATATCATCTTGAATCTGGAATGCGATTCCTACCCCTTTTGCGATTCGTTCCATTTTCTGAACATCTTCATCTGAGGCACCTGCAAGCACGGCGCCAATCATCATAGATGATTCAATCAATGCGCTTGTTTTTAGTTCATAAATGAAATCGAGTACCTCTTTTGACACTGGATTTCCCGCATTCTTGACATCCACAACTTGTCCGCCAATCATTCCATATATACCTGCTTTTTCAGCTAATATCTGCAATGCTTTACCAATTTGAGTGCTCTTTTCAGGAAACATTGCAAATGCTTTCGTTGCTGTTTCAAATGCGAAATTAAGCAATGCATCTCCTGCAAGTATTGCCATGTCTTCGCCGTAAACCACGTGTGTTGTCTTTCGACCACGTCGATATTCGTCATTATCCATAGCTGGCAAATCATCATGCACCAAAGAATACGTATGAATCATTTCAATAGCTGCCATAAATGGCTCGATCAAGTTCCCCTCGCCGCCAAGCATACGATATGTTTCCATCATTAGCATTGGGCGAAGCCGTTTGCCCCCAGCCATCACACTATATTCCATTGCTTCCATAATCAGTTCTTGATATCCTTCTTTTTCTGGAAGATAGGCTTTCAAAACCTGTTCAATATATGCTACTTTTTCTAATTGATTATCTTTAAAACTCATGTTCCTCTCCATTTTCGTCTAACATAATCATTTGTTTTTCAATGGTGTCAATCTTCTCATTACATACTTTTAGCAAATCCATTCCTTGATGATACATTTGAAAAGATTCTTCTAAAGACACATTTTCTTTATCCATTTTATCAATAATCTGATCTAATTCTTCAAATACTGTTTCCAATGTCTTATCTTCCATTGTACTCCTCCTTCTTTACATCCTCGACCCTTGCGTAAACTCGTCCATCTGTCACATAGATAGACAGCAAATCATCTTTCCTAACATTCTCAACGCTTTTCACAACTATGCCTTCTTGATTCGACACATAAGAGAACCCTTGATTCAATTTAGCTAATGGTGATAAACCTTTCATCCTTTCAATTCGAAGTGCAAACGTTTGCTTTGCCTCGTTCAACTTCCCTTCAAACAACTGTCGAATCTTCTGTTCGTAATCCAAACATCTTTGTTGCTTTTCTTGCAATTTATTTCTTGGATGTAAATAATTAAATTTTATTTGATAACGTTCCAACTTCATACGTGACATTTGAATTCTTTGTACTACACCTCTACACAATTGCATTTTTTTATCATACAAAGTTCTTGTTAACATTTGATATTCAAACACAGCTAACTCTGCTGCCGCAGATGGTGTAGCCGCTCTCAAATCTGCCACATAATCAGCAATAGTTGTATCTGTTTCATGTCCTACTGCCGAAATAATAGGTGTGCGACAATCAAAAATAGCTCTCGCTACTGGTTCCTCATTAAACGCCCACAAATCTTCGATTGAACCGCCGCCTCGTCCAACAATAATAACATCTACGCCATACCGATCCAAGGTCTCAATGCCTTTCACAATGCTAGCTGCCGCTCCTTCTCCTTGCACTAACGCAGGATACAACACAAGCTGCACATATGGATTTCTCCTTTTTGATACCGTCATAATATCTCGTATAGCTGCCCCCGTTGATGCTGTGACGATTCCAATTCTATTCGCATATTTAGGAATCGGTTGCTTATATTCATTCGCAAACATCCCCATTTCGCCAAGTTCTTTCTTTAATGCTTCAAACTTTTCGTACAAAAGTCCAGCACCATCCAAAATAATCTCTTTGGCATACAACTGATAACGTCCATCACGCTCATAGGTAGTAATATTTCCTAAAACAATTATCTGTTGACCATCTTTCATCTGAAAGCCAAGTCCACTTCTTTGTCCAGCAAACATAATACATGCAATCGCGCCAGATTCATCCTTCAAAGAAAAATAAATATGTCCTGAAGAATGATATTTGCAATTCGACACTTCACCTTTGACATAAATTCGGTTCAACATAAAGTCTTGCGTAAACATATTTTTGATATACGCATTTACTTGTTTTACTGAATATACGTTACGCATTTTGCTAAAACTCCGTTTACAAAGGAAGGTCCCTCATCGCTACTGTACTTTTTGGCAAGTTCTACTGCTTCATTAATTGCAACACTTGTTGGAACATCTTCATCCCATTTCATCTCATATACAGCCAATCTCAAGATTGTTAAATCCACACGATTCATTCGAGTTGTTTTCCAACCTTCCGTAACCTCATTTAAAATCGTATCAATCTCTTCCTTTTTTTCAACAGCTTTGCGATACTTTCCTAAAATATAATCTTGATCAGCTCCTGTTGCCTCTCCCAAATCGTCAAAGAAAAATACTTCTTGCTGTTTCATCTCTTCTTCACTATTGAACTCAATACGAAATAACATTCTAAAGATATGCTCTCTTAATTCTCTTCTGCTCATTTTATACCTCTTGTTTGTTAAATTTATAGTGATACATTCTGCTATATTATACTACAATTCTAGAATATTTGGCAATGTATAATGCATAATTATGCAAAAAAGAGAATCTCCATCGAGATTCCCTTTCAAACTTATTCTTCTATTTCGTTTCCTACTTCATTTCGATTCCCGAAACACATACATTGATATCTGTGACATGAAGACCTGTCATATTTTCGATGGCATTCTTCACTCTTTCTTGCACCTTTTCAGACACAGTCTTTACATTATAACCATATTTCAAATTCACAGATGCTTCTACTGTTACAGTATCTTTCATAATTTCTACTGTAACACCTTTAGAAAGCGATTTAATACCAAGTTTACTAATGAGCTCTCTCGTAGCATTTCCAGCCATAGACGCTACCCCGTCTACTTCCATTGCTGCTAAGGCTGTAATAATAGCAATCACTTCGTCAACGATGATAATCTTTCCATCACCATTTTCCAACTTAATTGTATATTCACTCTTAACTTCTTTTCCCATGTTCTATAAACCTCCTAAATTGGTCTTATACTCATTCTATTATAACAAATTTATATCATTTTGCAAATAGAAACTTGTATTCCACTACGAACGACCAAATTCAGACAAAATCAACCCTTCGTTGCGCTCTTCTGTCATTCGCACACTCCAACTATTGACAAATAATAACAGCGGTCTATCTTTCAAATCTTTAATCTTCTTCATATCAGAAGTTCCAACAATCTTATCCAAGTTAATATCTTGATTTTCAATCCAGCGGATGTGTTCATATGGAAGAGCCTCTAATTTGATCTCTACATTGTATTCATTCTCCAAACGATATTTCAACACATCAAATTGAAGTACACCTACAACTCCGACAATAATCTCTTCCATACCCGTGTTATATTCTTGGAAAATCTGAATGGCACCTTCCTGGGCAATCTGATTAATTCCCTTGACAAACTGCTTTCTCTTCATAGTGTCCACTTGACGAACCCTTGCGAAATGTTCTGGTGCAAACGTCGGAATACCTTCATAGGCAAACTTGTTTGGAGATGTGGTCAAGGTGTCTCCTATTGAGAAAATACCTGGGTCAAAAATACCAATTACGTCTCCTGCATATGCTTTTTCCACCATCTTTCTTTCACTGGCCATCATCTGTTGTGGTTGTGAAAGGCGAACTTTTTTGCCACCCTGTATATGAAATACATCCATACCTGCATCAAATTCACCCGAGCAAATTCTCATAAATGCTATTCGATCCCGGTGAGCTTTGTTCATATTTGCCTGAATTTTAAATACAAAAGCAGAAAAATCTTCCTCTTTCATTGGATCAATGCTACCCTGATCTGACATTCTTGGCAGCGGTGAACTTGTCATCTGCAAGAAATGTTGCAAAAACGTCTCTACACCAAAGTTCGTAAGCGCCGAACCAAAGAATACCGGCGATAACTTTCCTTGACTTACCAAATCCATATCAAACTCTGCACTTGCACCATCTAATAGTTCAATTTCATCAAATAATTGTGCCTTTTGGTCTGCACTAATTAATGTGTCCACATTCGGGTCATTCAATGCAATCTTTTGCACTTCACCCATCGCTGTTCCTTTTTTCGTCTCTGAGAACAACTCAATCTCTTGATGTTCACGGTCGAATACACCGCGGAAATTCTTTCCACAACCTATTGGCCAATTAATTGGACAGGTTGCAATACCAAGTTCTTTTTCAATATCATCAAGTAATTCGAACGTATCCAATGCTTCTCGGTCCATCTTATTAATAAATGTGAAAATTGGAATATGGCGCATCACACATACCTTGAACAACTTTCTTGTCTGTGCTTCCACACCTTTTGAAGCATCGATAACCATCACTGCAGAATCCGCAGCCATCAGTGTACGATATGTATCCTCCGAAAAGTCTTGATGCCCAGGCGTATCCAAAATATTGATACAATACCCATCATAATTAAATTGAAGCACAGAAGAAGTAACCGAAATACCTCTTTCTTTCTCAATTTCCATCCAGTCCGAAACTGCGTGCTTCGCCGTAGCCTTTCCCTTTACCGATCCAGCCTGATTAATGGCACCACCATATAACAAAAACTTTTCTGTCAAAGTTGTCTTACCAGCATCTGGGTGGGATATAATGGCAAACGTTCTTCTCTTTTTTATCTCGTCCGTAAAATGCATAATCTTCTCCTAATTTCATCCATTAACATACTTGCTTAGTGTATCATATCTATTGTTTCTCTGCAATTAGAAACTATTCATGCATTGATGAAATTACAATATTTTGCGGCGATATTCCTGTTTTTCTAGTGACGATATCTTCAATTTGAGCTCTTTTTGCATCTGTCAACTCCGAACTACTAACCACAACATCCGCACCTTTATCAGTCAAAGTAACTACCACATCGGAAAATCCTTTTGACAAAAGCATCGTTTCAACGGCAGCTTCCTGTTCTGCAATTTTTGTAAGCGCAACCATTTCCGAAACCGCCTCTGCCTTTTGTTTTTCGCTGACATTTGTGTTATTAATAATTTCTAATAAAGTTTCCTTGTTCTGCGCACGCACTTGCTCTCTTGTGATTTTTGCTTCTGCAACAACTCCACTTGTCAGCACAGCTTCTCCTGGTGTTTCATCTACATCTTGATCTAGAGATGCAATATCTTTTGTATCCTCCAAACTAATATCCAAAAGTTCCTGCTTGGCAAGTTCATTGCCTGCCTCTTTACTTTTGTCACCAAACAAACGCCCAGAATAGTTCAAATATCCTGCAACTGCAATCATAACTGCCAACACGGTAATCATGATTTGATTTTTCTTAAATATCCGTTTCACAACGACTCCTCCTGCATTTTTAAATTTCTTTCTATCACCTTAATTTTATGCGCGTCCACCTGGAATAATGCTTGAACCACATCGGTAATATTGCGAACCACCACCGGATCTTTCGCCCCATCTGCAAGCACCACTATCCCCTCAACATCACCGTTTTTTTGAGATGTTATCATTACTTGCACCTTTCCTACATTCGTCATACTTTCCAACAAACGTTCTAATCGTTCCTCCAACTCAGTTCCTTGTGTTTGTTCTGTTGTCGTCTTTGTCGATGTTTTTGTGGGTGTTGCCACAACAATTAAGAGAATTCCTATTAACAAGAAAATCCACCACTGATTTTTCTTCGGCAACAATTTTAACCATTTAGCGTCCAAAGAATCCCTCCACATCTATTTGCATTATTTTTAATATTGGTCCTATGGTCATCATGATTAAAATAAGTCCTACAAAAAAGCGTACATATTTCTTATAGTTTTCTCCTGGTATCATCTGCATCGCAGCCACCATAATGACCATATAAAAAGCGATATTTTCAATCCATGTATAAATACTTTCAAACATATTATCCTCCTGTTGTAGCCGCAACCACTGCAATTGTGAGCAAGAATAGAATTCCAATAGTGGCAGTGATCTTAAGTAGCATTTTGCTGCCATCTGCCACACTCCCAATACAATTGACCATTCTCTTATCCGAAATCGGCTGGGCAACTGCCGAAACCAACTGATACATAAGTGCAGTTACACCCATTTGAATCAACGGGGGCAAGCATACAATAAGGCAAATAATCATCCCTACAATACCGATACCATTTTTAATCAGAACCGCGGTTCCAAGCACAATCTCTGTGGAACCACCAATCAGATCACCAATCATTGGTATGGCTTCTCCGCTTTTCAATAGAACACTTCTTTTTACGGAATCAATCGCTGGCATCAAAAGACCTTGAATCACATTGATTCCTATAATACTTGCAGTTAATGTTTTTAAGGACCAATTAACAATTGTTTCTAAAAATTCAGCAAACCTTGAAAGTGGTATTTCTGGCGAAAATTCCCCTATTATTTTTACAATGAAATAAATTTTGACTGCCGGCAACAAAAAATTCAATATTAAAAGTTCTACTAAAAAAATCAGGACGAGTATTAACTGATAGAATGCGACCGATGTCATACTTCCTCTTGCCATCCCTACCGCAAGAAAATATACCGGTCCTAAAATTTCCATAAAGTTCATTAACTTTTGCAAATTTCCCGCCACACTTTGCACTAATATATGAAAATTACTAAGACAGACGGTAAGTAAAAACATATACATCATAGAAAAACCAATTTCGGACACCTGTTTACTTTTAAATACACTAGAAAAATTGGCAAAAATGGCTGCTACAATTACAAGCAACAATATGTGGATTAAACCGCTTTTGCTATTAGAAAGTTCAAACGCAAACTGATTCCAGACATACTCTTTGATAACTCTCAATGAAAAATCCAGTTCTCCACTTATGAGTTTTGTAACCATTTCTAAAAATCCCACTTTTTCTCCCGGAAATATTTCTTCTAACATCTGGTCAATTTCCGAAAAGTCAAATTCTGCAAATAATTCATTTTCAATACTTGCGACCTCGTCTGTTGCCTTTGCATTTATCGGAAAAAGGACAACCAAAAACAGCAGAAATATACACATTTTTTTCATGACAGAAACTCCCTGATTGTTCGCAATAACGCTAACAAAATTGGCAAACTAAGTACTGAGATTGTGATTTTCGCAAAAATTTCTATCTGAGTTGCAAGCGCTTGATATCCTGCATCTTTACATATTCCCGAAGAGAATTCCGCCAAATATGTGATACCTAGCATTTTAATAAGTGTTCCAATGTATGTTTTCTCAATATTTATAAATGTGCCTACTTCTCGAATTGCATCAATAAGAATCTCTAACTGTTCTAAAATTCCCAGAAAAATAAAGACGCTTAAAAACACACACAAATAAATAGCGAATTCTGCCTTTTCTTGTTTTAACTTAACTAGGAACAAGACCCCTACCACACCCAAAATTCCTACTTGAAAAATGTCCATAAGCGCACCTAAAACTCAAACAATTGCTGAATCTGTTCAAATAAATCAATGATATACGGGAGAATCCAAAAAAGGACAAGTAATAATCCCGCAAAGCTCGTTAAGAATGCCTGTTCTTCTCTTCCGCTATGTTTGAGAACTTGACTTAGTATAGAAACCAATATTCCCACCGCTGCAATTTTAAAAATTAGACTGACGCCCATGAATGCCTCCTGTTACAGTAAAAGAATCACAAGAAATATTCCACCCATAATTCCCAACGTTCTACTCAATTTTCTTTTTGATTGATATGCTTGTCGCACATCGATAATCTTGTATTCTAATTGCTCGATGTATAAGTTAAGATTGTCTATATATTCCAAATTCTTACCTACATTCTTTAGTTCTTCCAAATCTTCAGTCCGTAATTTACTTTCTTTCAATACCTCTTCTATGGTCTCTCGCCATATATTGTCAAAAACTCCATATTCTCTACTTTCCATTTTTTTTCGCAACATACCAATCCAAGATTCAAATGGTTGTTGTACTTTGCTCTCCATTCTTTCAAAAAGTTCTACCAATGGCAATTTGACATACTCCAGCTCACATTTCATTAGACAAAATAGTTTTTTCAATTCTTCCAATTGAGTCAAATATTTTTTGAGTTCTTCTCCATAATGAATACCAATGCCACTACTTGCCACTAGAATAATCAAACATCCTATGCATTTAAACACGATTCCCATTTTGGTCATACACCCCTACGACTTCACCAACCCTCTGCTTATTACAAAGAACAATAAACCTTTCAAAACATTGTTCATTTAATAATTCATAAAACAAGGGTTTTCTCTGAATTTCTTCCATACTTTCTCCATGCACAGTAGCAATCATTTTGCATCCACAGTTCATCGCATATCTGATAGCTTGTACATCTTCAAAAGCACCGATCTCATCCACTGCAATAACCTGCGGTGCCATAGAACGAATCAGCATAAGCATTCCTTCAGCCTTCGGACATCCATCTAACACATCGGTTCGCATTCCCATATGATTTTGAGGTATCCCCCTATAGCACCCTGCTAATTCTGAACGTTCATCCACAACTCCTACCGTTCGACCAGTGACAAAACCATTACCGTCTGATATCTGGCGAATGAAATCTCTTAATAATGTGGTCTTCCCACATCGAGGCGGCGAAATAATCATCGTATGATACAATTCATTTCCTTTGACGATATAAGGAAACAACTTGTCTGCACTATGTAAAACCTCATGGGATATTCGAATGTTTAAAAATGCAATATTCTTTAAATTTTTCACATGTCCGTTTTCCAGAACAGCACATCCTGAAACACCAACACGATGTCCACCTTCAACCGTAATAAACCCTTGTTTCAATTCATTCTCATATGCATAAAGTGAATAATTACTGACATAATCCAAAGTCTCTCGTAAAAGCTTTTCCGTAGCAATTAACGTACTGACCGTTTCCTTCATTTGATATACAAAAATAACTGGTTGACCAATTCTCATACGTATTTCATGCAAATTTTCGCATTTGATGTTAAACCTCTCCAGAGCTTGTTTCACTTCACGAGGAAGAATGTTTAAAACCTGCTTGCTTTTCATCTCCTCACCTCTTGAAACAATATATGTACAAGTTGTGGAAATATGCACAAAAAAAGTACTGTTCGACTTGAACAGTACTTTTCATTCTTATTATTTGAAATATTCCACACCTGATTCAAAAATCTTGAGGTCTTGTTCTCCATAGATATTGATTGCCACTGAGTCTCCACGACGTTCAGAGTGTGCCATCTTACCAAGGACACGCCCGTCTGGACTTGTAATACCTTCAATTGCTTTGTAAGAACCATTTGGATTCCATTCTTCATCCATTGTAATATTTCCTTCAAGATCACAATATTGTGTTGCCACTTGTCCGTTTGCAAAAAGTTCATTAAGAACTGCTTCTGGTGCAACAAAACGACCTTCTCCATGAGAAGCTGGGTTTGTATAAACTCCACCAAGTTGTGCTTGTTGTAACCAAGGTGACTTGTTCGTAACAACTTTTGTATAAACCATCTTAGAAATATGACGTCCAATAGTGTTGTATGTCAATGTTGGTGAACCTTCTGTTTGTCCACAAATCTTACCATATGGAACCAATCCAAGTTTGATGAGTGCTTGGAAACCATTACAGATACCAAGAGCAAGACCATCTCTTTCATTTAAGAGTTTTTCAACTGCTTCTTTAATCTTTGCATTTTGGAATGCTGTTGCAAAGAATTTAGCTGAACCATCTGGTTCATCACCTGCACTAAATCCACCTGGGAACATAATAATTTGTGCTTCATTAATTGCCTTTTCAAATTCAGCAACTGATTCGCGAATATCATCTGCACTTAAGTTCTTGAATACTTTAGTGATTACATTTGCACCAGCACGTTCAAATGCCTTGCGGCTGTCATATTCACAGTTAGTTCCTGGGAATACCGGAATAAATACAGTTGGTTTTGCAATCTTATTCTTGCATACATAAATGCTATCTGCTTTATACAGTTTTTCTTCCACTGGTGTTGGTGCATCTACGCCTGCTACAGAAGCAAATACTTTTTCCAACGGAGCTTTCCATGTGTCTACTGCATCATTTAATGCAATCTTAACATCACCATATGTGATAGTAGCATCATCTGTAACTTCACCAATCACTTTGTGTGCAATTGTAAGTTCAGCCACTTTGTCTGCTGGAACTTCAGCAATGATATCTCCAAATGCTGGCGAGAATAAATCGCTCTTATCTACACAAGTGCAAATTTCCACACCCATACCATTACCAAATGCCATCTTACTTACTGCAGCTGCAATACCGTGTCTGTCTAATGTGTAAGCAGATACGATATTTCCATTTTGGATATCATTATGGAATTTACCATATTGATCCATAACTTGTGCATATACTGGCAAATCGTAACCATCTTTTTCAATCTTCATCCATACTAATTTATTACCAGCTTTTTTGAGTTCTGGTGTTATAATATCTTTTTGAGTCGCTACATCCACTGCGAAAGATACTAATGTTGGAGGTACGTCGATATCTTGGAATGTACCAGACATACTATCTTTTCCACCGATAGATGGAAGTCCTAATCCAAGTTGAACATCATACGCTCCAAGAAGTGCTGCAAATGGTTGACTCCATCTTGAAGGTTCTTCTGACATACGTCTAAAGTATTCTTGGAATGTCAAACGAATCTTACTGTAATCACCACCGTTAGCCACAATCTTAGCCACTGATTCCAATACTGCATAAACTGCACCGTGATATGGACTCCAGCTAGAAAGGTATGGATCAAATCCAAAACTCATAAGTGTTACAGTATCACATTTTCCTGTGAGCACTGGTAATTTTGCAACCATTGCCTGTGTCTCTGTCATCTGATATTTTCCACCGTGTGGCATAAATACTGAACCAGCACCGATAGAACCGTCAAACATTTCCACAAGGCCTTTTTGTGAACATACATTTAAGTCAGCTAAAGTAGAAAGCCATTTTTCTTTCACATCTTCTACTTCTGCTTTTACTAAAATGCTGTCTTCTCTATTTGGAATATCTACTGCAACTTTTGTTTCTTGATGAGCACCATTGGTATCCAGGAATGCACGAGAGATATTTACGATCTCTTTTCCTCTCCATGAAAGTACTAATCTTGGGTCTTCTGTCACAACAGCTACAGCAACTGCTTCTAAGTTCTCTTCTTTTGCGTATGCCATAAATGCATCTACATCTTTTGGATCGATAACAACAGCCATACGTTCTTGAGATTCAGAAATAGCAATTTCTGTTCCGTCAAGACCTGCATATTTCTTAGGAACTTTATCTAAGTTGATTTGAAGCCCGTCTGCCAATTCACCAATTGCAACTGACACACCGCCTGCTCCAAAGTCATTACATTTCTTAATTAATTTACTTACTTCTTCTCTTCTAAAGAGACGTTGAATCTTACGTTCTGTTGGTGGATTACCCTTTTGTACTTCAGCTCCACAAGTTTCAATAGACTCTTCTGTGTGAACCTTTGAAGAACCTGTTGCACCACCGCAACCATCACGTCCTGTACGTCCACCAAGTAAGATAATGATATCACCTGGGTCAGAAGTTTCACGAATAACTGCTCTTCTTGGAGCTGCACCTAAAACAGCACCAATTTCCATACGTTTTGCAACATAGTTTGGATGATAGATTTCCTTAACCGCACCTGTTGCAAGTCCGATTTGATTACCATATGAGCTATATCCATGCGCAGCTTCACGAACCAATTTCTTTTGTGGAAGTTTTCCTTTTAATGTATCTTTTACAGATACTGTTGGATCTGCCGCGCCAGTTACACGCATTGCTTGATATACATAAGTACGTCCTGACAATGGGTCACGAATACATCCACCAAGACAAGTAGCCGCTCCACCGAATGGTTCGATTTCTGTTGGATGGTTGTGAGTTTCGTTCTTGAAGTTTACAAGCCATTCTTCTTCCACACCATCAACGACAACTGGAACTACGATACTACATGCATTAATTTCATCTGATTTTTCTTGATCTTCTAATTTACCTTCTAATTTCAATCTTCTCATTGCCATAAGCGCAAGGTCCATAAGACAAACAAACTTGTCCTCTCTACCTTTGAAGATTTCACTGTGGTCGTTCAAATATTGTTTATACGCATTCTCGATTGGTTCTTTATAGTCGCCTTCGCCAAAGGTAATCTCAGTAAGTTCTGTAGCGAATGTTGTATGACGACAGTGGTCAGACCAATAGGTATCGAGCACTCGAATCTCTGTCATAGAAGGGTCTCTATCTTCTTCATTCTTGAAGTAATTTTGAATATGTTGGAAATCTTTGAATGTCATAGCCATACCAAGAGAATTGTACAATTCTTTCAATTCAGCTTCTGACATATCTTTAAAACCATCAAAGATTTTTACATCTTCTGGCTCATCAAATACTGTAATTAATGTATCTGGTTTTTCCATTCCAGTTTCTCTTGAATCTACAGGATTGATGCAGTGTGCCTTTACCGCTTCAAATTCCTCATCTGTAAGATTTCCCTCAATCACATATGTAGTAGCAGATTTGATAACTGGGAGCTCGTCCTCTTTAATAAACTGCACACATTGAACAGCTGAGTCTGCTCTCTGGTCAAATTGTCCTGGAAGGTATTCCACAGAAAATACTCTACTTCCTTCCTTCATATCAAATGTTTCTTTATATAACGTATCTACCGGTGGTTCTGAAAAAATTCCGTTACATGCGGTCTCAAATGTTGCATCAGAAATGTTCTCAACATCATAACGAATTAGCACACGAACATTCTCCACATTTTTGATACCTAAATAACTTTTCATCTCGCTCTTCAAAGCTTTTGCTTGAACAGCATACTCTGGTTTCTTTTCCACATAAACGCGTTTTACACTACTCATAGTATCCTCCAATTACGATTGTCATTTTAGTACATAGTATATCATAACACATTCTTCCACATTAGTACAAAGTTTTTTTACGAATTTGCTATTTAAATTCTGTCATATGGTCTCTGAATTTTAATGGTAGATTTCCTCTTTGTCTCTCGTAACTTTCTCGCTCTTTAATTGAAACGCTTGAAAAAAATGCTTTCCAGAGATTCACATATATGGATTCTTCTGCAGAAACGTTTCCTTTCCCGCGGAGTTTCTCTCCAATTCCATACACCAAAATCCACTGTTTCCCTTTCTCGTGCACAATTGCCATATCGTGTCGCTTATCAAAAATCATCCAGTTTTCCTGGGGAAATCGATTTGTGAAATGATTGCCTAAGCACGTAACAATGCGGTTTTTTGGCTCAATTTCAGAAAACAAAATCCCATCTTCTAATTCTTCAAACCGCACAAACTCATGATAGTAATGCGCCTCATTAGAAACTTTTCTTCCTAAAGAAAATACCTTTTCAACCTTCGGGTGGGTCAAATGCTCCATAATCTTCTTGCTATTCGGAATTTTCCTCGACTCTAACATCATACCAAGAACTGCATCCCCTTTTTTGTCATCGTGAGATAACAAAGCATGATAGATATACCAATAAGAAAATTCTCCTAAATGTTTCCATATTAAATTCTGCACAGCCAACATCTTTTTTTCGCTTTCTTCTACTTCAATATACTCACAAAAAAGTTCTTGTTCTACGCTTCCTCTCAAAGCAATTCCTAGATTTTCTTCATCCAATCGAGTCATCCACGCATCGTAAATAGCAGAAAAAATCCCCAATTCACTATCGCTGCACACATACACTCGCTTCATGTAATCACTCCTAATTGTTCTTGTCTGAATTTCACATCGTCAAAAAGAGATAACTGTTGATATCCCATTTCACGAATCTCAATCGGCACCTTATCGCCCACACTTAATAAATTGCGCAAAATATAATCCTGCTCCAATTTCGTCGGATACATCATCTTCCCATTACAAGTAATAAAGTAAATCGCTCGTTTTAAAACAACACCCATCTTCTTTAAATCCGAAAAATCTAATCTCCCCATCCGCCTCGCTCTCACGATTCGCTCCGCCGACTTATATCCAATTCCTGGTACGCGAAGCAACGTTCGATAATCTGCCAAATTCACCTCTACTGGAAAAAACTCAAGGTGTTCTAATGCCCAATTGCACTTTGGATCTATCAACACATTAAAATTCGGCTTGTCTTCCGATAATAATTCTTTCGCCTCAAAATGATAGAATCTAAGCAGCCAATCCGCTTGATATAAACGGTGTTCACGAAGTAACGGAGGCCCATCATCAGTCCTTGCTGGCAGATTTGCATCGTCGTTGACATGAATAAATGCAGAATAAAACACTCTCTTTAAATCAAAGTTCTTATATAACGCCTCTGCTACATTTAAAATCTGATAATCATTCTCTGGGGTTGCCCCTATAATCATCTGGGTACTCTGCCCAGCAGGCACAAACTTCGGTGCATGTCGATATACTGCAATCTCCTGCTTATTTTGAGTCATTTGATTCTGTACCAATCGCATTGGCGTCAGAATGTTCTTTCGTGTCTTGTGTGGTGCCAATTTTTTCAACCCTTCCGCAGTAGGTAACTCGAGATTAACACTCATCCTGTCCGCCAAAAAACCAACCTTTTGAATCAGCTCCTGGCTCGCTCCTGGAATCGCCTTTACATGGATATATCCTTGAAAATGATATTCTGTTCGAAGCTTATATAACGTTTGATAAATCAATTCCATCGTAAAGGTAGGACTCTTCCACACACCCGAACTCAAAAACAGTCCCTCAATATAATTACGCCGATAAAACTCAATGGTCAATTGACAGACTTCTTCTGGTGTAAACGATGCCCGTGGCACATCATTAGACGCACGGTTAATACAATACTTGCAATCATAGATACATTCATTGGTAAATAAAATTTTCAAAAGCGATACGCATCTTCCATCCGCAGAAAAGCTATGACAAATCCCGGCTTTCACACAATTTCCAATGCCTGTCCCATCATTCTTCCGGTCTGTACCACTTGAAGTACATGCAACGTCATACTTCGCAGCATCGGATAAAATATTTAGTTTTTCTGTGAGTGTCATCATTTCCAAAATTTCCATTTTAAATCCTCGAACACCTGTTCTATCTTCTTTTACTTTAACATAAGACCATTCATTTTTCAATGACTAAATTTTTACAAAATGACAAATACTATAAAAAACAAAAAGGAGAACTAAGTATGATAGAACAAGATACAATCAAACTACTGAGAGAATGTGATGCTGGCGTCAAAATGGGAATCACCTCGATTGAAGATGTATTGCCATCCGTAAAATCAAAAGAGTTAGAAGAAATACTTACAAAATGCAAAGAAAAACACGAAACTTTAAGTGAAGAGATTCAAAAAGAATTGGACCGCTTTGGAGATGACGGTAAAGAACCAAATCCTATGGCAAAAGGTATGTCTTGGTTAAAAACCAACATGAAACTTGCTATGGATGAGACAGACCATACGATTGCCGATTTGATGGTTGACGGTTGTGATATGGGAGTGAAATCTTTGAGCAAATACTTGAACCAATATAAAGCTGCTGACGAACACTCAAAAGATATTACAAAACGCCTCATTAAACTAGAAGAAAAACTAGGCGAGGACATTCGTCCTTATTTATAAATGCAAAAAAGGTATGCGTCACACATGACACATACCTTTTATTGTATTTTTCTATTCACCGGTAATACCAGATTTTTCAATACTTTCTACGAACTGTTTCTGCAGAATGATAAACATAATGAGGATTGGCAAGCAAGATAACATCGTTCCTGCTAGAGTTACCGCCTCATTGATACTCATTGCCGCATCTGTACCTGCTCCTGAATACAGGTCTGCATAAGATGCTGCAAAGTTACCAAGTTTCATTGGCAATGTTTTAATCACTTCACCAAAGAATAATCCTGATTGTCTTGTTTCATTCCAGTACCATACGAATGAGAACAACAAACTAAGTACAATACTTGGCTTTGCAATCGGCAATGCGATTCGGAAAAATACTTTGTATTTTCCTGCTCCGTCAAGTTCTGCCGCCTCGTCCAAAGATACGGGATAGCTGCTAAACATTTGTTGGAACACCAAGATGAATACTGCTGATTTTAACCCCTGTCCTGTCAATGCACTGAGCCACATCGGAAGTGGACTTCCAAGCATTCCATAGTCGTTAAACATAACGTATCTTGGAATTAACAACGTTTCTACTGGCAATACAAAAGTTGCCAATATAAGGATAAAAATAACTCCTTTTAGTTTGACATTGAATCTGGCAAGTCCATATCCTGTCACTGCCGCTACCGCAGTCTGTAATATTGCCGCAATCGCAGAAATATAAAGCGAGTTCCAGAAACTTGCTCCAAAATCCAATGTTTGGAAAGCCTTCACATAGTTCTCGAAGTAAATCTTTGTTGGCACCCAGGATACCGCTGGATTCATCAAATCCTCCGGCGACATAAAACTATTGATAAACATATACAGGAACGGATATAAGAATACGAAACCGATGCTAATTAAAAGCGCATACATCACGATCTTTTTCAGTAAACTTACTCCGCGATTTAACGTAAAGAATCGTTTCATACCTTATCGCTCCTTTCTCTGGAAAAATTTCATAAGCGCAAAGATAAACAATAGGATTATAACTATGGCACCTGTATAAATCCAAGCCATAGCTGTAGAATAACTGTAATATCCAAGCTTATGATCAAACATCTTGCTTGCTATATAAACATTCACCGCATTGGTAGAATCATTCGCAAGCTCGATAACCGTATAAAGGGCACATACTAGAATGGTTGGCATTGTATATGGCAAAGTAATCTTCCAAAACATTTCCCATCCAGAAGCACCATCAATAGATGCTGCTTCGTAGAGTTCTGGGCTAATCTTCTGAATCGCTACTAAAAGAATTAATATCTGCACACCCGAATACCAAAGCACCGTTACTAGATTTTCCATAACAAACATACACGGGGACTTAAAGACCTCTGGTAACATTTGAATGAAGGAAAACAGTGCTGGTGATGCCTCTGTAAAGTCCACACTGTATTTTCCCAAAAGTTCCGAAATAATCGGTCCACTCATAATAACTACAGGCATAAAAAAGATAGTTCTAAAAATTCCTCTTCCCTTGTAGTCATTCTTTAGCATCAATGCCAAAAGCAAAGCAATGATGACGATAATTGGAGTCGCATAACAGATGAATCCCAGGGACTCTAATAACTTTGGAAGGAAACTTGCATCCTTCACAAAGGCACGTTTAAAAAACGTAAATCCCGAAAAAGTATATTCGATTCCGTTAAGACCAAGCTCCAACTTTGATAAACTGATTTTTCCCGATAAAAATACCGGGTACAGCGTAAATACAAAAAATCCAATGATCCAAAGAGCTAGGAACGAATAACCAATTAAAGCCGTTCTTCTGCGCTTTGTCATCTTCAGTTCAAATCTTGGCTTCTTCATTCCTACTCCTCCACTGCGAAGCCGCACCCTGGTACGGTTACGCCTTCTTCTGTTACATATTCATCATTGTTGTAGTTTACATAGATGCTTGTTCCATTCTCATAGTCTGTAACATACACACCCTCTGCAACCACTTTATGGCCTGTGATAGATGCGCCCTTTACCTTTGAAAGTGCTTCATTTACATCTTTGTAAACTCCTTCAATTCTATCCTTCCAATCCCCATAGTTTAACGAGAAGTGGTTCTCTAGTGGCGTATCACTGATACTAAAATTGTCAGCTCCCATAACCATAAAGGAAGGATATGCACCGTACTCAATCATTTTTAAGACACTGGCCTCTGAATAGAAACCAAGGTTGGAATATGGTGCATAATAATCCACACTACCTCTTAGTACCATCTGTAAGAACGGCACACTATCCGTCTCATAAATGTACTGACTTCCCGACACTGGGATATCAATAATCTTTGATGCATACTTTAACATATATAAGTTTTCTGCATCAAAGTATAGGTTTTGCTTTGCACCCGCAACGGACTCTGTCATTTCTTTCATAACTTCGTTACGAGTCTTTTCCTTACTAATCGTATAATCAGCATGTAGATATTTCGCTGCATCTTCTAATACTAAGCTGAATTCTTCCAGATTATCAAAAGACTTATCCATCACTCTCAAAACCTCTGCATGACGAAGATAATAGGTATCTTGATACATAAGGTTCTTATTTGGAATCGTCTCTACAATCTCATCAAGCGTTGCATTTAAAGCCACATCCTGACGAATATTTATCTGGTCCTTATTGGCTGTCATCACATTGGTCACAAGCGCTAAATCTCCGCCTTGCTTTTGCAATTTTTCACGAAGGGCAAGAAGATCATTTTTACTTCCAACCTTTCCTTCAAACTTAGTGTTTCCAACCTTCGCTCCGTGATATCCGCCTTTATTCCATCCAGAAATTATCATAGATACATTTGTAATATCAGACTTACCTAAGTCTTTTAAAATTTCTTCTGCTTGCTCTACATTCGTAAGTTCTGCAAGTCCATTCTTCAAGAATCCCTCTTTCACTTCCGAACCTGCAACATGAAGCAATAAGGATACATCTCCTTTTTTCGCGATTTCATTCTTAGGAAGCAAATCTTCCTTTAAAAGTTTTTCACGATAGATTTTGGCCATTCCGGTATAATCAGCTTCTTCTCCTGTAAGGAACGTAAATGTAAGGACTGGATTTACCTCATTTGGTTCTTCCTGCGGTTCCTTTACTACCTTCGCATTCGATACACGTTTGTTGTATTCGCTACGGAACACAAAGTCCGCATATGCTCTAGAAAATTTAACAGTCTGGTTTTCCGCACCTGCTGGAATGGCGTTGATCATAGCATATGTTTCGCCCGAATCAATGGTGGCAAGAATACCATTTTGATTCTCGCCGTGTACCACTCCCCAAAGCGGGAAGGATAAACGATTTTCTTCTGTCGCATAGTCATCCGTACGATTTCCATTTAAGTTACTTACGGATTTGTCGGTATCCATAGACATATCTGCACCATAGACCTTACGGCTATAGCCTGATAAATACGCCTTAGACTTTTGGAAACGAATGAGCGCTCCGGAACCATCTGGCACTAACATATAGCCAGGTACTGTGTCTTCATACACACTTCCAAGAAAACTCATAAAACTGAGTTTCGCAAGTTTTCCTTTTCCAGATTCCTTTAAGCTGTCATCCTTCACAGCAAAGGTGAATTGATCGTCTTTTAAAGTTCCTGTAAACGTAAAGTTAATTCCAAGTCGTCTTGCTGATACCTTGCAGGTAAACTTATCTTTTCCCCAATTATAACTTGCTTTAAAAGCACTGTCGTCAAGGCCACAGCTTTCTTCTTTACCTTTTAAATTAAAATAGGTGATATACAACATAGAAGTTGCTCTGGAGGTCCACTTTTTATTTAATCCGTATTCCTCCTTATCATCGATGCATCCCCAAACATAACCACTTCGAAGATCCACCACACGAAGCGCTTCCATATCTTTGTTATACCATACCGATAAAGTGCCGTTATTTAACTTTTCTTCAAACCCTTGTGTAGTCAATTGGCACTTAGCTTCTTCTACTTTCACATACTGGGTATGACGGTTTGTAAGCACTTCGTACTGGCTGTTTTTTTCCGAACCATAAGATGGTTTTTCGTCTTTTTTATCCGCCGCTGCAAAGGTAATGACTCCTGCGGTCAACACCAAAAGACCGGCTGCGAGGATGAGATTTCTTTTTTTATTTTTAAACATGATAGGTCACCTCGCTTATGATATCTCTGAAGAATAATACAACTTGTTGTCCAATCAAGAATAGGATGACACATACAATGATGGCCATAATCATAAAGAACAGAGTCAATAAAATAATCTTAACCATTTCTTTCACTGTATAGTTATGGATTTCTTTTACTGAAAGTCCAATTAAAAATGCAGACCAGCCGATGGCAATTGCCCATAAGTAATGTACAATCACGGCTTCATTTAAAGTCAAAACATAAGTAGATGCAATGACAATTGGTCCAAAGAGTACATATGGTGTTAAAGAATATGCTGTTGCCACATATACACTGCGAAGTGTTCCTTCTCCATCGTTAATCGCACTTACCATGTAATTTCCGAGCACCCAAAGAATTGCAGGTACTAGAAATACCACTGCGGTTGTAAGGATCGCGCTTCCATCACTTCCTACAAAACGGAAAGTAAAGCTTCTTCCAAACATATCTACCATATAGATGATAAATGCAAGCACAAAAATCACAGTTGCTGATGCTACACTTCCGTGGTTCTTCACCTTTAGGTCGTAGTATTCATCAAACGGATTCTTTAACATTCCCACCATATAGCTAAAGTGTCTCTTAAAGAATAACACGATTGGTTTCTCGCTTGGTTTTCTCTTCTTTAAGATGCCTTTCTTTAATAGGAAGCTGCGCACAACTCCAAGAATGAGCAGAATAATCACAATTACCAATACATAAGGAAGTGTACTCTGGAACCAGTTATTTCTGATTTCCCACATACATTCTGAATAGCTTGCTTGGTCCCCGATGATTTTAAACTGCTCTGCAGCTTCCTTAAAGCGCATTTGTTGATACAATACTTTTCCGTAACCTTGATGTGCCACATAAGACATCCCATTTAGGCTTAAAAGTTCTAACCAAGTCTCTTCACTTTCAGCATAAGACCCTTGGCTTAATTTATACAAGGCTTCGTGAGTAGCATTGGCAAAGTCTGTTGGGAAGAACATTTGGAAGTATTTTCCTTCCTTATCTAGTACATATACGTTCCCGTCTTTATCAATGTCGATAGCCGTTGCATTCGTAAAATGTCCACTTCTTTCTGTTCCTGCCAATCCTCCGAAGGAGAAAATGACATTTCCAGTATTGTCATATTCATAGATAATACCCGTATTGGTTACTGCAAAAGAAAGTCCGTCACGGTAAGAAGCCACATCCACAAAGTTATGCTCCCCTTGGATAAGGTCTGTAGATAAAATGTCCGTTCCAGCCATGTTATGGTATTTCAGGGCATTCTCTGACTGAACCGCCGTAGTCCATACAGTATTTGCTTCCAACTGCGTAATACTATAAATCAAATCTCGATCCGAAATGTCCACGTTGTAAAGGGCATTTGGAATACGGTTTAAGAGCTGACTCATCTGCTCTTCATTAAAAATCAATTCCTTAATACGATCTCCCATAGTCATCTTTGTAGCATTGGCCGCAAAGTAGCCTTGGAATACACCGTTTTTATCGAACTGCATAAGACCTTCGTAGGCACCCTCACCACAGACAAAGATAATGCCTTGGCTAGATACAGCTACGGCTGTTGGATAGTACTGGCTCTGTTTCGAAAACAAGTAACTATCTGGTCTTGTTAGTTTTAAAAGTACGTCTCCTTTATGAGACATTTTAAATACTGCTTCCGCTCCCTTATCAGCCACATAAATAGCTTCCTCAGTAACAAAAAGTCCCATTGGTGTTTTTAATACATCTTCACCTAAGGTTGATGTTTGTCTTGTCTTTGTATCATAAACAAGGATGTGTCCTCCAATAACACTTCCACTCTCATCCATTCTCACATCCGAAATATAAATCTTATCTTCAAAGATAAATAAATCTTCTGGCGATGTGAATGTACCGTCATTCAGGAAGATGCTTCCTGGCATATAGGCATCTTGTGTTCGAATCCATTCTTTATCTACTGACTGAGTATAGGTATAGGAAGAACTCTCAGATGCACTGACCGTTGTAGATACCATCAGAACTGCAAGGAGCAGTACTGTCAAAAATCGTATTGTCTTTTTCACGTCTGCCTCCTTACTTGATTCCCGAATGTGCCATAGAGTTCATAACCCTAGACTGCATAATGATAAACAGAATAAAACTTGGAAGGAACATAATTAAGGATGCTGCTGCAGATACCCCCGCTCCCGCCACGACGTTTCCTGTCGCATTACTTAGAGTCGAAACATAAAAGGCAAAGTTCTTTAAGGAATCATTGTTCAAAAAATAGGTTGATGCTTCTGTCGCTCCCCAAGCAGATGAGAAGGACAAAATTGCTACCGTCGCTAATGGCGACTTAATGAGCGGCATAATAATCTTACTCATAATTGTTATATCTCCCGCTCCATCAATGACTGCTGCCTCAATCAGTGCATCTGGTACCTGGTCAATGAACTGCTTAACCAAGAATACGCAAGTTGGCACTGCCAAAAGCGGAAGGATATTTGCCCAAAAATTGTCAATAAGACCTGTGTATACCATTACAAAATATCTTGGTATCTGTACAGCTACTGGTACAAACATAAGGGCTGTCTGGTTAATTTTAAATAACGCTTCTCTTCCTTTAAACTTCTTCTTTGAGAGCACATACCCTGCACATGCTGACATATAAATGGTAGTCACCACGGTTATAACAGTATAAAGCACACTGTTAAAGAGGTAACGACTCATTGGGATATTGGTCTGACTTGTCAAGTTAAATAAGTCTATGAAGTTTTGGAAGGTTGGGTTCTTTACATACAATCTTGGTGGGTATGCAAAGAGTTCGTCTACCGGCTTAAATGCATTCATAAAAATGAAAATAATCGGTAGTGCCATCACGATACAGATTGGTATCATATATGCATAAATCTTTAACTGACTGCGGTCAAAGTGAGTAGGAGTTACACCTTTGGCACGAAGTCGATTCTTTTTATGAAATGGATTTTTAAACTTAGCCATCAGTTACTCCTTTCTTAGTCTTTCTCCGCAAACAATTTGTTTACGCCTGTTGACATTAATTTAATAAATAGCAATAGAACTACGGATACAGCTGCTGCGTAACCCATCTCGTTTCGGATAAAACCAAAGTCCTCGATATGGGTTCCAATTAACTGTCCTGCATAGTTTGGCGTTGGGTTGGAGCCTGAAAGCGCAACACCTACACCGCTTGTTTGGAACGTATTTACAATCGCCATTACCGCACCAAAAAGGAGTTGTGGTTTGATAGATGGAATTGTCACATACATAATTTCCTGCCAACGGTTCTTTACACCGTCCATATAAGCCGCTTCGTAAATTTCCTTATCCACGTTCGTAATACCTGATAAGATAGATAAGAAACCTACACCCATACTGCTCCAGAGCGCTACGATAATCATAACGAGCATCAAGTAATCTGAGGATTGAAGCCATTTCACTGGTTCCGAAATCACTCCCAGTTCCATAAGCCAGTAGTTTAAATACCCCGTCTCGCTTCCGTCAAAGATAACTTTCCAAATGTTCGCAATTAAGATTCCACCAGTCAAAGATGGTGAATAGATAATTACCGCCATCACCGTCCTTGCCCGATGTGTAAGTTGCGAAAGTGACCACGCAAGGAAGAAGGATAAAATATATCCTCCCACACCTACAAACAGGGCATAGGTGATGGTGTTTGGTACTACGTACCGAAGGAAGGTCGAGTCGGTAGTAAATAAGTCAATGTAGTTTTGTAATCCAATCAGCTTTGGTGGCTGAATGGTATTAAAATATGTAAACGAAAGTAAAATCGCTGCTACGACTGGTATGATAATAAAAATGAAAAAGATAATACCATACGGTGTCAAAAGTGCCCAAGGAGGGAGATTGAATTTTTTCTTTTCTTTCATTATTTATTTCCTCCTTTTTGTTGTTCTTTGAGCTTTGCTTTCAAGTCTTTCATTACTTCAATTGGATAGTTCTTTTCCAGCTTTCCTTCACTGTTGACATATCCAAATTCTTTTAACTTACGCATGATCTCTCGGTCTGCCACTAGTTTCGAAGCATCCAACGCCTCAATTACTGTATCTCCATTCACCGTTGCATTTGTAAAAGCATTACTAATTTCACGCTCTACAATATAAGCTGCTGGATGTTGTAAGTTTTCTTTCTGATGTGCCCAAGCAATACGAATGATTTCCTTATGCTCATCTGGATAAGATGTTTCTTCAAATGCTTTTAAGTTGGCTGTATTCCAACGATATTCTGTACCATAAGATAATTCCATTGTTTCAGCAAAAGCTGTTTGTGTTTCCGCCGAAAGCCACCATTTCATAAATTTCCATGATTCTTCCGACATCTTTGTATTTTTGAAAATCATACAAGTAGTCATAGATGCGTTTCCGCTTCTTAGTACACTTCCATCCTCTTGCATTGTTCCCGGTACAGGTGCGATATCCCAAAGACCTGCCAGTTCCGGTGCGGCTTCCGTTAATTGTACATAAGTAGATACGCCACCAATTCCAAGTGGTGTATCACCATAACGGAAAGAATTGTAAAAACTTGCTACATACTCTTCTACTGCATAAACTTTGAAGAGATCTGTAAGATCAGTCATCGCTGTTACTGTATTTTGATCCATTAAGCCGATACCTGCACCATCATCGGTATACAATTGACCATCGTTCTGATAGATGTATGGTGTTGTAGTTCCTAATGATTTAAATCCAATTAAGTTCGCAATCGGTAAACTGATGTTTTTATTATAACGAAGTAGTGTTGGCATAATTTCCTGTACATCATCCCAGGTATCTGGTACCTCTACTCCTAAGGAATCCAAAATATCTTTTCGATAGAACAACACTCTATAATCTTGTGTCTCTGTTGCACCATATACGCCACCTTCATAAGCACATGGAACTAAAGATTCTAAGTTGTACTCCGAATTATAGAAATTTAAGAAATCATCATATTCTGTCAAATCTTTTGCAGCACCACGAATCGCAAACTTATATGGAGTTCCACTGGCAGCTCCAATAACTACGTCTGGGTTCGTTCCAGCTGCCGAAGCTAGAACTAATTTTTGTTCACTTGGCATAATGGAAATATCTACCTTCATGCCTTCTAATTCAGGTGCTGCATCTGCCATACTTTGTAACACTTGTACGTATACAGAAGAACGAGACATCCATACTTGCAATGTTCCCTCTTCTTCACCTGCAGCTCCCGAAGTACTCTGCACCGCCTCTGGGTCTAAAGAATACAAGAACTTTCTCACAGAGTTTGCAACGGATACAAACACAGATACTTTTTCTTCTTTAAATTCTTCTTTTGCACCCTTTACATAGAGTTCGTCCAACCCGAGACTCGTTCTTGTCAAGGTGTTAATAACTGTATTAATATGTTTTACCGCCGAGTTATCACCTGTATTAAATAAATCCAATTTATTTGGAATCGTTCTTGGTTGTTTTAAGAGTTTTTCTAGAACTTGTGCAGAGTAAAGTAAGCTATCTGCATAAGTCGGTTTCTCGCCTTCGATTTCTTCCAAACGTTTATACATCTCATTGATTACTTTGATGTAACCTTTCATATCCTTTTGGGCATTTGGAAGGTAAGCATCTAAGTCCCAAGTACGGTTCTTATCATTAACGCCTGCCGTAATCTTAGTAATGTCCATACCAAGAGCATTCATTTCTTGTACTAAAGCTGTCAAAGTCTCATAAACCTCTGCCGCTTCCCCAAGTTTTGCAGTCATTGCCAAGGTGTGAGTCCCTTTTGTTAAGTATACTTTTTCCTCTAAAAACTGAGTTTCGTATACCATATTTTTTGTTTGGTCGAATGCAACCTCTTCCCATTCTTCAAATGGAACTTTTCCGTCGATTTCAAATGCACGGTAAGCTTTTTTATTAACTGCAGAGTTTTGGCAGAATTTAAGACCGATTTCATACCAACCATCTTCCTCTACCGAAATCTCCCACATTACCTTTTGGCCTGCACTTCCAAACGAATCTCCGTTCAGTATGTTAATCATACGATGATAAGTATTATACGGACTTAAGTTTGGTTTGTTCGCATTGTTGCTACGGATATGTGGATCTGATTTTACAGAGAAATCTTCTCCTTGAATTGTAACGATTCCTGCACCGTCTCCCTTCATCTGCATATCCTTTACATATTCTTTATATGTTGGAAGTTTTTCTTCTTCATAAAGCCAAACTTCTTCAATTATAACTTTCTGTGTTGTATTTACAATACTTACTTGTCCACCCTTTAATGAAAGGACAATCTCTTTCATTGTAATATCTGCATTATCTTGCAATGGTGCAAAGACACTCTCTGTATGTACCACCTGAGTATTGGCTCTTTCGTTTCCAAAACGGTCAGTCTGATAACGAAGTTCCTCATCCACACTGTCTTTCCAAAGCAGTGGTAAGTATGCAGTATAAGATTCCTCTCCATAACTTAAGCGAAAGAGTACATCGGAAGTCTCCGATTCGTCGGCCGCGTGGAACTTAAATCCTACTTTTCTTTCACCTTTCACTTCATCTGGAACTTCGATAGTAATCACATCATTCTTATCAAACGCAAATGAACCAGCCTGATTTTTTCCATTTAAAGAAATATTATCAGCCTGATATCCATTTTCATATACAGAACTATCTACCCAATTCTTGGCAGAAATCTCTGTGATATATTCAGTGTCTACTCGTTCTTTGTCCGCTGAAGGCGCTGCCACTGTTGTTAATCCAAGTATAAGAACTGCTGCAACCCCTACGGCAATCCCCACTTTCCCAAATGAAATTTTCTTCATAGAATCTCCTTTCAGTCCAAAATCATTTTTCAACATATTCTGACATATAATCATACCTAATAACAAGGATATCTATTTCCTCGTCTTTTTACAATACCAAAAAAGTTGCAAAAAGTTCGTTTTTTTATAGACTTGCACAAAGAAGTGCTAATACATTGATTCTTTTTGGGCACCTTTTTTTCGTAGATTTTATACTAATATATCAGTATTGTAAAAATGATTTTTCCTCACTTTTATTATTTCCAATTTTTCCTTTTAAAAACTGCAAATGGTATCATCATACATTCCCCCTGATATTATCACGTTTAGAAAGCACACTCAATTCACATAACAAATATGTTTTTTCTCAAAACAAAGATTTGTAGGGAAATAAAAAATGAGACGCTTTTTCGTCCCATTTTTTACATTTCTTTATACCCCTCGAAATCCGCGTCCTATAATCTCACTACTTGTAGTAATGATTACAAACGCCTTTGGATCTAACTCTTTAATCTTTGTACGAAGTCTCACTGCTTCCACACGCTTACATACAGTATGAATCATTGCCTTCTCTTGTTTTGTATATTCACCCACGACAGAAGAAACTGTTACACCATGTCCCAACGTTTCCATAATAAACGTAGAAATTTCTTCACGCTTTTCTGTAATTACAATAAAATATTTACAGGTATTCAGATTATCAATCACAGCATCCACAATAAATGCCTTTGCAAAGAGACCTAACAGAGAAAACAACCCAGTCTGGATATCAAAAACGATAAACGCACTGGCAGCCACAACAAAGTCAACCGCTAATAATGCTTTTCCCACATCAACACTTGTATATTTCTTTAAAATGAGTGCCGTGATATCTGTTCCACCCGAAGATGCATCTGCATTAAAAATAAATGCAGAACCAATGGATGTCAGGAGCATCGCATAGACAAGTTCTAATAAAGGTTGATTTGACAGTGGTTCTGAAAGCGGAACCACCAATTCAAGCACGTAAGTAATTGCTGAATAGAACATACTACAATATACTGTCTTGATACCATTTCCTTTGCCTAAGAAAATAAATCCTAAAAGTAAAAGTCCTATATTCAGGGCCCAAATCCAAACACCCGCACTAATCGGTGTAAGTTTTGCTAAAATTGTACCGATACCGGTAACACCACCAGTTGCAAAACCATTTGGAATCTTAAAGAAATAAACTCCTACTGCAAGCAAGACACATCCTACTGTCATTAGTAAAAAATTCTTTAATTTTTTCATCACCTTTGTCTCCCTTCTTATTGACTTATCAGCTTTTTCCTCAACAAGAATACATTCTCATCAGTGTAAATGTCAACAACTGAATGCAATTTCGAATTTATTTCGTCAACTTCTATAGATGCATCTAAAGAATATTTCTTGAGCCGCACTAAATCTCGCACGTCAAAATACCCATTTCCGTCAATATCACCGCAGATATTCTGTTCATATGTTGCATACCGTCCATTCATCTCCGCGTCAGACACCTTCGTATTTGCGGTAATCACACCACTTTGGTCTCCCTTCGTTTCAAACGCAATATTCACCCATGGACCAAATTTCGTGCCATTTTCTTTTGCATCGACAAACACAAGCAACTCTCCTTCGGCCCTTTTTCGTACATCTGCGGTCACACCCTCGTATACCTTCAATTCTTTATAGGTATAGATGTCCGCATCATATTTTACAATCGCTGCCACATGTTTATATGGAAAATCTGTGCGAAGAATAAATTCCATTTCTTCTCCCTGGGCACATTTCTCCCACACAACAGTGTCTCGCTTGTAAGTATTAAATTTCCAAGCTTTGAACCCACCTTGATTGTTACCAGTTGAATACAAAGACAACACACCACCTTTATATGCCTCTGTTGTTGGCACTGATAATTTTACATCTGGAACTTCTTTTACATAAGCAGTTACAATACCTTTTTCATGGGACACACATAACGTATAAACCGTACCTTCTGTTCCTTTATTAGATACCGCTGGTAAGCTTAATTGCGTGTTAGTTCGAACACTCGCCGAGCCTACCGTAATGCTTGATTCATCCGAAACTGTAGCCTTTTCCTTATCCACTGCACCCGCTATGTTTATTTGTCCTTTACTGTTTACATAGATACCAATGCCATTACTTGAAGTGAATTTTTCACCTGCCGGCGCAACTGACACCCCGTAGCGTGTATGGTTGTTTGCAATCTCTACTTCTGTTTCAAAATCATAAACCGTATCTTTTAAATAACTCAAGAATGTGAAACGTTTATCGCTTGCATTTCTATGATTTGGTTGCAAATATCCTGCATCACTTCCCAAATCACTTCCAGATTGCCAAATTAAATTGTTCCAGTATGCTCCTGGTCTTCCTGACATCGTAACAACATCACCCTTAGCAACAGTTAAATCAAATTGGTCAAAACCTCCTTGCGAATATCCATTGGCATATAAAGAAATGTGGTCCCCCACAAAGTTCTCTTTTAGTTTTACTTTCAGTTCCCCTGTAATGCCATCCACTGATGCCCTAATCCATCCATCATCAACACTCACAATCAATGTATATTTTGCGCTTGCTTTCTCATCCGGAGAATTGTAGTTAGCCTGTGATGGAGTTTGTACAGTATATGTGGTGTTGGTAGGTGTTCCTTCGCCCGTCCACTCAATTTGGCTCATATCTAACATACCTGTAATCGATATCTTGCCATTGCTGTTTACATAGACCTTCAATCCATTCGATCCCTTACCAACTGTTCTAGCTGGTGCAACCATGATTCCATATTCGCTGTATGTGGTTACATAGGTGAGTTTCGCCATAAAATCAGATACTTTCTGGCTTTTTAGTGTTAACAAACTATAACGTTCGCCAGAACTATCCGTTTTATTGCGAACCGGTTTTACATAATCATTGGCATACTTCGAAGTAGCATATGTCTCTTTTGGTGCATCATTGGGGTTCGCAAACCACTGTTTCTCAATGGCCACCTTTGTCGCTGCTGCATTTCGATCTTCAAAATAATAGGAATCAAAATCTTTGGATAATGACGAAAGATTTCCTTCCAAATCCCATGTCCTTGTAAAGCCATCCGTATGATAGATGTGATATGCAGTAAATGTATCATCGATTTCACTCACACTGGACAATTCATCAAAATTCATTAGATATGTCATCTCATTATCCAAGGAACGGATGCGGAAGGATTTAAATGCTCCGTGTTGCGTATTATTTGCTATCAATGAAACATAGCCACCACTATATGTATTAGAAAGTTTCACTCTTGCATATAATTCTGGGCTATCCTTTTCCCATACAGTCAGCCATCCATCTTCCACTCTTATGCAAACTGTGTATGTTTCGGCATTTGCTTTTGGCTTGCTCACAGGATCAATCGCATCCGCCATAGCCTTCGTATAGAAATTGGCTGCTCCGCTAAATTTCGAATTCGCAGAATAAGTTGTAATACCAACTGTGCTTTCTCCTGTAGTTCCAGTCATAACAGCACCTGCAACATCCACCCTTCCACTGTTTGCCATATAAAGAACAACTCCTGTATCGTTCTCCGGTTTATTATCCAAAGACACTGGGAATACGCCTTCTTCACCTCCAAAAGCAAAACCAAAGATACTCCAAGTCGTAAGCATCTCATATTCCGCTTCAAAATTGGTAAACGTACCATGTTTATAGGTCAGTGTTGCCATTCCGCTATCTGGTACCGTTGGTTTTAAATACCCTTGTGAATGAGTACCATGATATTGGGTCGTAAAATATTCTACTGTTTTCCCTTCTACAATTTGTGAAGGTTTAACTGGTCCTAAGACCTTTTCCACTGGTTTCTTTGTACCATCTTTAAATTCATAGTGATACACATCAAATGCTTTGTCTAGATAACTAACATCTTCATATGGTTGATTTAATGAGAATTCATAGTCCCAAATGATTTCTGTTTCAATCCGAATTTCGCTCCAATCCGCAGACGATAACACTAAATATGCATGTCCGTCTTCTCCATTTACATAGCCAATCTTATTTTCAACAGAAGTATTGTAGAATTCATTTAACTCTACACCGTCCACATAAACATGCGTAGCCGTAGTATCATACATCTTTAAAGTCGTTGGCTTTTTGCCTTCTGATGCACGAATCACCTGTGTCTTACCGTCAAAAGAAGATGTGAATTGAATGCTGTCCGTCTCATTCTTCCACCAAGTAGAACTCCTTGCTTGTCCTTTTTCTCCTGGTGTAACAAGAAGAATCTCTGCGCGATTACTATCTGTCATTTCACCTGCTAATTTCCAAGTATCCGAAGGCACTTCCATTGGAACCACCGCTCCACTTCTTAAATATGCAGGCGTTTCATCCTGGTTAGCTGACACTGTAATTGCTTTACCACTTCCATATAGTTTTTCACCAGTCAACAAATCATACCATTTGCCCGTTGGAAGCGTTACGCTTCTAGATGTTGCACCCTCAGTAGCCACTGGCGCTACTAATATCTCATTGCAGAAAAGATACTGGTCTTGAATCGAAAACACACCTTCTTCGTGGAACGCCAATCCCATCGCTTGCATCATAGGGGTCCCATCTTTATTCGCTTGTACACTTGAACTATAAATAAGACTTCTCATATTTTCTCGAAGCCAATAATACTTTTTAAACGCATCTTGCGCAGAAGTTTCTTCCTCTGTATCATAATCCCAAGGGTCGTTCATACTTTGCCCGTGAGCACGCATCAAAGGACTATACGTTGCAAATCCAAGCCAACGAAGATAAAGTTCCTCTGTTTGCGCCACATTCGATGCAGGCGCGTGACCACCAATATCACTTCCCCATATTGAGAATCCACTGGCACCGGCAGATATACCGCCTTGAATTGCTTGATTAAGCCCTTTAAATGTCGACCTCTGGTCGCCACCAAAAAGCGCTGCATATTGTTGGCTTCCCGCTGCTCCAGCTCGAGAAAAAAGGATGTATTCATCCACCGGATTATGACTATCCCAAGCATCCTTCATTATTTTGTTATAATAATACGCTTGGAGATTATGCATTTCTGCACCGGACTTTCCATTTGCAAATGTGGTTTCTACTGGGATGTATTCCCCATAATCCACCATAAAGCCGTCAAGTCCTTTGCTCCAAACGTTCGATTTTTCGCCTAAGTTTTTTCTAAGGAGTAATTCCGCCGAGCTATGAGTGTAATCTATATGAACCCATTTGTTGGTTCCTTCTTCGTAATACCCCGTTCCATTCTCATTTTTAACAGCAGGAATATCACTTGCACCATCGAGCATATCCTTCATATACTTCACGCTAAACTTTTGATTCAAATCTTTAGTCCAAGGGGTATTTGCGTGCCACCATCCCAAGATTTTGACCCCATAATTATCACTAATGGTATACATACTAGCATTGTTCTTTGGCGCACTCTCGGCATAAACAGCACTTGGAATGGTTCCTAACTCTTGATATTTAGATAACACTTCCTCTAAAACAAGATTGCTATGATAAACAGTCTTTCCATTCTCATCCATCTCATTTTTTACATACCAGTAATGATCTGAAGTCCCGCCTGACCAATACCCAATCGCCCACTCAGGTATGATTGCCGAAGTCCCCGTTAACCTAGCATAAGACTGCAAATTTTCAAGCGGAGTTCCTGTCCACAGATAAAGTTCAAAATCCGGACCTCCAAATTCAAACAAGAATTCATTTGAATCTTTTTCTCCGATATCCGCAGTTGCCCCATAAAAAGAATTAAAGAATAAACTATATCCTTTATTACTATGTAGCAAAGGCACATTTACATAAGAATCCGTTCCTTCACTCCAACAATCCTTATTCCACAACTCATAGGTTTTTCCATTCAAGAGAACGCCTGAATACCGCTCTCCGAGACCTATAAATTCTTCTCCTTCTTGAATATTTCCCCGAAAACTAACTGTCTGTCTTTCACTCGACTTATATTCCATCATCAAATCGCTTGCTTTTAAAGTGTATACCGGATTTGCATCTTGCCCTTTATACACAGACAATTCCCATTCCAACCGTCCATAATCCAAGAAAATACGCACAGAACCATCCGCAGCCTGTGCATACAATGTAGTTCCAGCGTGAGACGTTATATTTACACTCTGCTTTTCTTCCTCTTTTGGCTCAAACATTCCATTCGACCCATCTTTGTCATAGATACGGATTCCATCCGATAAAAAAGCAAGGGAAAGCACTAACTCTTCCCCATAAGCTGTCATATGCAGTTGTATTTCATTTTCATCGTACGTGACATTGGTAATCTCGCCCATAGTTTCTTCCGCAGGATTAAAAATTGGAAAAACCGGACTCCCTGCTTCTGATTTTATTGAAATCAATACAGTTGTACAAAATGTGGTAATGGCTAAAAATATGGCCAATATCCTTTTGACTTTACTTGTCATAACATTCCTCCAATGTAATGCGACTGCAATTTTGCAGTTCGACTATCTTGTTTGATCCTGGAAGTTCTTCTCCTCGGTATTCGTAACAGCAATTGCTAAACTGATTATCCGTTACTTCTATGCCATCCGTAGACGAAACAAACACTGCGCTTACCGGATTATCTATAAACTGATTATTCTTAACCTTAATGTCCTTATGAACTCCACAAGGATATGCCTCATACTCACTTCCGTGAGAAGATTTCACAAGTATGGCTCCTAAATTGTGTTTTACTCCTGCGTAAGCACATTTTCGGAACACATTATTTTGAACATGCACATTCCGTGCTGGTCCAACTTCATACCATTCTTCAATATCTGGAGCTATCAAAATCCCCGCAAGAGAAAGTCCCTCAAATCGACTATTCTCAATCACCACATCGCGGCTCTGAATCAACAAACCCCTGGCACGGGAATTCTTAACCGTACAATTATCCACATGAACACTTGAAAAATAAACAGTATTTGCAAGTACATCACCTTCCTGTACCTCGCCTTCTAAAGTGTCATAGATAATGGTTCCATCCGCATATTCCTTTACAACAATCTTTGCTTTTACAAGAAATTGCTTTGGATGATATACCTCAATGACATCTCCTTCCTCTGCCCAATTTGGATATAATGGTTCTCTCTCCCATCCACTGATACAAGAAATTAATTTCTGCTCCGCATCCACTTTTGTGACAATGGTTGCTCGACTATGTATGTTAAGGGCATCATCGCCCAAATGTTCAAAATGACAATCTTTCAAAATTAGTTTTCCGGCCAGACCTTTGATATGAAGTCCATCTGCATTTGCAGCATACAAACGCTCACTTCCTTCTAGTAATCTGACACAAAATTTTTCAAACAAAAAATCACTACATCTTGGAAGCACTCGCACTGTTGGTCCTGGGGAACTGTAAACAGTGATATCTTCCATCTTCACATTCTTACAATTTTCAAAGATAAAGAACTCTTTACCATATACGATATGGCGCAAGCTAACCAGTTGTCCTACTTCTAATCTTTGTAACTGTTCTTGCGGTTCTTCTGTTACATGGATTCGAATGTCTCCATTTTCCAATACATCATAAAAATTCTTCAAATAACAGTACAAATGATAATCTGGCGTTCCTTCTTCATCAAAACTATTCTGCGCCATAATTCGCTCCTGCCCTGTTATCGCTCCACGACACAATGGACGGAACACATATGTCCCGCCCTCTATATCTTTACTTATTACTCGACCTGTTGTATTGGTAGGGTTATCCGTCGTCACTTCAATATCACAGATGGTAAGATTTTCACACCCACGGAACAAAAACATTCCCGGTGTGTCCGCCACCTTCATCTGAATATCATAATGTGATACAAAGGTTGTCTTATCCCCACAAAGTGTCAAGTTCTTCTTATTTGCAATCAAAAACTGACAATCCATCTGATAAGTACCCTCTTCGAATACAATCATCGTATCGTCTTCAACGTCAAGGAACAGCTTAAAAAGCTGTTCCTTTTGACATTCTTTTATGTTTGGTAAAATACCATAAGTTCTAGCACTAACTATGTTGATTTTCATTCTGTAACTCCTTATTGAAAGTTAACATTAAGTGTTTTTTGTGAATTATTGTTCAAAGCTGGCAATATATAGTTTCCAGGCTCACTTGCACTATATACTACATTTTCGCCATCACTTACCGTTACGCTATTTCCATCATTTGAAACAATGTTAAGTGCATTTTCTTTCACGGATATCGTTCCACCTTTGTTGGATTTGACAAGATAGTCATAATGGCGGTCTGTAAACTTATCTTCAAGCCCCACTAAACTATCTGCATGATAACCAATCTTTCCAGAATTATCGGCATAAGAATCATCAAGGAATATTAAGATTCCTATTTCATTTTCAATTTCACCTGAATAACGACTTGCTGCCATCAAGGAATTATCTGCTTTTACACTAAAAATACCTCCAGCTAATACCTTTAAATCAAATGAAAGATTTGCATTTCCTCCTATGATTACAGAAACCTGACCATTGACACCATAACTTGTTAGCCATTTATCATTGTCATTATCATAGTCATTATAGCATCCGCCATAAATTCTTCTTTGGACTTCGCCACCTGTTACGGTTACATTTACATTACCTGTCATCGAATATCTATCACAGCCACCAAAGATTTGCTCTGTTGTACCACTTGTCATTACAAAATTTGTCTCATTGACAACACCCAAATCACGGCTTCCTCCATAGTACCCCATCACATATCCACCTTGGACATCAACGTTGCACACGCCTTCTACTACTGAGTTTGCACCACATCCTCCACCATATACAAGATGCGCTTGTGCAGAGTCTTGAACTGTTACATAGGTATTTCCTCTAACACTTGCACTTGGGTCTGTTGTTTTTGCTGCATAGCCACCACCGAACACAAAATAATCTGTAGTTGCTTCATGATTAGACACATCACAATTCCTATTCATCTGGCCAGCTATAGTTACATATGTATTTCCATAAATATCCGCTTGGTATCCACCACCATATACTTTAACAACCTCAGCCGTACCGCTAATAAGTGTACGTGTATCGCCTAAAACTTCCCCTTTATTTCCGCCAGCATAAATATAAGTGTATTTTCCTGAGAGCAAGGTGAGATTTGTAGAAAATACATCTTCTCCATTCTTACCGCCATACAATCTTCTCATAGATTTCGAATCAAATTCGACATTGCCATTAACTTTAAACGCATATCCATTCGCATAAAGATTTACTTTGTCTGAATTCTCTACAGAAACATTATCTAAAATAACACTGCCTACTAACTCTACATTTGTTCCTTTATTATCTGCGTTTGAAAGACCACTAAAATCAAGTGTGCAATCACGATAAATAGTTGTACAACCCACTGTACCTAATACATCACCATCAGTCACAGTAACATCTTCACTGATTACTACCGCTCCACTTACTGAAGCATCGTAAATACTTTTACCAACCAAGAGATTTCTGATTGGTGCTACATCTACTGTAGTTTCTTCTGTGCTATTTTTCTTTCCGCGAACAAGGTCCAATACATCGATAACTTTATCTTCTGTATGATCATTTTCCACCTCCACAGGACTGTCTACTCGTTTAGCAGATACACCGCCACTTGCCAATACATCGTAATCATCCACATAGAAGCTTGTGAAATCAAGTGTATCAACAAGTTCTTTGAAGTACATTGTGACAAGCTTATCATTTCCGCCATTGTTGTTGATTAACATTGTCAGCGGAATAGTTCCTTCATTTGCTTCTACCAATACATCTGCATTTAAAGTCTCATCTGCAATCTCAGCTGATACAAATTCAAATTTAGAAGCATCGTATTTAAGACTACCAATCAACTTACTATAAACAGCATCTGTTGAAACTTCAATTTTCACAAAGTCCCCTTCTGTTGTCAAATCGAATGGGAAGTTGGCTCTTGCCACTGGCAATACATCCAAAGTTTCTAATTCAAATTGCCAGAAACCACCTTGATCTCGACCTTGTGAATACAATGAAATATTTCCACCCATGTAATTTCCAGTTAGTTTTACTGACAACTCACCTGCAAAGCCATCCACCGAAGCAAATAAAACTCCATTTTGAACACGTACATTTAAGACATATCTCGTTTTCCATTCTGCCGTATTATTTTTATCAGTCGGTGTGAGATATCCACTTAAAGCCGGGCTAATCACGCGATTGCTTCCGTTTTGACTCTCTCCTTCACCGCTCCATGAACCTGTGGTTGCTTCAATTGCTCCCTCAATAAATATTTTTCCATCACCATTAACAAGTACTTCTACACCATTCTTACTGGTAACAAGTTGTCCTTCTGGTGCCACAATCATTCCACATGGAACATAACTTGTGTAGTATTCTACGCTCGCATCAAAGTTTTTAATTTCTTTCCCTCGCAGAGTCAAAAGTGATACTTTTTTATCATCATTTTTGTGAACCGGTTTAATTGCTAAATTTTCAAAACCACCTTGATTTGATTGCTTTTGGTCCCAATGTTCTGAAATCGTATTTCCTTTTTCTCCCATGCCTTCGCCTGTCTCAAAGTAATACGAATCGAAATATTGATCCAACTCCACTAATGTACTATTACGGAAATCATAATTTTCTGTGATCTTCGAAAATCTAAATCCACCAAACGCACCACTCTGAGTATTGTTGGCTATGAGTGATACATAACCACCTTTGTACTTGGATGTTAATCCAATACTAAATGATCTGTTTGGATGATCTTTCTCGTATAAAGTCAATACACCATCTCTCACATTAACACAAACAGTATAATAATCCGTTTCTTCCGTTAGAGATTTCACACTATTATCAACCGTTTCACCTGTCATTTTTGTAACACGTACACCTGCAGCATTTTTCATATATCCGTATGTATCGTTGTTTGGATTTTCGTTAACAACAATTACACTATTACTTGTAGTAATATTCGCTGTATCTACAGCTCCCCATACACTGAATTGACCTTTATTTGCAACATAAATGCCTACACCCGTGTCATTATCATTATTTCCATCTAATGAAATAGGGAAAGTTCCCAATTTTCCTCCAAAAACAATACCGTTTACCGCATGTCCTGGATAGAAGTCAAATTCTGCTTCAAAATCTTTCACAGTATCTTTTACATAAGTAAGTGCTGCATATCCTTTGTTATCACCCGCAGTTATTTGTGTCGGTTTCAAACCTCCATTTGCATATGTACCATATGCTCCTGTCGTGAAATATGGATATGTTTTTTCTTCCGCTGTTGTATATGTAGCACTAGGTTCTACTGGTCCCAATGTTGCACCTGTTTTTGATGTTGTTGTTGGATTAGAATAGTGATACACATCAAACGCATCATCCAAGTAGCTGACACTATTTCCATGAAGTTTCACCTTCATATCGTAATCCCACTCTTGCAATTTCTGAATGTTAAAGCGCTTAAATCCCCCATGTGCTGCAGTGTTAGAAACCAAAGAAACATATCCACCGTCATAAGCGCTCGTCAATGGAATTTCAAGCACTCTGTCTGCATGTTCCTTATCATAAATTGTCAATGTTCCGTTCTGTACTTTCACACAAACCGTTCTCGTTGGAGATTCAGCATTTACATTTCCGTCCACTACATCTAAGCCTAAAGTTTTATCATTATCGTTTACAACTAATCTTGTTGCACGGACAAATGTAGTTCCTTCCAAAAATGCTTCCTGGCCTGCTATAGTTGTAGAAAGATTCACATCACTTGGCTTCTTGATATGATCAAAGTTAGTATCAATTGCTCCTCCAACATAAATATAACCATTATTTGTCATGTAGAATAAGACACCTGTTTCATTCGCCTTGCCATCCAAAGATATTGGGAATGCGCCTTCATTTCCACCAAATGCAAGACCTGTAATCGCACTGTGTCCTCCATAGAATTCATACTCAGCCACAAAATTCTTCATTTCTGACTTCTTGTAAGTCAAAGCCGAATATCCACCTTTTCCATTTCCTCCAGGGATAGATGTTGGTTTTAAAGCACCTTTTGCCGATTGTCCAATATACTCTGTTGTATAATAATCTGAAGGTTTTACTGGACCTGTTACAGCATAAGAATTTTCTTTTGTTGTTGGCTTTTTATATTGATAAGCGTCAAATGAACCATCGAGATAGCTTACATCATCTCCCCCAATTTCAATATTGAAAGCCGAATCATCGTTGTCACCAAGCGCCACAACATATTGCGCTGATGGCAACCATTGGTCTGCAACGATATCTCTACCGCGAACAAATACTTTATCTTTGTAAACTTCCACAAAGTAAGCCTGAGCGCCTTCTTTTTCCATAGCACCCTTTGTATAATGTGTGCTCATTAAAAATGTAAGTCCTGCTGTGTCAAACACATTACACATTTCATCATTTGCTGGCACCATTGTGTTTGGTACGTTCATATCCATATGCGAATGTGATGTGAACATAAATGCTTGTGGATAATCCTTTAACACTTCTTTTACTGCTCTAAAGTCAGTAACTGCACCCGCATTACTATCATTCGAATTCTTTGTCCCTGCAACTGTATTCCCCAATGGTTGATGCAAGAAAATAAATATTGGTTGGTCATCCTTCGCTTTTTCTTCAAGCATAGACTTTAACCATGCAATTTGCTCTTCACCCAAAGTTGCTTTTGTATGACTTGTAGCGCTAGTTGCTGTCAATTCTGTCGTCGCAAGGAAGATAAATTTATAACCATCTACCTCTTTATAGAAGTATGAATTATCATTTCCCGAAAAATCATTAAAGTTATTCATTGTATCTTCGTATGTAGGCTCTGCCCAGAATTCATGATTACCGATAACCATATATTTTTCTGGCAATCCACCTACTTCACTACTAATTCCATCCCAGATCGTATTGAATGCTTCATACTCTTCTTCCTTACCATTATTGACTACATCGCCGCCAATCATAATACCTTTTGAATCAGGATCTTTTGCCTTTACTTGTCTTAAAAATGCTTTCAAATGCTCTGCACTTGTATTTGTTGTATTTGTAATATGAGTGTCACTCATTATTTGGAAACTCATAATTTCCTGACCACCATCAAAGTGTCCTGCATCACCACGAACTGGTGCAATAGCAAATTCTTCTGAAACACCCAAATAATTTTCTGCATAAACTCGGATTTCAGTTGCCCCTTCCGGAATAATCATATTGTCTGCCAATACAACATCAACCGAATTTGCACCTTCTGGAACAAGTACTTTACCAAATCCAGCATAATCCGCTAACTTATCCGTTCCATTTCCCCAATAACATGCCACTTCTTTTGCCATGTGATTTTCAGGAAGTTCTACTTTTACAGTACCTGCTGCCATTCCTTTTACTGTACTCGTGCGAATATATGTTGCCGATGTAGGCCCTTTTGGTGTTGTAACATCCGGGCAGAAAAACACGCGAACATAATCAATCGTCGCTGTCATACCACCTTTAAAAATCAATCCTAAATACCCTGTGCTAAACTCTCGTTCACTTACATCATATACAACTGTAGTGTCGTTCAACTTGTACTCAATCAAATTGTCTTGAACTAACATATCGTGTGTGTGATATGTTGCATTTGTCAAGTAAATACCCTTACCTTTTACAATTGGCGTATAACTTAATTTATCAGGACTTGATGCATTTGGGTCCCACGCATTGTGTTTTGCTAATTTGATACCATCAGAATCATAATATTTTCCTTTTTGAATCACCGAATAGTTCGGCACATAGTCTGCCACATTTTCTGTGCTCTGAGCTCTCGCAAAAATACCCACATAATGACTTGCAGCGTCAGGAATAGTTTCTCGTTGTTCCTTCATTTGAATACGATAATTTCCAAATTCACCAAGCCATGCTGGCAAACGATAGAATGCCTGTGTACTTGTCTTTATATTTAAAATTCCAACTTCCTCATCTATATTAGGATATGAATCACTAGCCATTGAGCCGTAGATACGTCTGAACGCATCTGGGTCTGCCGAAGGATCTTTCTTTAAGTCAACCGGCATATCAGATTCAGATTCAAAATTATTTTCCCACAATACATACTCTGTATCTTCTGGATTCTTTGCAACCACATAGATTGTTTTTGTAGTTGAACCTGTTTTTGCAGTCAACTCATAAACACCTTTTTTAGTTGGTGTGAATGATTTCAGAATCGCATCATCTACTTCTTCACTTTCTAATTTATCTACCAAAGTCACCTTGATATAATCTACTGCCGGTTTCATATAACGTGCATATATACCAATTCTACCTACAGTTGGCATTCCATCAACAACAGTAGGATCTAATGAAACTGTTTGTTCTTCTCCTGTCTCTACATTCTTTTGTGTAACATCATAAGCAACCGTATTATCTTTCACTCGAACCAAAGCAACAAAATAACCATTATCAATAAGATTTAATGCTTGAACCTTTGTATTGGATTGAACCGTCATATTTTTATTTTCCAGTTGGCCATTTTCAGTATATATTACCGAGCATTGTCCATCTGCGCGAACACCAAAGAAATGATTCTGAAGCAAATAATAATACTTGTCATACATTCCTTGACTTTCCGTTGTATTAGAAGTTCCCTCAATATTTCCTGGCAAGTTTACACGAAATTCTAATCCCAAAAGAGCTAATGAGGTATTACTATTAGACGCATTTCTACCCGCCCGCATTTCAATCTTATAGTTTCCAAATTCGCCCAACCAATCTGGTAACAACAAATGAGTATTAGATGTAGTGTAATTAGTAACATCTCTGTACATATAAAATTTATCATCTTTAACAATATACTTACACGTACTTGCGCCCTGACGAATTTTTGTCATATACCACGCTTCATCTTTGTTAAGAAAATCATTATAGCTATACATAGCTCCTGCAATGACACCATCAGCATCTACATCATTGACATATTCTTCACCAAAATCATTGAAATACAATACATGTTCTTTATCTTCAGGATTCTTTGCAACCACATAGACATTCTTCGGTTCTTTTCCAGCTACATTTGCTGTTAATTGATAAACTCCCTTTTCAGGTGTGAATTTATCATTCTCCGTCACAACACCCTCCCAACTATCAACAGCAAGGAAATCTCCATTTTCCTCAAACTGTACTTTATACTGTGATAAATCAACAGTTTCTCCTGCTGTTGCCGGAATTGCCGGTGATGCAAATGGAACCTTGTATACAATACCGTTGCCAATCCACTTCACATCTGTCGCATCTGTAGTTACACCATCTTCAAACTGCACTGCATAGTTCGAGAGATTAATTTCCTCTCCTACATCTGCTCCAATACCAGGATTGTTAAACTTAATCACAGGACTATTTTCTTCCGTACTTGTCCCGTCTGCACGCGATACAATCACACCATCTATCAAGCAACCACTAACTGCCATAATAGCTGCACATATAAAAGCTGTGACTTGTTTTATTCTTCGCTTCATAACTATCTCTCCTATTACTTAAAACTTTTCAAGTTCTAGAACGGTTTCCCGTATCCACTTGTTGTATCCGCTTCTTCATCTTCTTTTTCGTCTTTTGAATCTGTCTCGCCCTCTTCTGACTCATCTTCTGGCGTTTGTGTTAAGTTACCACCACTGTCTATGCTTGAGGAATTATCGTCACCCCAATTGCTTGGTGCTTTTATTTCCTCTTCCTCAACCTCTAACTCAGATTCGCCATCCATCTCATCCGCTTCATCTTCATCCTGTTCTTCAACCACATTCATGCCTTCCTCCGAAAAAGCATCTTTGGGTTTATTATCCGAACAACTTACACAAGCCCATATGATAGCGCCTATCAAAAGAACAAGAACAACACCACTAAAAAATACGAGTTTTTTATTTTGAATCAATTTCTTCATAATCAATTCGCCTCGCATTAGTGTTTATAATCAACTGCATATACATTTACAAACTCTTCGTCCCAATTTGCAAACGTATTTTCTGCTGCATCGACATCAAAATCATAACGTTCACTTGCTTTTTTTCCGTTCTTTACACGAAAACGCACATTCGCAAAAATTCCTTGTGCAACATCTTTTATCTCTGCGCTCATAGATTCCGAATTAGCCGCAAAAGTAATGATTCCCTTCTCTTCATCCACATTATAATCTAACTCTTTGAATACTCTTCCAAGCTCTACAGCGTTTCCTGTTTTGATTAATTCCAGTGTATCTTTGTCGTATTTCATCGTCACAATTCCAGCCGCAACTTCGTTTCCTGATTGGAGGTTGACTGGCACACTGTAGTAACCACTATACCCATCTTCTATATGTACGTACTTTGCCATACCTTCCACTTTTGTTCCATCTAATGTTTTCCAGTATGGTCTTACATTGATAAGCTTGGTAAAATTATCATTTGCTATATTATTAATTTTTAATCTCACAAGATATCCCGAATCTTCGTGAAACATTTCTTTTGGTGTTAACGTTTGCTCTTCATTGTCTTTATCTGTATAAACCAATGATTTATACGCATCTCGTGTTTCACCAGATTTGTGTCCATTGTTATTGAACCAAACATCAAATCCTACACATCCGTATTCTTTGGAATCGATACTTGTAATAATTCGTATATGAGTTGTGCCTGTTCCTGACGCTGTGTCACTTGGAATTTGCGTCTTCACTGCAAGTACTTGTGCTGGTACAAATTTTGCATACACGTTTTCTTTTTCCTTTGGAATCCCATTAGCAATTAAATCGCTCTGTTTTAATGCCTGAAGTTTTCCATCGTTTCCACGTTCATACCAACCACCAAACACAAATCCTTCTCTTATTGGTGCTTTTGATTTTTCTATCGTTGCATCCCAATAATCTTCCATATCATATTTGGTAGAATCATTAACAAAGATGACTCCCGTCTTATTCTGAACCTCTATAACATTTTCCTGTGCATAAGTTATCTGTGGCAACATAGCAACACATAGCATCATCATGCCCGCTATCAAGCCACTTATCGCTCTTTTTTTGCTCATTCTCTTTCCCTCCTAATCTCTATTACCAACCGCCTGAGCCGTCCATATCTCCGTCAGAATCGCCACCAGCTCCACCTTCTTCGAACTCATTCATTCCATCGCCATCACCACTGGCGCATATTACGTCGTACATATCCAGCTTTACAATTTCCAATTCTGGAACTACATATTTCATACTTTTCCGTCCTTTCTTTTGGATACAATACATACAGTGTATTTACATTTATCCCATATTACTTTCATCATAGATAAGTTCCTACGTCTATACAATTTCAAAAAACGCAAAAAAATTTTGATTTTTTATACTGGCTATATTTTAAAGATGGTGTTAAGATAGGAAAAGGAGGAGATGTGCATATGTTTTTTTCAAAGAATAATTTAGCCGTCCGTTTATCTGGCGTTTATACCGAAAACTTCACGCCTGCTAAGATGCCTGTGTTTCTGCAAGTGTCTGGACGTAAGCTTCATACAATGTCACTTTCTGTCAGAAATGATAGCGCAAGTATGACCGTAGACGGATTGGAAGAATCTCTGGCAAAATTCTTTTTTTCAAAACCGTGCCATGGATATTTTTCCCTTGTATCAAATAGTCTTGTACCTATTCAGGGTGGTTATCGCTATATTAAGATTGTTTCTAGAGGGAAGACTTTACTGGAAATAGATTTTACCAATTTAGAGTCAATCGATGAGCTAGAACGCTATTTTGATTGCTACTATTTCGATACATTATTACCGGATTCTTTGGCTCAAAAAGCGAAGATATCCGATTATTGGAAACTAAATGACTTGGGACATCTAATATGTCAGCAGCATAAGTTCAACATTTATCACCAGATGGATGCTTCTAATATGTGTATGTTGACTCTCAAAGATATTCCATTAGAAGATTTTGATTTGACATTAGATTTCGTACAGAGTTGGGGACGTTACGGTGTCACTTTTGGTTGTCCCAAAGGTGCTTTTCCTTATTATTACAACGCGGATGAGCATACTTATATAACAACCAGCGGAGCTTTTGCATATGTAGAGGCTGAAGGACATCGAACTATGCGCGGTGATTTGATTCAATCCGCATTTGTAAAACAGCAAAAACATATTGTTCGATATTCAAAGACACCAATTTCTACATTCCACGCTTCAGACGAAGGAATCTTGTGTTCTTCTAGAAAAGCGCGGTTGTTATACCACATTGACTCTGAGGGAAGTTACGTTTGTTCCAATACAACGATTCCCATTTGTAGTGGACAATTAACCTATCTCCCACCATTTACCAATTATAAACCTCCAAAAACGGTGGACAAACATATTGCAATTGAATTTGACATCCTTTATGGAGACTGCTGTGAGCCAGACTTCATTGTTCCAAAACGTTCAGAAAAGATACGTGCGCTTTTCGAAAAATTACTACTTCTCCAGGCAAGCAATGAACACGATGCACTATATAGGCGCTACTCTATTTTTTATCAGATATTAACCGAAGCGCAGAATAATATTGCACAAAATGACTCAGTGCCTCGTTTGATACAGCCATCTTTGGATTATATGCATAAGAACTTTGCAGATTCCAAACTGACGATTGCCGAGATTGCAGAAGTATCTAACATATCCGAGGTATACTTCCGTCAGATTTTCAAAAAGGCGACGGGACAATTACCAAACAAGTACATCCTAGATTTGCGCATTAATCACGCAAGTTTCTTATTGCAAAGTACAAAGTATAAAGTGACAGAGATTGCCTTGAAATCAGGTTTTTCTGACATTAAATATTTCACAACCGTATTTAAAAAAGTAACTGGTTTCTCACCGCACAAATATCGTCAATTACACAATTAATTACACAAAAGGAGCCTTGAACGATGTATAAATATGAGACACATTTACACACCAAGAACGCAAGTGCTTGCGCACGTCGCACCCCTGCTGAATTAATAGATGCCTTTAAAAAAGTCGGCTATGCCGGTTTTATTATTACAGACCATTTTATTAAAGGTAATACCTGCGTTCCTAAGAATTTAGATTGGGAAACAAGGATGCGTATGTACTGGGATGTTTATATGGAAGCCAAAGAAGAAGGAAAAAAGGTTGACTTTGACGTTTTCTTTGGAATCGAACACCTTTATGAAAAAGGAAAAGAAGTTCTTATCTATGGAATTGATTTGGACTTTTTACTAGCCCATCCAGAGTTACAAGATGCACCAATTGATGTATACGCCGATTTGGTACACGAGGCAGGAGGAATCCTGATTCACGCACACCCACATCGTGTACGCCCATATATTGATGCCGATTTTGAACCACGCTACGATTTATGCGATGGTATTGAAGTATATAATACTGGCGATTCCGATAAGCGCAACAATGCAGCTTACGAGGATGCTATCGCCCACAATAAGTTATTATTTTCAGGCGGGGATATCCACGAATTAGACAGTGATGAAAGAATCAGCCAAGCTGGTTTTGCCTTCGAAAGACGTTTGACCGATATCCACGATTTTGTCAATGCTGTGAAAAATCGCGAGGGTTACGTTCTTATTCACGGAGAAAAGAGACCTTTAAAATAAAACAATGCAACGCGAAAGTCCCTCGGTCATTGAACCGAGGGACTATTTCTATGTGTATCTACTTCTTATTTTTTCTCTTTTTTCTGATACTGAGAACTACAAGAACAGCACCTGCAACAAGCAATACACACACAACGCTTGCACCAATAATAATTGGAGTTGTGCCAATGTCATTCATAAATACTTCAAATTCGCTCATCTTATGAACTTCTTTTCCGTATACTTCTACTTCCGCTAATTCAGGGTTTCTTCTTCCTTGTTTTGCAAATCCACTCAACCGGATGTAACGACATTCTTTGTATTCATCAAATACAATCTTGTCGATTCCACCTCCGCCTCGTTTCTTCTCGTGTACTTGTTCCCAATCTTTTCCATTTGTAGAAACTTCCACAATCAGATTACGCGAATATGAGCCAGACCATACAACATGAATCTTGTTGATTTCTCTTACTTTTTTCAAATCAACAACTACTTTTGAATCTTCTTTATCATTTAAAGACAATACTGTATCATAAGAACCATCCACGATATTCTTTGGATCTTCTTCCTCTTTCACCTCGATGCCCTCTGTTTTCACTTTTGCCTTTAATGCCAAGTTAACCATACGTTCTTCGGTATCACTGTATTCAATGCTCTTCCAATTTCCAGAAGTAACGATGATTGTTGAATTATTCTCATAATCTCTGTAGAATCCAACTTCCTTTGCTGCAGATGTTGGTTTTGTAGTAAGTTCTTTGAGTTCCTTGCCATCCACAACCACTTTGTCAGCCACAGCGCCCATTGCAGTTACAACTTTTTTGTTGCTTCCCGTTTCTGAAGTCACGCGGTAAGTAGCTTCTCCTGACATATCACATACATATGTTTCTGTCTGGTCTTCCTCTACATAATATGTATTTTCAACTTTCTTTTCACTTGGAGTTACAATCAATGCATTTACGTTCTTGTCAACAGTATTAATTGTTCCAATATCAAGGTCTTCTCCGTATGTTACAGGGAATGCACCACCTTCTTTTACGTATACAGGAATCTTATCCATAGCTGCATTCACACGAAGTGTTTGACCGCCTTCATATACAGTTCCATCCCAAAGGTCTACCCAACGTCCTTCTGGAAATTGTACATCAATGTATGCTACTCTTTCTGTTGTAACTGGGCATACCAATAATTGATCACAGAAAATATATTGTGTCATATTATTAGCTAATTCTGTTTGTTCTGGATAAGCAATTACCATTGCCTGTGTCATCGGAACGTTTTCTTTGTTTGTTTTGATTGTTGCACCATATACTAAGTCAACAATATTTTCTCTTGTCCAATAATATTTTTGGAACATTGCCTCACTGCTACCATTACTGTCATATTCCCATGGATCTGTAAAGCCTCTTTGGGCATGTGAACGCATCAATGGACTAAATGTACCAAATGCAAGCCATCTTGCATATAACTCTGGGTCATACTCAGCAGCGGTTGAGCTCTTATGCATACCACCGATATCACTTCCCCAGATATGGATTCCTGTTGCAGCACTTGATAACAAACCTGATACTACTTGTTGAAATCCCATATAATCCGCTGTCTGGTCTCCAGCAAATACTGCTGTATATGCCTGACTTCCTGCACAAGCTGCTCTGGCAAAGTTAATATAGTTTCCTTTTCCATAATAATCTTTATAAGCGGTATCAACTGCTTTGTTGTAATAATAACAACTAAAGTTATGCATCCAATCGCCAGTGCTTTGATTATATGGATAATAGGTTTTCACTGTAATCTTATCATTGTAGTCAACCATCATACCTTTGATGCCAACTTCAAAGAATGGTGCAAAACGTTCTTTTAACCACAATGTTGCTGAAGGATCTGTGTAATCCACCCATTTTGCTCCATCAGATGTCCACCAACTTGCGCGTTTCGTATCGTTCCATTGAACCAATGGACGATAAACTGTATTTTCTCCCAATGCCTTTTTTGCAATTGAGCCAGCAGAACGATCATCATCATGGCTTCTATATGTAGAATCCATCCAACCAAAATAGTTAATTCCTCTATCTTTCATTTCTTTTGCAATAGAAAGATATTTTGTCTTTGCTGCAATACCTTCTGCATACACATTTTTAATTGGTGTATTCATTTCTTCATAGCGGTCAATTCTTGAAAACAATGTTTCATGTACAGTTTCTAAATCTTTACCATTTGACATCCATACACTTGAAGATTGACCTGCCCAGTATGATAAAGACCATTTTGGTACATCCACAGAACTTCCTGTTAATTTATGATATTTATCAATATTATCTATAGAACTACCTGTCCAAATGTACATGTCGAGAATTGGTCCATAGAATTCAAAAGAACATTCTTCTTTGTTCTTCTCTCCTACATCTACAATCCCATAGTATGTATTATTGTGGAATACAGAATATCCTTGATTACTGTGTAATAATGGAATATTCTTATATCCAACATTGTGGTCACCGTAACTCTTTGACAACTGTGTCAAACAGTCGATATTCCACATTTCTACAGTTTTTCCATTTTGAACAAAACCGTTAAAACGCTCACCAAGTCCAAAAAGTGTTTCATTCTCTTTGATATCGGAAACGATTTTTACTTTTCTTAATTCTTTGGTTGTCTTTTCGTACCCCATATAAATTCGGTCTGAATCGTATTTCACTACCAATTCATCTTCTGCATTATAAACTTCCACGCGCCATGGTGATGACTTATGATACACTTTTACTTTTGTATAATTTGCTTGCATTACAACTGCTTTTTCGCCATCGTAAGTTTCTTCTCCGGAATATGTGATTTCAGACACTCCGGATGGTTTAAAGATACCTTCATTATCTGCGCGAAATCTTGCTCCGCCATCAGACGGAAAAGTGATATAGAAATTATTCACTTTTCCGCTGGCAGTTTTTGTTGAAATAATTAACTGTTCTTTTTGCTTCTCTACTGCTACAATTTCTCCAGGCTTTTCGTAATCCACTTTGATACTCTGTGTATTACTTGTAAGCGCCAACGAAGTTGTTGATAAAGACGAACATAAAATTGTAGCAACAAGCAACAAACTTAGAACCTTTAAGATTTTCTTTTTCATAGAATCTCCTTTACATCACAGAATTCTATTATTTATGTGATTCTGCGAAATCCTTCTCAAATTTTGCTAATGCTTCTTCAAACAACTTTGCACGTTCTTTAATCTCACTATTTGCCTTGTTTTGTGCTTCTGACATCTTTGCTGAGAAATCCACACGTCCCGTTACTGCTTCATATGCAAGTTCACCTACAACTCCATATTCTACCGACTCAAAACCAGGTACAGTTTTTTCTGGGTCACTCAAGTATCCGTTTCCGATATTTTCATGAATATAAATGATTGCATCTGTTACATTTGGAAGAGATTGGAATTTTGCAATTACATCTTCATCCATTGTACATGGAATGTAATATTCATTCTTCATGCTATCTGTAATGTGATCTTCGTCGTAGCTTGTAAGACGCTCTAAATTACCTTCTTTGCTATATGTAACGAATTTTAAGAATGCCCAAGCTGCTTCTACATTTTCCTCAGCCACATCTGTTGTCATCCAGCAGTAGTCTACGTGAATTGGCACTCTACCTTCAACACATTGTGGAACTGGATATAAATCCCAGTTAAAGTTTAAGCTCTTTTGGCTCCATTTTGCGAAGTTCCATGAACCTGTAAATGTACTTGCAACCTTACCTGCGATAAATGCCTTGTCAGAACCAGGTGTTACACCAAATTTTCCTTCATAATCTGTCTTTCCTGAAGCAGATGTCTTTGTTAAAGATGTTGCTTCAACACCGTTTAATTTTTCAATATCTTTATAGTAGTTTACATATTTACGAACTGCTTCTAAGTTAAAAGTATTCGTTTCATACACGTAACCTGTAATAGAAGTACCTTCTGTCATAGTTCCTGGCATCCAGTTGTATGCTTCAGTCATATCCTCCACACCAGAGTTTGTAGAGTTCGTACATGCCTTGATGAAATCTGTAAAATCATCCCATGTCCAATCGTACTCTGGAAGGTCAACGTTCATTTCCTCTACCAAGTCTTCATTTACAAGCAGCATATTACTATGAATTGTTTGTGGTAACGCATAAAGATTTCCATTATATGTGTAGTTTTCTACAAGGTTCTCTGGAATTTTTTCGAATTCAGCATCATCTTTTACAAACTCTGTTAATGGATACATCCAACCATTCTGAATATATGATGGGATTGGACCAGCATCATCAAAGATAACATCTGGCATTTTTTCATCAGCCATTTTGTAAGCTGTCAAACGATTCAATGCATCATCTGATGTTGTTTCAAAAAGAACTGGTTTTACAGTTACATTTGGGTATCTTTCTTTGAATGCTTCAAATAATGCCTCAAAATCCGAATTACGTGAACCGTTAATACCTACTTCAACAGTTCCTGTTACTTCTGTGTTAACAGTTGTACTATTTCCTTCTTTCTTTTCTTCTTTTCCACAAGCAAAAGCAGTGCATGCCATACTTGCTACCAAAAGAAGTGCAATTAGTCTTTTTTTCATTATGCATTACCCTCTTTCTTTTTATTTTTCTTCTTGATTACAAGAACAAGTACTACGGTTAATGTTGCTAAGAGTGCAAGAGATGGAACTCCTAAGATAACCACTTTCTTTACATCAATGTTAATCTTATTTGCTTCTTGTTCTGGTTCTACTGGTTTGTCGAGTTTCACATAATCTAAATCAAGATTATCTTTTGCTACAACCTCTCCATTGTCTGCAATCGGTTGTCCCTGTGCATTTAATCTTGTGATTTTCAAATTATCAAAAACGCCTTCCTTCGCTGTACTAACAAGTGAAATGAATCCGCCTCCATATCCTTCGCCAATCTTTCCACTAAATACAGTCTTTTGATTATCCAACCAGATCGTATATGTATCTCCTACAACTCGGAGTTTCAAGTGGTGCATATCACCAACACTACTTGCTTTGTCTTTCTTATTGTAGTATTTTGTGTTTTCAGCATAATCTTCTCTCGCATTACTTACGTTAGAAGATGTTCGATTGTAATAGTTAGTATTTACAACATTACCTGTGGCATTTCTATTTCCTTCGAATTCAACAAACACACAAATCGGATTATCTTTGCCTTTAGGATCATTAAAATTGATGTATTGACCTGGTGTCTTAGAACCAAACATAATCATTTCACGTGTGTATTGTTGTGAGAAATCTACTTCCAATTCAAAGTTCGTATATTTTGCACCTGTATATGTCAATATACTTAATTTCTTAGTTTCTCCACCTTCACTTGTACGATTCTGGTCTCTTTGTAATTTACCACTACGAACAAGCCATGATGGACCTCCATTTGCTTCTACAACTACTTTTTCTTTCTTTGCATTATCAATATAGTAGCTCTTGAAATCTAACAAATCGCTTGCTGTATCAAATGTCCAAAGTTTTGTCGCTGCAGAAGTCTTTGTAATCTTATCTCTAACTCTTACAGTGATAAATGATGTCAACATTCCTGGATTTGTCATTCCTTTTCCCATCGATAAGGTTCCCACAAATTTGTAGTTCCCCTCTGTTGTGCCATCATAACCTTGGTCATCCCAAGTAACTGGTACACTTACTGTCTTACCTTTTGCATTTGTTACTTTTACAGTTGTTGGAAGCTTCACATCTTTAAGTGCTGTTCCTGTCTTCACTGTAATGTCTTTATTGGATGCTACTGCTTTAATAGCATTTGCATCTTTGATTGGTTCGATTTCCAAATATGTAAATCCATATTGATTTGATGTTGATGCAGCATTTGTAGATGCAAGTGAAATATATCCACCTTTATAGTCATCGCTCAAATCAAACGAAGATACCAAGCCAAAACCTTCAATGTATACATTGCAATGTCTATTGTATACCGCAACAGTCATTGTGCGTTTTGCGCCTTGTTTTACTGCTCCCTCAGCATTCTTTTCTGAGTAATCCGGTGCATAAGACTTTTCATACCAAATTGGTCGATATCCTTGGTTTGCAACAGCCACATCACCTACTGCACAAATTCCGCCTCCATCACCAAGATTGGCTTCTGGATAAAGCATAACTCCACCATTTTCTTTATGGCCATTCTTGCTATAGATTGGATATTTACCGTTTTCTGTACCAAAGAAGAGCATCAAACGTCCTCTTGTAATCTGATATTCAAAGGTTGCTACAAAGTTCTCATATTTTTGCTTTGTATAAGTCAATACCGCTACTTTTTCAGCATCGTCTGTTCCTACTGATGTTGCCTGTTTTGCTAACTTACCATTTGCAATCATCCAATTTGAATAAATGTCTCTCTTTTCCAGCGTTCCCTTTTTATCCAATTTTTTAAGGTAATATGCTTGTAAGCCAGTTGCATCTGGAACATCTACATCAAAATCAATTCTTACTTTATTGCCATCTTTTGTAACAAGTTTTTCTTTTGCTGGAATCGTCTGTGTGATTGTTTCTGAAATCACAAGGTTATCCATACCGAATTCCTTCGGAGCTGATGAGAACAATGAAACATATCCGCCATCGTAATCACTTGGAAGTGTCAAATACATTGCACATTCATCGTTACCATCAACGAAAACATATACTTGCTTATCTTTAACTACCACGGTTACATGGTGCACTTTCTTAGCATCAACATTCGTTCCTGCTGCTCCATCTGCATCTAGGAATCCTTCCAGCTCTGCTGTTGTAATGATTCTTCGAAGCTGATCCTTGTTTGTATAACCATTTGTAAAGTTACCCATTGCATTTGGTTTACCCTCAGCCTCTAAGAACAGCATCACTCCATCTTTTGCAACAAGTTTTTCATCTTCATATCCAATTGGGAATACACCTTGTTCGCCACCGATAATAATACCTGTACGGTTATAAGTTTGTTGATAATCAAAATCTACTTGGAAATCAACAAATTCTTGTTTGTTATAAGTAAGTACATCTACTTTCGTTGTCTCAGAACCATTGCCGCTCTTGAAACGTCCCAAGAGACCTTGTTTGTTAAACCACCAATTGTTAATGAAATCTACCTTTTCCATTATTGATGATGTTTTAACATCTGCAAGATAGTACGCATCAAAGTCATTCTTCATTGCAGCTAACGATGTGAATCCAGATTTTTCTTGTGGTTTGTCACATCCCAATTCTGCATTATCATCCAATGCTTGAATCTTCAAACTATTAAATGCACCTGTTTTCTTATAACTTCCGTTACTAACCAATGAAATATAACCACCTGTGTAACCATCAATACGAACTGTCACACGACTATCTTCATTGTCATCAATCACCATTGTCATCCAATCCCCAACAACGCGAATCTTCATTGTATGAAGTTTCTCATTATTGGTATTACTGGTTGCACTACCTGAACTATTTACAAAGCTACTTAATTTATCTGTGGTTCTCTTTAATGCATTGTTTGCTGAACTTGGCATTCCCGCAGTCAAGGCACCTCTAACATTTCGATATCCTTCTGCTTCAGTGAATGCAAAGGCAACACCATTGGTTGCTTTCACCAAACCGTTCTGTTTGTTCAATGCGAACTCACCAAGTTCTCCACCAAACATCAATCCATATCTTTCCCAGCTCTGACCATATACAAGTTCTGCTTCAAAGTTCTTGTATTGTTGTTCTGTATATGTAAGGATATTAAATCCATCTGGATCGGTTGAAACCTTCGAACTATTACGTCTAATTCCTTTATCGGCTGTTACAAATGCTTCTTCAACCTTGGCTTCTTTTGCGCCCTCTTCTAATGCACCAATCACAAACGCATCGTAATCCTTTTCCAACCCCTTTGCATCCGTAAAGTTATTGAAATCGATTTCATATACATCACCTTCTGGAGCCACTGGAGCTGGTGCTTCATATCCTTCCAGGAAGATTACAAATTGTGCAGATGGCAACCATTTATCTGTCACTACATCCTTACCACGTACTAATAACATATCTTCGTATACTTCTACGTAATAAGCTTGCGCCCCATCCGTTGTGATTGCTCTTGTTGTATAATGCATGTTCATTAAGTAAGAAGTTGCTGCTGTATTAAACATATTGCAGTATCCTTCGCTTGATGGGAACATCGTCTGTGGTGTATCCAAATTCATATGGCTATGAGAAGTAAACAATACTGCTTGTGGATATTTCTTCAAGATTTCTTTTACTTCTGCATAATCTTTAACACCACTCGCATCACTTCCTGCTACCGTTTCATTTAATGCTTGATGCAAGAAAATGAATATTGGTTTGTTTTCTTCCGCTTTTTTGTTTAATGTTCTTTCTAACCATTTCAGCTGTGCTGAACCTAAAATTGCATTTGTATGACTTCCCGGACTATCCGGTTTTTCTAATTGTGAAGTAGCCAAATAAATAAAGTTGTATCCACCGATTTCTTCCGTGAAATAAGTTTGCGAATTTCCGGTAAACTCATTAAAGTTTTTCATTGTTTCTTTATATGTGTATCGATCACCATCCGCATCTTTCCCCCAGAATTCATGGTTACCAATAATCGCATGCATATCCGGAAGTTCTTTTCCAAGTTCTGCTTCTACACCATCCCAAATTGCTTGGAATGTTTCGTATTCATTCAGGTTTCCGTTATCTACTAAGTCTCCACCAATCCAGATACCTTTGGAATCTGCATCATTAGCATAAACTTTTTCCAAGAATTTTTTAAAGTTTACAGAAGCATAACCATTGATGTTCTTTGTAATATGTGTATCGCTGATTACCTGGAAACTCATCACTTCCTGTCCTGTTGTCAGTGCACTTACTCCTGTTGGAAGTGGCGCACATACACATTCTGCCGATTCCCCCGCACTGTTTTCTGTATAGACACGAATCTCTGTCGCGCCCTCCGGAATCATAATGTTACTTCCAAGTTCTACACGTACTTCTGTTTCTCCGTTTTTCACTTCTGTCTTAGCGAAATGTGTATAGCTATTTAATTTATCCGTTCCATTACCCCAGTAACATACAATGTCTCTTGCTGCGCTTCCTGTTGTTGGAAGTTTTACAATGACACTACCATCAGCCATACCAGCCACATCTGTTTCTCTATCATAAATCGCTGACATTGGAGCTTCTGGTGCTTCAATGTCTGGAAGGAATAATACTCTTACTCTATCAAGACTGATAGTGATTCCACTTTCAATCAAAACACCTGCATATCCAATCTTGTATTCTCGTTCTCTCACATCATACAATCTTGTAATATTATTGATTTGATAATCAATCAAATCATCTTGAACGATCAACTTGTGTGTATATTGATTGTCTGGCTTAATTGGCGAACGATTGAGTGTTTTTCCCCAAACAATATTAGAGTTGTAAGACAATTTGGTATTATCATCTACCCACTCTTTACGAACTTTCAATGCAATTCCATCTGATGCAAACCCTTTATATCGAAGTAATACCGAGTAGTTTGGAGTATAGTTTCTCGTCTCACCACCACGAGCAAATAAACCAATCTGCGTACTTTCGGAATCATACTTTGATGTTTTTTCTGTCATCTCTATCGCATAGTTTCCGAATTGTCCTATCCATTCAGGGAAACGATAATGTCCTCGTGAGCTTCCTGTTTTGATTTCCAAACGTCCTGTCGCTTCATTCACTTCATAACTTGCCGATCCATAAAGGCGCCCAAATCCATCATACTCATTTGTGGTTCCCATATCGTAGTATGGTGCATCTGCTGCTGTATCGAAATTATTTTCCCACAATACATATTCCGTATCGCTTTCTGCTTTTGCTACAACATAGATTGTCTTTTTGTTTCCCTTATTGTCTTCTACAGTCAAGGTTGTTACACCTTTTTGTGTTGCTGTGAAATCTGTAATCTCTGTATTTGCAGATACCTCTTCTTTTAAATCAAGGTTTGCTAGAGAAACTTTGATGTAATCTACATACTGGAATACATGATGCGCATAGATACCAATACGACCCGTATCGTAATCTCTTGTTACATTTGTCTCGGCTGGTCCAAAGGTTTTGTCCCCTTGAGCTGCACTTACTGACAACTTATTGCCGTTCATCGTTGCAACTAAGGTGAATGGATCTGTCGCTGTCCAACCACTTGTCGTAACACTCGCTTTGTTATCTCCGCCTGCAAATTTGAGTTTACCTGTACAATAATCTGTTCCTACAGCCTTTTTGCTACCAGCTTTAAACTCTCCAATATATGCAATATAATCGTCAATCAAATAAGCAGTGTTGGCCGGATCATTCCCTTGGCCTTCTGCAAGATTTTGCGTGTTCTGAGCTCTTAAATCAAGACCAAGCCAAGTATCGTTTCCTTCCCAATATGCATTTGCTTCTGTGCTCATTTCCACACGGTAGTCACCAAATTCACCCAACCAAGTAGGAAGCAATAAATGTGCAATCGTAGTATGAACACCATCTGTACGTTGGATATACAAACGCCCATTATCAATGACATACTTTGTATTTGCTGCCTTTGTTCTCACCTTCGTCATGTAATTTGGATTACTCGCATCATCTGCCACATTCACAAAGTCATTGTAGCTGATGATATCTGTATTATTGACTTTCGATGTATAACCATCTTCTGTGCCAAATCCATTGTAGTACAATACGTAATCCGAACTGTTCGATGCTACAACGTAAATATTCTTCGTCTTATCTCCGGATTTAGCAGTTAATTGATAGACTCCTTCTTCTGCAACATCCAAAGTCCAAATCGCTTGGTTTCCATTCTTCCAAGCGTCTACTTTACTTGCCTTTCCTTTTTCAAACTCTACTTCGTAGTTCGATAAAACAATTTTATCTCCTACTTTCGCAGGGATTGCTGGAGAAGTAAATGGAACTGTGTAAGTTTTCTTACTTCCGTACCATTTCAAATCTTTCGCTTCCGTAGTTTTCCCGTCTTCAAATTGAACTCCATACTTGGTAAGGTCAACTCTGTCTCCAACATTGACACCAATACCTGGATTGTTGAATTTGATTACAGGGTGGCTTTCTGAGTCTGAATCACTTGCTTTTGATGTCACTACATCTTTTACTAAGCAACCGCTTACAGCCATAACTGTTGCACACACAAATGCAACTGCGCGCTTCATTCTCTGCTTCATACTTTTCTCTCCTATCTTTTTTTCTATTCTAACTGATTTTTATTTCCTATCTTCTTGGTAATACTTGGATTTCTTTCCATGCTTCTTTCAATTCCACTACGGTTTGATTCTTCGCTTCGTCATAGCAAATATCTATCACCTCTACATCTGCTTTGACATCTTCCACATTCACACCTAGCAAAATAATCTTTTTTCGCTCGCATGCTTGATTGACAGTAAGAACATAACTTTCTTCGTCTGGCTTGTAATTGAAAATCCATTCACCTTTTGCTGAGCAGAACTTACTATTTCGTTCCGCTGTTGGTTTTGTAAGAAGGAGCGCTTCCTCATATCGTTCTTTTTCTAACGTCGGTATCACATCCTCTGGATAGTCATTGTAAGCGATCACGGCTCCCGGTCTTACAAACAAAGGAATGCGGTCAATCGGTGCTTCCACATCTTGTGTACCTTCAGAGTAATACGTTCCACTGTAGAAGTCGCAATATCCTTCTTCAGGGAAGATTACTTCTACGCTTCTCTCACCGAGTTCTACAATAGGTCTTACTAAGAACTCGTCACAGAACAAATACTGCATATCAACGGAAGGTGACAGATTGTATGCCATAGTCATTGAATCCACCATTGTTCCTCCATCTTGACCACTTTGGATTGCTGCGTTATAGATGTGGTCTAACAACCTCATACGCAATGCATAGTAATATTGGAAATTTTCAAGTCCTCTCTCACCATTTGCCCATGGATGATGTTTTCCGTGCCATGAATGGTCTCTCATAAGCGGTGTAAATGTTCCAAATTGCACCCATCTCATATAGAGTTCTTCAAAATCAGGTCCTTCGCTTTCCATCCAACTTTTCAGTGCAAAACCACCAATGTCACTTCCCCATACGGAAATGCCTGATGCTGATGCTGAGAGTAATTGCCATACACTTCTCTTAAGTCCTAAGAAACTCGAAAAACTGTCTCCTCCAAATGAGGCTGTGTAGTGATGAGTTCCCGCACATCCCGAGCGTTGGAACAAAACAAATTCATCTCCCAATCGCTCTTTGAATGCCTCGTTCATTCTTCTTCCGTACCAGTACGCATATTCGTTATGCATCTGAGTACCGGTCTTCCCATTTGAACAGAGGGAATCTTCTGGCATAGAGTCCGCAAAATCTACCATCTCGCCACAGACACCTAAGTTCCAAGGTCCTTTGAATTTATCTCGTATGACTTCTTTGGATTTTTCATCCGTAAAGTCAATGTAGTTATATCTCATAACCTCATTTGGATTACTTGCTTTTTTCACTCGATATTCATCATAGTTTAACTTACTTTTTCCAAATGCTGGCAAGCAGGAATTTGTCCACATAAAAGTACGAACACCACGGTCTCTAAGACCTCCCAATATTTCTTCTGTTGGGTCAACTTCCAAGTATGCTTGATTAATCTTGATGCCATAAGATTCATATTTATCTAATGCATTTGTAAGATTTTGGAATGCATGGTTCTTATCTGGTGTATTCCATATCGGATGACCTCCGCCCATCCAGTAGTCAAATGCCCACTTTGGAGGAATGAACGGCGTTCCCGTTAATTTGTGATACTGAACCAAGTTCTCCGCTGGAGTATCAGTCCAAATATATAAATCAAATTCCGTTCCATAAATCTCTGTCTTCATTCGATTCGGATAATTCTTTCCAATGTCAAAACTGATTGGCAAATAAGAATTAAAAAATAGTGAATAGTTGTTGGTCGAATGGATCAACGGTATATTTTTATATGCTTGTGTTTTTTCGCAATTATCAAATGCAAGATCTGAATAGTTACCTCCAAGCACCAACACATCTGTGTTCCACATCAAAAGTTCTCTTTTATCCTGCTTCAAACAATCAAAACGTTCACCAAATCCGAAGAATTCTTCCCCCTCATGTATTGGAAAGAACACACGGTAAAGGGATGGTTTCTCATCAATATTCACCCCAATCTTAAAATTGGATTGTCGGTACATTCCTATCCCAGAAGTGATAATAGTCTTTTGGTCACCACGTCTGTCATAAACAGCAATCTCCCATTTATCAGAAGCAGTATACAGCGTAACTGACGTTCCATTCCCTGTTAGTTTCAATGTGTTTTCATCAATTTCCTGATAGTGTATTTTGCACAATTCCTCTGGCGAAAACATCCCTGTTTTATCATTATGGATTCTCACCCCACCACCTTTTGGAAATGAAATATGAATATTTACAACATCTACTGCTTGAAATGTCATTCGTAATTGAGTTGTTCCTCTATGTATCTGTAAAATTGAAGATGGATTCATCAATTGCACATTTGGTCTGTATGGCATTTCGTTGATTAATATATGCATTTTTCTTGCCTCTTTTCGATTTTTAGTCAAACTTCACCACATAAAATATAATTATAATTAATGATATCTAGTTTTTGTTTCCAAAACAATTCCAAAAAAGTTGCAAAACTTCGTTTTTTCTATAAAATTGCACAAGAAAAGACTGTTACATTTACTATTTTTGCGTAAATGTAACAGTCTTTTTAATATACAATCTATCTTTCGATTTTCGAAAGTATTTCATACCAATTGTTTGTAATCTCTGCAATTCCCTCCAAGGACGGATGCACCATATCCTGCGAAATATATGTCGGATTATTCAAAAGTTTCAATCCATCCACAAACATCAATCTTTCTTTTGCATATTTCTCTACGATTTGTCGGAATTTCTTTCCATCTTCCTGCCCATTTGGATTACTAAATCCATAAATACTCGTGGCGTAAATCGGTCTTGTCTCACGTGCTAAGATTTTTGTAAAGACATCTACCCTTTGCTCAAAAAGATCCACGTCCATTTCCAGCATATTAATTCCCATTTCTACAGTAGCAAAATCCCAATCTTTACGAGAAAGAATATGTTCCGCAACTATCTTTTCCATCTGTGCTGAACCTGGCATACCAAGATTTATATAATCACAGCCAAGTTTTTGCGAAAGGCGGAACGGATAGGTATATGTTGTTCCGAGAGCCAGGCTTCCGTGGGTAATGGACGAACCGTACGCTAAATAAGTTTTGTTTGGCAAATCCTCTTTTGTCGGTGGCTCTACCTCTCCCTCTACTCCTACATAGTATGTTCTTCCATAATGTAAAACAATTCTCACAACTTCTGGATTAAATGGAAGATTCTTTTCCTTGGCTAATTTCTTTAAGAACTCCAAATTTTCTGGTTTCTTAATCTCAATACGATTTTCGCCCTGTACTAAGGCCCTGGAAGAACACTCCCATCCCCCTTGGAAAGAACCATAATATATATATATCACTGGTGCCTCCATAATGGAAATCTTTGCCGCATTCAAAATGATCGTTGCGGAATCACCTTTAAGTTTGAACCTGAGTTCCACTCCAGTGCCACCAAAACTCGCACTATTTTTCGCCGTATCATTCAGTTGTTCTCTCACATTTTCAGGAACTCTACACATCAGATATCCTTTATCTGTAAGCTCCATATTTTCTACATTATGAAACAGAATATTGTCAAAAATCATGACACTTCCCCCTATTTTCGTTTCAAAAGCACAACTGAATTTCTCTGTAACGTCAATTCAAAATCTGTGCTTACATCTTTGATGTATTCATTTGTGTGTTCTTCATCTAGCAAATATAATTCAAAGTTTCCTTGTACATTTTGAAGTTGCATATGTAACGTAATGTCACCAGCGGTATCATCATCCGTATAATACGCTAACATACACGCTGCTTTTCCGTCGTCACCTTTTGCTGCAACCACATAAATAAATTCGCCTTCCACTGTGCATTTTGATACAGTTCCCAATTCATACAGAGCACTAAACATTTTAAACGGATAGTATCCTTTGAGTGGTCTACAGGTGTAAAAATCAAACATTCCATTAAATCCTGTTCCTGTTCGTGCATCATAATACATCAACATATCAATCGGCGAATCCTGTGATGCTAACATACAAGCCGCGGTAAATGCAGCACCTTTCATTCCGTGAATAACGAGCAAGGATTCGACAAAATTCGCGCCCCAATCAGCCACATAGTTCCATTCATTTAAAATGCTTTCTGTCTCTTCGTATCCGTTATCATCCAACATTTTACGGAATCGCTTTGCTCTTCCCAAAATGGCTTCTGGCTCTACACAATAGCAATGCCAAGAAAAGAAATCCATTGGCACATTTCTTTGGTTCATTTCTGCTAAGAACTCCGCCGTCCACTCTTCATTAAAAGCAACGGCAGGCCCCCCAATTTTCAAACTCGGAAAACGACCTTTTAAGTGTTTTGCAACAATTTCATAAAAATCAAAAAACTGGGCTCTTGTTCCTCCCCAAGTGCGCTTGTTCGGAGAATCATCTGGGTCTTGGTCTGGCTCATTCCAAATCTCCCAATACTCCATATCATATCGGAATCCGTCTGCCCATCCTTCCGTATAGTGCGCAATAATATGTTCGCAAATTTCTGCCCACTTTTTAAAATCCTTCGGTGGTAATGTATTGTATTTCTTAATTCCGTGCTCAATCTTTGTTCCTAGTCGATAGAACACCTTTGTTCCTGCTGCATAAATATCAGCTGTGTATTTATCTGTACAGACAAAATCATAAGAAGCAGGGTCATTGACATCTGCTTCAAAGTTTGGAAAAATCGCATGCACATCTACGGTGTGCTCCCCACCATATCCTGCATTAAAAGAAGCATCGTGGTTCCGCGCATACGGAATATTTGCCGCCTCATAATAGACAAAATTACCTTTCTGTGGATTCACTCTTGTGCCTTTTGGTCCATTATTGACCGCATGTAACGGCTTAACTTTTCCTAATTTCTGACTGAAATCTACTGTGATTCTTCCCATGATTTCTCATCCTTTCTTTTTGCTTCAATGGTAACAATTGACCACGGTTTTATCTGTGGAATTGTAATTATTACATCATTTTCTTCTTTCTCAAACGTCGCTTCCACATCCACCTCTTCCTGTGAATGAACGAAAAACGTTTCACTCAACGGACGTCGAATTTGTACTTTTATATTTTCTTGCTGTTCTATGGTACAATTGACAACTGATACCGATACCGTTCTATTGTTTTCTTTAGACACACGTGGTATCACGACTGCCTGTATTGGATTTATAATTCTAGCTGGCAATGTAGCCGGTTTCAAATAATCTATAATGTCTTGGATTCGACTTCTCTGCACACTGGAAATATTCGATTTCCACAATCCATAACCAACAACTGCCCATCTTCCTCCTTGCCCAGTCGTAAAAATAACATCTGACACTTCGCACAGAATCCCCTCCTTGGAATATCTACCGATAACCTCTCCATCGGAAGGATACTTTTCAATAAACTCATATCCACCATACCCATTCGTGAAAAAGCCCGTTTTAAAGCTCCGACCAGGGTATTTATTCACAGGATGCTCCGTATAAACTTCCCGATAATGGATACTTTCCTGTGCTTCCATCGGTCTCGTTACAAATCCCAAATCGATTCCCTGACTTTGTATGTATGCCACTGTACTAGCATCTGTCAGTACACATTTATCTAATAGCTCCATCAATTCCTTCTTTTGCATTTGCCGTGCAACTTCCGGATGAAGTAAAATCACATCACATCCACGTGGGTCATGAGATATGGGCAGTCCACATCTTAGCAATTCATTGGCTTTTTCATAGCATTCTATATTCGCATTTTTTGTATATGCAAACCAAACGCCCCCTGGACAAGATTGTTTTGAAAGTCCAGCGAGTTTCTTCCAATAAGGAGCAAATTTTTCAAACTGTTTGAACCCGTTTTCATAAAACTCCACTTCTTCCGGAACAACCCCTAGCATAGCAAAACAACAATCCGTTGCTCCGAGAGCCAAATCCAGTGTTGCCTCAAATGCAGTTCCATACATTGTTTTTCCCATCGCTGTATTTGGAGTATTTTCTATTTCAGCATAATAAGCAGTTACATACTCTGGCAAAATGGCATATTGATAGGCAAGGCAATACGCCTTTTCAATGAGTGCATTTGGATTGTAATCTTGATACGCCCCTGCACCTGCACGATACATCAGTGGCCTACCTGTTATTCGATAAATTGGCTCTAACAGATAATCATAACCAAATCCAGCATAGCAACCATTAGGACCATTTTGCAAACCAATGCTTATATCCGCTTTGATACTCACCATCTTTTTGCAGATTCGCTCTACAAATATTGACAGTCCTTCCTGCACAAACAAACTCCACTGTTGTCGCACAGATAAGTCCCCATCTTCCAGTGCTTTCAATAACATTTCTCTGTCGTACTCATAACCATAAAGTCCATTAAATTTTTCAATACACTTCTCACAAAAACATCCATACTGAACTGGGGAATGATTGTTTGCACGCAAATCATCATCCAACCAAACTTCTTCGGGATTTACGTTTTTCACATACCAGTATAACTGCTCTTCCACATAGGCAAGAAACATTTCATCTCGCCAACAAAAAGCATACTCTGCAACTGTTCCATCATGCCCCACCAAGCGAGTTGCTTCCTTTAATTCCTCTTGCAAAGCACTGCAATCCTTGGCCGCCATGTACTGTCCATGTCCGATAGTATTGCTAAGTTGCAGCGATACACCTATCCCATTTTTTCTCAGTAATGTAGCACTTTTAGAAAGTTCTTCGGATAACTTTCGATGTTTCTTAAGGTTGGGATAACCATAGGCTGCAGACAACCAAACATCACTAAAACTATTTGGAAAATGTCGATGCACGTCAATAAGCCACTCCATATGTTCACCATTTAGACGTTGCACACATTTCATTAATGTTCCCTCCATGCTCCTTCTGTAAAATCCGGAAATTCTACTGGTATATTTCCGTTTTTAATTGACTGCTCGCTAAGTGCCGTAACTGCCATCCAGGTCACAGCATCATATACATCAATCGGTGGATGTGCATTGTCTTTTACCGCATCAAAAAACGCCTGGAACAACAACCAATCCATCCCTCCGTGGCCACCTCTTGGAATATAACCGCGCCATAGTTCATGCTCATAGTCCTTTTCGTACTCTTTTGCATTACCCCAAATTTTAGACGGTTCCCATTCATATTCGTTGTGTTTGCCGTCTTCAAACACACTATCTGTATCTTCAAAATACCCGCCTTTCACTCCTCGCACGGTAAAACGTCGTGAATAAGTTCTCGGCAAGGTGGTATCTAATGTCAATGTAATCGTTTGACCACCCGAACAATGAATGACTGTGGTCACCACATCCCCTTGCTTAAATTCCGATTCCATCTGTGGATGCTTTTCAAAATTTTCTCGGATGTATGTATGTAAACTTTTTGCACTGGACGCAACCGAAACCAAGGAAACAAAACGATTCCCGTGATTGATGTCCAAGATTTTTGCAATAGGCCCCAAAGCGTGCGTAGGATAATTGTCACAATTGCGACTTAAATAGTTGCGCAAACGATAATGAGCATTTTTCTCTCCATTTGCCACTTCACTACGCAAATCATGGCAGTAGCCACCTTCGCAATGTACAATCTCCCCAAATATACCTTGCTGCACCATATTTTGAACCATTAATTCTCGCTTCCCATAGCAACAATTTTCCAAAAACATGAAGTGACTGTTTGTCTCTTTATAAGCATCAACTAGGCGCCAGCAATCCTCAATAGAATATGCTCCGCCAACTTCCATTCCAACATATTTTCCTGCCCTCATAGCGTCGATGGCAATATCTATATGCGGCTCCCAGGCAGTTGCAATCACGACTGCATCAATTTCCTTACGTGCAATCAAATCTTTGTATTCTTTGAAAAGAAACGGGCGAATGCCCGTCTCTTCTTCTACTTTATCCGCTGCCGCTACCATTCGCTCCTCATAAGAATCACAAACAGCAACGACATTCACTCCATCACAATGCATCGGCAATATGGTATCTCTCAGTAAATCTGTTCCACGACACCCACATCCGATGACACCGATGTTAATCTGTTCTTTCATCCGCGGATCCTTTCTATTCGAGAATCAACTTCTTTGTATGAATTAAGTGGTCTGCATAACCTGTCGAGATCTCAAACAATCCAGGCTCTGAAATAAATTCATTCTTAGCATTCCAGAAGCGAAGCATTGATTCTTCAATTGTAAATTCAACGACTTTTGTTTCATTTGCCTCAAATGCAACTTTTTCAAATGCAATCAATTGTTGCACTGGTCGAATCATAGATGCAATTCTATCACGCATATAAAGCATCACCGTTTCTTTTCCAGCGCGATCGCTGTCATTGCGAATTGTAATCTTTACTGTCACCTTTTCATCTGCTTTGAAAGATTCTTGTGACAATTCTAAGCTTTCATAAACAAAATTACTGTATGAAAGACCATGTCCAAATGGATATAATGGCAGATTTCCACAATCTAAATAGTTCGAATGGAATGGCTTAAATACATCATCCTCTGCCATTGATTTTGGTCTTCCTGTATTGGTACGATTGTAATAAATTGGACACTGTCCCACAGATTTTGGGAAACTCATAGAAAGTTTTCCACTTGGATTCACTTTACCAAGTAGCAAATCAGCCACTGCATTTCCTGCTTCTGTTCCTGGGAACCACATATTCAAAATCGCTGGTGCAACTGCATCTAAGCGTTTAAGCACTAGTGGACGTCCTGTAAATAACACAACCGCAGTATTCTTATTTGCCTTCACAATCTCTTCTGCCAACTCATCCTGCATTCCTGGAAGTGTTAAATCTGTACGGCTCTTTGCCTCACCGCTATAGTCTTGCGTTTCACCAAGGCAAAGAATTACCACATCTGCTTCTTTAGCTGCCGCAATCGCATCCTCAAATCCACTCTTATCGGAATCACCAAGAATGCATTCACATCCTTTTGCAGTTAAGATTTCCGCATTTGGAAGTGCGTTTTCAATTCCTTCTTTTACAGAAATTGTATCCGCCTCAAGACCTTTACAAGCCCAATTACCTTTGAGCTCGTTTGTCTCTGCAAATGGCCCAATAAGTGCCACTTTCTTCACATCCCCCGAAATTGGCAACACATTTTCATTCTTCAAAAGCACGGCACATTCTGCCCCAGCTTTTCTTACTAAAGCTCGATATTCTGGGCACAAGAACAATGCCTCTTCCTTTTCTTTTGACGCACCACGATATGGGTCTTCAAATAATCCCATCTCGTCTTTCAGTTGCAATACTTTCATAACCGCATCATCAAGTTGCGCCTCTGAAATCTCACCTTCTTCAATTAAAGCTTTCATATTTTTGAGATAATTCCCACCACACATATCAATATGGCAACCACAATCAAAAGCTTGCTTTGTAGCTTCTTTATGATTTCTGGCATAACCATGTGGAATTAACATTCCAATCGCATTCCAGTCTGTAATAACAAGAACATCGGATTTCCATTCATCTCTCAAAATGTCATTCATAAGCCATGTACTTGCAGTTGCCGGCACACCATTTAACACATTAAATGAAGGCATTAACATTTTTACACCAGCATCCAAACACGCCTTATATGCAGGCAAATAATACTGTCGAAGCGTATGTTCTGACACATCTACCGTATTGTAATCTCTTCCTGCTTCTGCTCCACCATATGCCGCAAAATGTTTCACGCAAGCTGCGATGTGGTCTGTGTCAGAAAGGTCGTCTCCCTGAATTGCCTTTACCTGGGCTGCACCCATCAAACTATTTAAAAGTGGTTCTTCACCACAAGATTCCATAACACGTCCCCAACGAGCATCACGCACATAGTCAACCATCGGTGTAAATGTAACATGGGTTCCGCCTGCTGATGCTTCTTTTGCTGCCATCTCTGAACATTCTGCCACTAGTTCTGTATCAAAAGAGCATCCAAGCGCTAGTGGAATCGGATAGATGGTTTTATATCCATGAATCACATCTCTCATGAAAAGTAAAGGAATTTTATTACGGTCCATTTTTAAATGTCTATCTTGAATAGCACGCACAGACTCGGCATCCTTTCCACCAATTACACTACCAAGAGTGCTTACTTCTTCATCCGTAATCCCCTGTTGTTTAAATGGTCCCGTCAAATCCTCATCTGACAATGAAAACATACTTGATGGATATTGTACAAGTTGTCCTATCTTTTCTTCAATTGTCATCTGATCCAATAATTTTTTTAAATCTTTCATTTGCTTTCTCCTTTACATAAACATCTCGTTTATCTCTTTGATTGATACTCTTGTCAGCATATCTCCGCCATCGTGTCCTACTAAACCACTGGAAATATATGCACTGTAATGTCCTGCTTTCTCTGCCTTCTCCGTAGGGAGATATCCCAGAGAACCACAGCAAAGTTGTACTACAAATGTTTGCTCTGCATAACTTCTTGCTTTTATTTGATTCCCATAATCCAAGAACAATTCGAATGGGTTTGTAACGATTGCAATATTTCCCAAGTGAATCACATGCACTTCCGCCGTGACTACCTCCGTGGTTTGTTGATCACGAAATCTCTTAATCACTCCAGCGTGTACATGTAAATAGGCATTATCCTCATAGGTAAATGCTTCTTTTTCCTTGTTCTGTTCTATGTAATACTCAATTTCTCTTATTGCGTTTTCATTTTCTTCAATGGTTACCCTTCGAAGTGGCAAATCCAATGAAATCACTTTATGTTCAAAAACTGCTTCTTCTTGCAATTCTTCTATTTCATCATATACGGCAATAATCTCATTCGCAATCCTTCTTCCCACGCGATTACATCCACTCACATCATACATAGAAGGGTCTGCTTTTCTTTTTAAAACATTTGGTCTCTTAACGTTTGGGTCATTAATTGGTGTTTCTGGTTCTACCCAACGCACCAAATCACGTGGGCATTGGTCTCCCGCCGCACCGCACAACGCCAAAAGATAGATATGCTCCCCAAATTTTTCACGAAGCAATGCCTTTGTTCTCCCCCAATAATCTGCGGAAATAAAATTTCTCTGCTCTAGAATCTGTGCTGGGCAAGTGATATTTGCCACTACACCTGTGAGTTGATTTTGTAAATCAAAGGTATATAACAATTCTATTCCCGAATCGCTTCCACCTTCCATCGATACAAAATTTGCTGTATTTGTATCTCCCCACATACGCGCGCTTCCATCATTATAACTCACTCGGCGGCACATACCTACTGGGGCTCTTCCAAACTCATTGGCAAACTTCGCCTCTTTGCGATTATCCCATGCCTTTTTGGCCGCAAGGGCAATCTTGTCTGTCACTAACTCAGCGCCTTCTTGCGGAGTTAAAACAGTTTCATCCGCCGTAACCAATGCCTTATATTCCTTCCCTTTTGGAAGAAATTCTTCTAAAACACTCACTGTGTTTCGATTCAATTTTGTCTTTTTCAAAGCCATTTTCACAGATGTATGTGTATGTGTTGCACACGCAATCAACTTGTTCGGTGCTACTTCGGTGGTAAGCTTTGCGAACTTCTCTCTCGCAAGTCTCAAAATCGGTTCCGAAAGAACAGCCACGTCCACGGACGCAAGTATCATCTGTTCTCCTGCTGATTCCACTGCCATAGCAGTCACGCTTATTTCTGACTCCACATACTCTGATATTCTTTCAAAAAATTGACCGGCCAAGCTTACTTTTTTATCAGGCACAATACTTTCTTCCGCCCAGCCGATGAACAATTTATTCATCCTAATTACCTCTTTGTTCCACAACTTTTCTGGTCTTATTTGCTGCAATTAATACAAACTGCATTGTAATGATTGCTATGAGCATTGCCACTGCCGCACCAATTAGCATTGGCTGGTATGACCCAAACTTATCATAGCACCATCCCATAACTGGCGAACCTATGGCTAAGCCCAAAGTATTCACTGATACAAATATTCCTAAAATCTGTTCGAATGATTTCTGTCCAAACATATCCGATGCATAAATCGGAATCATAATCGTTTCCAACGGAAGCGCCAAAGACGATACGATACCATACACCATAGCTAGGGCAGCACCCGTTCTAGAACCTGTTACAAACGCCAACGAAATCATTGCTATCATGGCTGCAAGGGAACAAATATTCATAGTCTTTCTAAGACCTAATTTATCATACAAAAATCCAGTCAAAAATTTGAATCCAGCCAGAGAAATGGAATGCGCACTCATAATTAATGTAATAAATTCTATATTTACTCCTGCCACTTCCATATGGTCATAAGAAATGTCTTGCACTCCGGCAAGGACAAATCCTGTCAGAAGAATACATACAATTGCGACATAAAAATACAATTTTTTCGTAGCATCTGCAAAAGAAATACCTTCCCAACTCTGACCGCGACCTTTTTTCTTTGCCACTGTTGTCGTGCCCGAAAAATTCTTTGGATTTTCTCGGAAAAAGATCAAAATAACTACCAAGACAGCCGAAAGAATAATTGCCACCAAACGATAAGCGTCTCTGAATCCATCCATACTTTTTGTAATAACAGGAACAATCGTCTGTGCCGCAATGACACCACCAATTCCATTAGAAGCCAAAACAAGGCCCATTATCGTTCCCTTATTTTCCTTACACCACTTATTGACTACACAACTCACCATTGCAGTGGTGGTCCATGCAAGACCTAATCCTAACAAGACACCACCCACATAAATCATGTACACGTTTGTTGCAAATGAGTTCACAACGCACGAGCCAATCAAGGATAAGAACCCTCCACAGATAAGTTTCTTTGTTCCAAACTTAGCTACCAGTGTACCAAAAAACAGGTTAATCACTGCTGTGGTAACAGAGCGGAATGTGTTTGTAAGTAAATATTGTCCTCTTTCAATATCAAGCGCTGTAGATACCGGGCCAACATACTTTCCTTTGATAGAACTACAAAATCCTAATGCTGTCATTACCATCAAAAAGCATAGTCCTACAATCACCCATTTATAATCTAATCTCTTTTTTGTTGTCTGTGAACTTTCCATAGTTATATCCTCTCTTCGTATATCGGTATCATTTGATGCGACCAAATGCCATATGGATTGCGGAAATGAATCTTATAATTTTCTGCATCCTTTGGTATTTTTCTTGTAATAACACCTGATTTTATCTCTTCTTCTGTCAAAACTTCGAACGTTGCAATTCCCGACACTTCTTTTCCTGCCATACGAAAATCCATATACAAAATCTCACTTTTTGAATCCTCTGGATTGGCATATATCGTAATTGTATTCTCATTCACTTCATGTCTAATCTGTGGCTCATTTACACAAAATGACACGCATTCTCCACGTTGCTTTAATCTCACATCATAGTAACCTGCCGGCAATTTGCAAGGGAAAAATGCCCTTCCATTAGTCCGAAACTCGCGCACAACTTCCTCGCCATCAAATATCTCTACCACATCTGGCTCTTCTTCAAATACCGAAATGAGAATCTCCTCACCAACAAGATAGTTCGAATTAATTCCATTATCAACCGCAATCTTTGGATCTATATTCTCAAGACCACTATGAAGAAGCTCTTCTGCCTTTTCATCAACATCCGGAATCTGGTCCATATAATCATATCTCCAAATTGCAAATGGTCTATATTTCTCATAATACTCATTTGGAGTATAAATACCTCTCTTGGCTAAAGGTGCAACACCTTCTGAGACTTCAACACCGACGATTGTTTCTTGTTCATCTTTTATGATATCTGTGATTAATGCCACATGATTTCTTCCATCGTTAAATGCGTGTAAGATATCACAAAGTTGTAAATCATCAACCTGATATTGTTCCTTTGGATATATCATTCGCATCCCATCTATCATATACCATCGATGGGTATTCACACGATATGGGATACCAAAAACATAGCGTACAAAGCCATTACAAACCATTCCATAATTGCATCTTCCTACCGCTCCATGACCTGCTTGATACAACTTACTGTCTGGATTTGGTATTACAGATAAAAATGTATCAAAATTAACATTTTCACCAATAAATTTATCGGTTGCCTCCGTCGAAGAATACGGAAATCCAGTCACTTCTTTTCCTGCAGGTATAATCCCATGCCCATCTTTGATTGTATATGTAGGAATATCTCTCAGTGGAGTCCAGTTAAAGTCCGTAAGCATCCTCGCTTTTGCAATGACAATTTTTTCTCCTCTAGTTGTCGGATTTGTATGGGTATGCATACAATTACCTCCATTTTATCAAATTCTAGTCATATACATTTAAGTTATCACAAAAACAAGCAACTAACAATTCTAAAAAACAGTGGAAAAAGTACATTTTATTATATACTTTCCCCACTGTTTCTAATTTAAAGTTCTACTACTTCAATTCCTAAGATACTGCATAAATTGCGAATCTTCGCGCGGTTGTCACCGTATGTAATAATGTAATGTTGACATGCCACATTATCTGCAAATCTCTCAACGCTTGGAATCTCAATTTCCAATGCAGAAAGTTGTGGTGCTGGTTGATCCCATCCGCACTCTTCCCACTTCGGTGGTGTCTTTCCATTACCAAGAATGATTTGCATCACATATTTTCCGTTCATATATGTCAAACGGCTCATAGTTACGATTCCTGTCTTCACTTTTGAAACATTCAAGATACCTTGATTAAGAGCACCAAATGCCGCTGGAATCACTGTGTATGTATCTCCATCTACCATATCAGCTGCTACAAAGTCTGGTACACCAGCAAGTACACTATTTTCAAAGAATTCATAGAACTCTAAGTAACCTGCAAGTTGTCCTGTAAGGTTATTCATCATCAACTGTGTTACTGCACCTAATGAATCATTTTCTGGAACAGTTGTGTATCCATCTTCTGAAAGCAACATAAAGATTGGTGCTGGTGGAAATCCACAAAGTTTCTTCATTCCATCAACGTCTTTTAATGAGATTGCTTTGTAGTTTCTCTCTTCTGCAATTTCTTTTACTGCCAAGTAATATCCAGCTGCCATCATCATAGCATCATCATTTGCTGGCTTTAAGAAGTTCCATTTGAGAATTCTGTTATTCACAACATCTCTCTTTGCTTCTTCTGAGAGTTTCTCATATCTTTGCTGAATTTCTAACATTTCAAATGTCTCAATCTCAACGCCTGTCTCTTTCTTTAATGACAAACCATCGTAAAGAGTCCCGTAAAGATTCATATCACGGTATCCAGCCATACCTACTTTCTCAGTAAGTAATGCCTTTGCAGTAATTGCTGCTTGGCAATAATCCGCAACAACATCGCTTCTTGTTTTCTTTCCGATAATGTCATATACATATTTGAACTTATATCCAAGTCCTTCAAATGTAGCACGAAGTCCTGTAGTTCCTGCTTGGTCTGCTGTTGTAACAAGACGATCTTCTTCATACCATCCGCAAAGTCCCCAAAGAACCATTGGAAGATGTCTGTAGTGTTCTGTCACTTTAAGTACAGCGTGTGTTGGAATCCAACCAGCAATACATACAACCACTGCATCAAATTCTTGTCCTTTCAATGCAGCCAATGCTTTTGCTACGTCTTTTTCTTCATAATCATCAGCGATTGGATATACTGGCACTAAGTCCAATCCTTCTTCTTTCAAAGCAGCTACTGCCGCTTCACATTTACGTACAATTACGTCTACTGGTGTATTTACTTCACCAAATCCTAAAAAAGCTACTTTACTCATTTGGTTTACCTCGCTTTATTTTTTCTAACGCTAATATTAAAATACCATAATTTTCCCATTCAAACAATCCCAAAAAACTGTAAGAATGTGCGTTTTATTATATACTTTCCTCTTTCAGAACTGTTCCCTGGCTATCTGTAAAGGTAATCACCATCTTTTTCTCTTGAAGTTCAAAACCTGCCCCCGCATAATACGGATCTTTTCCGTTAACTATTGAGCCTACCACAGTTGGAAATGTTTGTCCGAAATGATCCAGTTCATCTCCTGGTCGTATCACTTTTAAGCAATGCATATGACCGCCAAGCAGTGCATGTGGCATAATATTTTCGCCAATTAATCGAATCCACTCTCGATATAAATCCTGTTCAATATCAAATGGAGGCTTATGTATCACGGTAAACGGGTTGTGAGCAATGACCAATCGATATTGCACACCCTCTGCCATATATTCTTCATCTGCCCGCGCAATCACGTCCTTGATAAATTCGGTCTCTTTTTCACGGAATCTATGAAAGCAAACTGTACCGCCGTATTCTTTATGACTGTCCAACTTATCCTCCCCACAATCAAGCACCATCCCCCAAATGCAACCGATTCGGAAGGTATAATATGTATTTCCTCTGTCAGTTGGTGTATATTCACAAAAGCGTTCTGCCATAAGCCCTCTGGTGTCGTGATTTCCTCTCGAGAAGACAGCTGGGATATTCCCTTTTGTTACTTTGGATGCAATCTCATAAAAAACCATACAATTTTCTACGGAATGGGTATGGTCAGCCAAATCACCATTCAAAACAAGAAAATCAATATTTCCATAACAATCAGCCGCAACTGCTGGGCCATCTACTCGGTTATGAGAATCTGAAACGTGATAGCCACGAACAGTTCCCGAAGTTGGAACCGGTCGAAAATCATATGCTGTTTCAACCACATCCTCAAACTCTGGAAAATATGGTTTTCTATCAATTACTTTTCTTGTAAATACTCGATATGATTTTTCTTTATCTAATAACTCCATCGGAATATGCACGCGATGTATCTTTACATCCGACCGCATAATTCCATTTGATTCATCATAAAATGTCTGGTCGCCCACCTGTACCCACATAAGGCTCGGGTCTTCTACGTACATCATTATCTGATATTCGTTTTTAACTGCAAATACGATTGGTGTTAGTTCTCTCTCCATTCTCACCGCCTCCTTTTCAAACTATCTCTTTTGTATCACATAGAAAAACAGTGGTCAAGAATAAACTCTTAACCACTGTTTATAATTTTTATTATTTTGTTGCAAGATAAGCTTCTCTTCCGTTTTCGTAAAGATTGTTTCCTTCGCTGTCAATGATAACAACTAATGGCATATCCTCTACGTACAATTTACGAAGTGCTTCTGCACCCAAATCTTCATAAGCAATAAGTTCTGCACTCTTGATACATTTTGCAAGAAGTGCACCTGCTCCGCCGATTGCTCCAAAGTAAACGCCTGAATATTTCTTCATAGCATCTACTACTTCTGGAAGACGAGCTCCCTTACCAATCATACCTCTTGCTCCAACGCTCATCATAGTTGGCGCATAAGCATCCATACGACCACTTGTTGTTGGGCCTGCTGAACCAATCACTTGACCTGGTTTAGCAGGTGTTGGTCCTACATAGTAGATGGTTGCGTCTTTTGGATC
>JAZOWZ010000057.1:0-20451 GCA_045659485.1 Faecalimonas sp. | reverse complement strand
TTCTTGATTCTGTGCGATAAAGTGTTTAATGGTTCCTGTTACATGATGCTTATGCATTCCTCGAAGTTGAGCGCATGTCATCTTACCTGTCACTATTGGGTCTTCTGAAAAATATTCATAGTTTCTTCCATTTAACGGATTCCGGTGTATGTTCATTCCCGGTCCTAATAGTATATCCACCTTGTTCTTACGAAGTTCGATTCCTAGCATTTCAAAAAGTTCTTCTGATAATGCTTCATTATAGCTGCTTGCAAGGCAAGTTCCATTTGGTAATGAGAAAGCAATTGTTCCCACATCCATTCGAAGGCCGCTCGGTCCATCTGTACAACAACCCACTGGAATGCCAAACTCCTTTAAACGTTTCGTAAGTCCTCCAAATGCGCCTCCTGTTCCCGGTGTCACCTTTAGTGAACACAGTCCCTCTCCTCGAAGCAATACGCTGATTTCTTCCTTTGTCATCTGTGCCACGAATTCCTGCATTGACACTCTTCCATCTCTTACATCTACAAGCTTGTAGCCTTGATCGCCCGTGTATGGAATTTCACTTGGACGTGCAGACACAATGCGTTCCCACAAATCGTAATTTCTCGTTGGCACCGGCTGATAAGAAGGTACAAAACCATCTTCTGTCATCTCTGGATACATTCTGTCAAAAGAAACGGTTGGCGAAAGTGTTGCTGTATGTTGTTCCACCACTAGTGTTTCCTTAATTTCAAACGTTCCTACTCTAGAAGCACTTCTTACATCTGTACCTGCGTAGAAGTGGTATTCACCTGCCTCTAATACATAAGCTGATAGGTGTCCGGTGACTCCACTGTCATCATAGGATGCAAGGTAATATCTGTTACATGTAATAGTAACTGTCTCACTCTCTCCCGGAAGCAATTCTCCGGTCTTTGCAAATCCACACAACTCTCTTGCCGGTTTTCCAAGTGCCCCCTGCGGTGCTTCTTTATAAAGTTGCACCACTTCTTTTCCGCCTACGTTTCCGCAGTTTGTTACCTTTACAGAGACTGCGACTTGTTCTCCGTCCCAACGGAAATCGATTGTCTCTAAATCAAACTTTGTATAAGAAAGTCCATACCCAAACGGATATAACACCCTATCTTTCGCGAATGTTTCAAAATAACGATATCCAACATATATATCTTCTGTAAAGATATTCTGGTCATCATCTCCAAAGTTTGTTGCTGAAGGATAATCCGAATAGTCTTTCGCAATAGTGTCCGTCAGTTTGCCACATGGGCTAACCTTTCCTGTCACTACATCCAAGACACCATTTCCACCTTCCTGACCTCCCTGCCAGATATAAAGAACAGCAGAAGGATTATACTTCTCCACCCACTTCATATCGATAATATTTCCTGTATTCAAAAGTACAGCTGTCTTTGCAAAGTAACGACATACCAGTTCTAGCATATGCTCTTCTTCTTTCGTCAGTAGGAAGCAGCCTTCTGTTGCCGAGTTATCCTTGGCTTCTCCGGACAATCTTGCAATGGTTACAAGCGCCATTTCTGATTCAAGAGCCGCTTCTTTCACAACCTCTTCTGAAAGAGGCATCTCTTCCTGACACCAAGGTTCTGTTGCCCATCCCTTTCCTTCATCAAACGGATGCTCCTCGAGCCATTTTTCATAAACGGTTAACACTGTCTCATTCACAACAATATCTTTACAACCTTGAAGTGCATCCAGTACACTGACAACATAAGCTGCATTTACTTTTCCACCGGAACCGGTTCCGCTTTTATAATAGTTGAATTGACTGCGCCCAAAACTTGCAACCTTGCCACCTTTCGGAATTGGCAATGTGTTCTCATCGTTTTTCAGCAGCACGCACCCCTCTGCAACCGCCTGCCTTGCAAGGCAAGCGTAACGCTCCAGATCTAACATAACCATTCTCCTTCTATTTGTTTTGCAGAAGTTTTTTTGCTAAGGGAATATCATCTGTCATAATAATATCTACACCAATATCTTTCATACGGAGGATGTCTTCTTCTTCATTTACCGTCCATACATTTACCATGATACCGGCTTCATGACATTTTTCTACAAAATCTCTGTCCACATCTGTGTGATGTGGATGCAACGCGTCAATTCCATACTCTTTACAATAAGCCACCATATCTTTCCCAAAACGCTTTCGATATAGTGCCCCCACCTTCCAATCAGGATATTTTCCCTTGATATCTCTCAGTATGTAGTGATTAAAACAAGAAATAATACAATGGTCCTTCATATTGTACTTTTGAAGTAACTTCATGAAATGCTCCTCAATATCAATACAGAATCCGCTTTTATCTTTAATCTCTATATTAAGCAGTTTTCCCGTTTGAGAATAGTATTTCAAAAACTCCTCAAAGAAAACAATATCCATGATTTGTGACGAGATAGACTCTCCGTCAAACATATAGAGGCTTTCGTTTGTTTCCGGTATTACTGCATCATGATACATCACCATACTGCCGTCCAAGAGCATATGAACATCCGACTCAATACCACATGCGTCAAGCTCTACAGCTTTTTGAAAAGCTTCCATTGTATTTTCCTTACATTCACTCCTTGCACCTCTATGTCCCATAATTTCTGACATGAGCCCAATTTCTCCTATTTCTCAAACTATAATATTACATTCTGCTCTTTCAAGCGTGCGCGCAATACTTGTACATCAATTTCCATAACTTTCTTGTTTTCTAAAGCGCACATAGCCGCTGCACATCCTGCTGCCTGCCCCTCTGCCATACAAGGTCCCTGTACACGCATAGTCGCTTGGGCCTCCTTATACGCAGACACGCATCTACCTGCTACAAGTAAATTATCTACTTCCGCAGTAATCATGCATCGATATGGTATATAATACGGCTCCGTCAAAAACTGCACATCTTGCTCAGAGGACTCTGCACGATGCACATCGATACAGTGACCACCCATCGCAATGGAATCTTCGTAATGCTTACGCTCTAATAATTCTTCTACTGGTACAGTATACACACCCTTAATTCGTCTACTCTCTCTAGCCCCTGCTGTCGTGGCAGACTGTAATATGAAACAATCCTTAAACTCCACAAAATTCTCTTTCAAGAGTTGAATAAGAGTATACGCATCATTATGCAATGTCACCTCAGCACGAGTTAAATCATCTCCATCTGCAGAGTTTGCAGACACCCTAGTAATATTGATATTCACAATACCTTCATGAAAAGTCGAGAACACCCATGGCCCTCCAAATTGAGGAACAAACTTTTCGTTTCGTAATTCATTCAATTTCTCATGTATTGGCCAAATCTGTCTTCTCTTAGATTTGTTTGCTCTGTCAGCTGCTTCAATCGCCGCCGTGTCAACACCACCAAGTTTTAACCACAAAGTCATTGGTTGAATGCTATCACTATCATTTAGCATTGGTACTCCAGCTTCATATGCAATATCAGCATCCCCTGTACAATCAATAACTGTCTTTGCCCCAAGTGCTGCATTTCCTGACTTATTTACAATATATACATGGGAGATATGTCCATCTTGCATTTCTATGCCAGTAACATACGTGTGTAAAAACAATGTAACTCCCGATTCCACAACCATTTGCTGTGCAATCAACTTATAATACTCTTGATCAAAAAGAAGATAATCCTTTGACAAATCATTTAACGCCATATCTGCATCGATTAACTTCTCTGCAAATTCCCACGGAATACCGTTGATAATTTGCTTCCCAGCCTTTCTAAATTCCGCAATTGGCGATACCATTCCCGCTGTTGCCGTGCCTCCCAGAAATCCATACTGTTCAACCAAAGCTGTTTTCGCACCATTGCGCGCTGCAGATATTGCTGCTACGAATCCAGCAACACCACCACCGCAAACGACCACATCAAACTCTTCCTTTATAGATACTTCCATATTTCTTTTCAATACATTCATAATAAATTCTTCCTTTATATATTAATCTCTTGATAATAGTTCTTCATAAAACCACGTCCCTGAAATGCGACTCAAATCATGGGCATCGCCTCCCGGACAAGTCACAATGCCAAGTTCATTGCATCGTCCCAAAAACCACATTTGAAAATCGAATAAGAATCCCATCTCATGTCTTTTCGCATCAATATCCATATCTTTGATGCGATTTCCAGTGATATCGATAAATGCTCCAGCACTTGCACACGCCTCTAACACTTGCTCCGCATATTCTTTCATCACCGGTAAATGTTTCTCTTCAAGACCAAACCAATTATAAGGTCCGTTATAGCTATGCGCTGCAAAAAAGTGTCCCAGCATCGCTTGGTATGGAGATTTTTTAATTGCATTTGCCTGCGCAACATACATTGCTTTTATAATATCTTCCATTCCACCTGCTTTTTCTACCATTGACGCATACTCTCCAGAACCATGAAGTTTTTCTCTCCCTGTAGGATTGGTCACATCAACAGCACGAAGTGGTAATGTTGGATGGAAATTTAATGTCGGCATAATAAAATCCAGCGTTTCCTCAACAAGTGACGATAGTTCTAAACTCAAATCCCCATCTACAGATAAGATATCCGCCTCGCTAGAGAGAAGAAATTGGACACTTCCATCTTCTCTTTCATAGTCATCAATCTCCTGACGAAGCTGTTGAAATATCTTTGGATCCGAATTCTCGTAGAGTATCATCTCATCATCTTTCAACTGTTTATGAAAATGAGGCGTCAAGACAATCAGTTGCACACCGTCCTCTTCTGCCTGTTTTGCAATGTTCTTTACAGTCATCTCTGGCTTTCCATCGCAAAGATGGGTATGAACATGGACATTCATTTGTCCCCAAGTATATGACTTGAAAAGTTCTTTTAATTCGTCTCTAGATTTCATCCGAACTAATTTCCTTCCTGAAATATGCTCCCATAGCTCCAATTAACTTCAACACATATCCTAAAAGTTCGTCTGGCATCTGTTGAATAACACGAAATGTTTCAAAAGAAATCGGTCCTTCATATCCAACTTCTTTTAGACCTTTTAAAAATCCATTCCAATCAACGGCTGAGCCCATACCCTTCATTACTCTTTGCGTGTATGGAATCATATGAGAATCACAGGTTCCTGCATTATCGTGAATATGAACCGTCTTCAAACGTTTACCTAATGTCGTAATATATTGATAGATGTTTTTCCCAAACATATTGGCATGTCCTACATCTAAACAAAATCCAAAAATATCTTCTCCCGCTTCTGTATTCAGAACATCAATATACCAGCATGCTTCCTCCGCATCCGTGCAAGAACCCTCATGATAAGTATCTACATATAAAGTATATAAATTTTCCAAACATATAGTGACGCCATATTCCTTTGCTGTCGGTATTAGTTGGCGATAAATATCCAGATTAATCTGCTTTACTTCTTCCTTGCGAAGTCCTGGATTAGACCAAGGATGTACAACGATTATGTTGCTATCTAAATAGCGACACAACGCAATCATCTTCTTTAGTATTTCAACTACATACTGGTTCTTCGCCTCTTGCTCCGGATAATAAATTGGAAACAATCCATGAACTTGTGAAATTGCAATTTCATTTTCTTCACTTGCCTTCTTGAGTGATGCATAATACTCATATAATTGTTCTATATCATGATCAAAGAATGAAGTTAGATTCTCTTGGTCGAAAGTGGATTTAAAAAAAGCATTCATACCGTAGTCGATTCCTTCAAACCCGCACTCCTTGATATACTTTATGCTTTCTTCTGGCTTATCTTCCTGATACCAACCTTCAGTCTCCACACTGATTTCCAACTTTTTCATAATCTTTTCCTCCAACTATTGTGCAGAAGGGTTACGATTCCCAAGAATCGCAACCCATCATATTACTGTCTTTTTTTACTATAAAAAGTTGTCACAACAAAACCTATCACAGATAAGCTTAATATTGCAGCCGCAAAATACATCACTGCTGTATGAGCAACCATATCTCCAGTCGCAGGTGATACCGGACCAGATGGTAGAATTGTACTAACTGGGCGTGCTTTTCTTACTGTAAAGTCCTTATAGTATACGTTATAACCAGATGCTCTCATTCCTGCATATCCGTTTGCTGCAGCCTTGTCTTTTACCGCAAACACAAGCGCATCATCCATATAACAATAGATTTCATCTCCAATACATACCATACGAAGTGTATGTTCGCCTGCTGTAATAGGAGTCTTCTTATCTTCTACAATATTCTCGCCTGTGGCACGGTTAAGTAATCTCAAGTAAGAAGCTGCAGTCGGCGATGCCAGAATACCAAATTCATATCCCGTTGTAGAACTTACTGACCTTGCACAAATCGCACCAACACCAGTGGTATTATCGTTATAGATTCCTGCTTCTTTATCGATAAATACTTTTGCAGAAACTTCATAATCTGTCCATGTGTCGCTATCTTGAATGCCATCAATAACCACTCGCGATTTTACCAAAGCAGCACTATCATAGATAGAAACTTTATCTGTATTCCATCCACGTTCTGTCATAGATTCTTCGCCCGAAAAATTATCAAAGAACCAAACATCTCCATCCTGTTTTTTAATTACAGGATCTTTCACGATATCATTTGCTCCAATCTTACGTACGGCAAAAGTATCAAAAGAAGATTTTGCACTTCCAGTTGCAGAGATAACTCCTGCATATCCTTTCATGTATGGATTTTCTTTATCTGTCACTTCAAGTACTTTCACTCCATCAAAGTAACAACTAATCGTTGCGCCTTGTACAACCATCTTCATAGTATGTACTTCATTCGGAATCACAGATACATTAATCTTATTTACAGTATCATTAATTTTTCCGCTGTCCACACCACGTTTATAGAGACGAATCATCGCACCATCTTCTTCCACAATCAAGATCATTTCATATGCTTTACTACGAATTCCCTCTGCTCTTGCTGCAATCGCCGTGTATTGTGGAGATGTGCCATTGTCATGAAGTACCACATTTGTCTCTACCACATAATCTGCCCATTTATCAGAATCTTTGATTTTGGTCAAATAGTTGTGTGATGAGCCGTTAATTTGATAACTTCCATCTTTTTTCGTACCACTATAGTACCATCCTTCTTTTGCCAAATCTCTGGCACTTGAGAAATCATTGTAGTACAGATACCCTTCTGGATAATCCGCATCTGTTGGTAAATCAGTTGGCTGAATCTTTCTTACAACATAATTGTCATAAGTAGATTTTGTTTCTCCGTCTGCTGAAATAACACCTGCATATCCTTTCAAATATGGACTGTCATTATCTGTCAATTCGAAAACCAATTCTCCATTGAGATAGCAAGTAATATCTGCCCCTTTAAGAACCATCTTTAAGCTATTCATCTTCCCTGGCTCTAAAGTGACATCCGTCTTATTTACTAAGTCGTTGATCTTCCCACTAACAACGCCTCTCTTATAAAGGCGCACAGTGGTTTTTCCACTGGTTTCTTTGACTAAAATCAATTCGTATCCATTTGTTCTTTCACCTGTGGCGCGTCCCACAATTCCGCCGTATTGTGGCACTGTGCCATCATCATTGAGCATAACATCCGCTTCTACTACGTAGTCTGCCCAATTTTTTGATCCGTTTACACCTGTCAGGTAATTGTAAGTGGAACCATTTAAAATATAAACACCATCTTTCTTGGTACCATCTTTTGACCAACCTTCATTTTTTAGACGAAGATTTGATTCAAAGTCATTGCAGTAGAAATATCCATCCGGATAAGTAATGACTGGTGCCTGGTATTCTCGAACGCTAAAATTATCCATCTTCACCTTCAAATTTGAAGTATTTCCAGTCGCACGAAGCCCTGCATATCCAGTAGCATATGTTTCAGCTTCTGTATCTTCCACATCAAATACAAGCGTATCACCAAACCAGCACATAATGTTATTACCATGTACTGTCATAGTCATTTTATAAGATGTATTTAAATCAAACGCAATCTCATATTTTCCATAATCACTTGGGTCGCCATTTCGTTTAGCAAGCTCTACCTGAGTCTTACCATTATTGTAAACCATTCTGAATTCATAACCTTCATTTTTTCCGTCTGTAGAACGGGCTACAATACCAGCATATCCTTTAGTCGCTGTATCCGTAGAGGTTTTAACAATCATAGCATCTGCTTCTACCGTGTAATCCTCCCAGTAAAGCGCATCCACTACTTCTCTAAGATAGCCATAAGTTCCGCCACCCATATTGAAAGTACCATCTTTGATGGTATTTGTCTTGCTGCCGTAGAAACCTGCTTCTTCCTGCGTACTGTCTTGGTCAAAGTTGTTATAGTACAAGTATCCTGTTGGATATGTTGACGGCACAATCTCTGACACGACAAAATCATCATAAACTACATCCATACCTTGTGTGCTGACTTTACGAACTCCAGCCCATCCTTTGGCAGATTTCGCGCTATCGCTTGCCGTATCGTAGGAAAGAACCGCCTCATTATTCAGGTATCCGTAAATTATCGCTCCTCTAAATTCTAACTTCAACTCAAATGGTGTGTCGTTACTCAAAGTTGGAATTGTAACATCTATTAATTTTTCTGCATCATATCTCAAACGAAGAGTCGCACCTGCATCACTTGGTTTTGTCTTCATCATAATCAAGTCATATCCTGTGTTGTGCGTCGTGCTCGTCAATCTTCCTGAAAGTCCTGCATAAGTTGCTCCACTCGAAGAACTCGTAGATACAAAAGTCATCTTTGCTGCCACACTATAGTCGTCTAACTCCTTCGTGCTAGCAACATTACTTGTACCCATACTTATTGTTTTTCCATATGGAACTTGAAAAGAAGAACCTGTATTATAATTTCCTTTTCCGTTCGTATCTACATCCCAACCATTTGCAACCATTGCTTTTTTATTAGCTGTTCCACCCTCAGGTCCAGCATCTATATAGCTTTCAAAATCATCACTAAATACAGCTTTGTATGTATCTGCATTTACAACAAGCCCCGTCGTCAATACGGAACCACTGATAATTGTCAGTGCAAGAAATATCACACTTAATCTTTTACAAATTTGTTTCATTTAGATTCTCCTCTCTTACTCCACTACACGAGAATAATATGAATCAAGTAACTCTTTTTGCTCTGCAGAAAGTTCTGCAAATGGTTTTCTACAGTTTCCACAGTTTAATCCTGCTTTCGTTAACCAATATTTTATCGATTGGTTCACTCCACATTTAATCATAAGTTCAATGATATCATTGATTTCGCCCTGCATAACAGTTGCCGCGCTTAAGTCACCTGCTTCATACGCCTTTTTCAAAGCAATGTATTTTGGTGCCATTACATTAAATGTGCTTCCGATTGCGCCGTCGATACCGATTGGAAGTGCATTGAGCATTACCTCATCATGACCATTGAAAAGTTTTAAATCTGGGAATCGACGATGTATTTTTTCTAATTCAAAGAGATTATATGAAGTATATTTCAGTCCCTTTGCTCCTGAAGCATCGATAATCGTCTTTAAATTATCTGCTGTAATTTCTACTCCAGAAAATGCTGGAATACTATATACAATCAAAGGTAAATCTACGCTTTTGGCAATTCCTTCATAATATCCTGCAATCTCGTTAAACGAAAATTTGTAGTAGAATGGCGGTACACTAGATACTGCTGATGCTCCTACTGACTCTGCATGTTTTGCCAACTCTGCAGTTTTATCTGTTCCGATATTTCCGATATGGGCAATAACAGGAACTCGTCCATCTGCAGCTTTAATTGTTTCTTCCATAACCTTCTTTCTCTCATCGTCTGTTAAGAGGAAACATTCTGCAGTACTTCCACATGCGTAGAATCCGTTTACTCCCTGTTCAATTAATCTGTTTACCAGTTCTTTTAGCACACCGTAATCTATCTTGTCGTTACTATCAAAAGGTGTAATTAATGCTGGGATAATTCCTTTAATATTCATAATATAAATCCTTCTTTCTGTTTTCGTTTTTATTGTAAATTTATTTTTTTGACATTCCTGAATACAGTGGCATGAAATACCATGGCCAACAGCGTTGTGGCAATTCCGTATCTCGAATATATCTTATTTCATCTTTTCTCTGCTCCTTAACCGCAACAGGGAATGAAGAATAATCATGGTATCCTGTGGTTGCAAAGATTGCTGAAACATTCGAATCCTGATTGTAAATCAACGGATTCTCTCCACCAGTTCCAACAACAGCTACCCCTCCAAGAATCTCTGTGACACCACCATCCGTAGTGATATTAATAGACCCTTCTTGCTCTGTCTTAAATCCACTCCACCAGAGCGTTCCGCCTCGATTAATAGTTTCTATCATCGAGCGTTCCGGATTGATTGAGTGGCACCAAGCAGTCTGCCCGTTAAACTCAAAGGATGGAACGTCGCCGAATACTAGTTTCTTTCCTACTGTACATGCACAGTTTTCGAAAAACACTTCTGCACCCGGCACTGTGTTAAAGTAAAATGCACATGCTTGCGTATGCATATCTCTAAAATATACAGTGCGCTTACTGTCGTGACGGAACATCCGTATTCTTCCTATACACTCATTCCATGAGAATAATTTTTCTAACAGTAAGACATCTTTCGATTCTCCTTTGATGTGGAATACGGCTTCCCCATCTTTACTCCTCAGATCTTCTCCTGCATAAATATCACAATACATATAGTGAATATGCTTGACTGTCTCTGGTATATCTATTGGTCTGGTAATTAAGTAGCGACCTGGTTGGAACCAAATGACAGGCTTCCCTGAATGGAAGGCTGCCTCGATGGCTTCTGTATCATCACTTACGCCATCCCCAACTGCTCCATAATCGTTTACACAACACCACTTGTCCATATCGCTTTCCAAACTCACATCTGGAAGCGGTTGAACCTTAAGTCCAATGCTATGTGCTTCCCCATCAAACGGTGCATGCGTCGGCTTATTACAGTATTCCTCGATATAGCCGTCTGGAATAGATGTTTCAAACCAATTTCGCTCGAATGCAACTTGGAAGCCTTTTGTCCGAATATTTCTAAGATAAATACAACCCATCTCATACTTGATCGCTGTATAATCTGTTCCTTTGCTGACAATGTCCGCATCCGTCAACACCACATGAGCCATAGCACCTGATGAATATAGGGCTGGCACATTCACATTTGCCTTTAATCCAATAATCTGAACTGCATTATTTTCTACTTTAATACCATATTTCGTCTGATTCGAAAGTACAATGTTTTCAAAATGAGAAAAAGTTCGATAAGTTGAAACTTTAATGCCATATTGAAAACCATCAATCTCTAACGAATACACATTACAAGCCGAATGCATTTCACTCTTAATTAAGAATCCAATTGCCCCTGCATGACCCTCATCCGAAGACTTTATGGTAACATTTCGCACAGCTCCTGAGTTGTTTGCAAAGAACACAAGTCCTACAGCTCCCGGATTTCCTTTTCCTACATCAATCGTAATATTTTCAAAATAATTACTCATCGATACATTGGAACGCTCGCCAAGCATAAAGTTAACTACTGGCCGTTCCTGACCATATTCAAAGCCAGGACAATCATCCTTTAATTTGATAATCGTGCCTTCTCGACTCTGCCCTATCATCCGGATACAGCGATTCAACTCAAATCCACCCGAAGTATAGTGATACATCATATTATGTAATTCCTTCAAAGTGTAGGAAATGGTATCTGAGACCAAATAGGTTCCATTCGGAAAATAAATCATTGGAATCTGGTTGATACTGCATGGAAAGATAGCAAACACTCTGTCATTTAACCTTCTATTCTCATTGGAAATATAAGTTCCATTCGGTGCGTTACACAATCTTTCATACACATCTTGCATCTCTAGAATCATACCTTTTAACAAGTCATCGATAAGATTCTTTAATTTTTCTGTGCAGTCCTCTTTCCCCGTAGGGTCCAAAAAATAAGGTGCTTTTGTCACATCTAGGACTGCCTTTGATTGTGGAGGGAATACCACATTTTCATAATATTTCATACTTGTCCTCCCCATTAACAATCCTTTTCAAAAAGAAATAATGGGATTTTAAAAATAATTTTCTTCACTGCCTCTATTGATAGATAGTCTGGATCAAGTGTATGCGCATCCTCAGGGAATACTGCAATCGCTGTACCTGCTGTCTGAAGAATTTCCACTTGATGCTCTCCTACCACTTTGACAAAATCTTTTTCTTCTGTATAACTTACGAACTCCATTTGCGATGTATCACCTATCAGCATTCGCTGAGTGCCTTCTATCACATAATGTAAGTCCGCATATTCCTTATGTGCTTCAAAAAAGAACTCTTCCCTTTTTTGAAGTTGTGAAATGGATGCGGAACAATAAATTCCATTTTGTAATTCATATCTTCCAGGCTCCATTTCTTCCCGAACAAATTTCTCTACGAAATCTAAACAAATGTTTAAGGGATGTTTTACGGAATATTCATCCCCTTTACTTATATATATCATATCACAACCTCCTTGCATCTATGTTTGTTCAAGAGAGACATATCATTAATTGTCGTCTCATCCCAAGGCAAGTCTTCTAGTTTTGCTTTTTCAAAACGTGTTAGAGCAGGTCGCTGCTCATGGTGTACATTTTTTAATGAACCTTCAATATTTCCTTGGTCTAGGAACGCTGATAATCCATATGTAACATATACATAATCCTCCGTAACTGTAACGGATGGATCCAAAATCTGGAATATTGGCAAATACAGATAATCCATCATATCTGGATAACGAAGGGCTGTATGCTCTGCATCCGCCACAAAATGCCAGTTCTTTCCGTCGTAACTACGAGCGAGAGATATACGGGTTCTTCCGTGCGATGCGCTACGACATAAAGGATTGTCATTTACCCATGCCATATAATAAACGCCTGCATGATGTGGGTCCTCGGTCACTCCAAAAGAAGACCTTGCACACTGCAATTCTCCTATGGTGTTAAAATGACTCCAAGTCTCACCAAAATCATAGGATTCTATATAGCATACAAAACGTGTCATATTACGAGAGTTATATACCCGAAGTGTACCATCCGAACACTTTACAATCTTAGATTCTGCAAAGGATTCTATATCCATACGGCCCTCTTCTCTAAACACATCAAACGCAGTGTTTTTCGAACGGCTCCATGTATATCCTCCATCATCACTATAATAAACAACTGTATCGTGAAATTTGGTTATCTTCTGTGTATTTGGGTCACAAACTGCTTTGCTTATTGCCAAAGGCATAAATATACGAGTTTTCCCTTCTTTATCCGTATATTCTGCAATACTGTTTGTGTGGAATAGCACATAACCTTTTGTGTCACCTTGATTCAGTTCTTCGTAATCTGCCTCAGACAGAACACGTCCAATATCTTTCCAATGAATCAAATCCTCTGATTCTTGTACCAATGTGTTTTGATTCAAAAGAACTTGTATGTATTTTCCATTCTTTAAGCGGCGAACACTCTGGTAAGCTCCTTTGGTATCAAGTCCACTATAGTCCTCTCCTGGCAAAACTGCTTCAAAAGTCAATCCCATATCATCGGAATGATAAATTGCCGTTTCATATGGTCTATCTTTTATTGGGTATAAGTTTTTACAAACTCCCAAAATTTTGCCATCTGGCGTTTTTTCTATCTGTGTGGAAGCTGCCCATAGATTCTTGTCTACGTATGTCTTCACAACTCCATCTAAAACACCAGTAGCATTTGGCAATTTCGCGTAGAAACTATGTACGGAAATCAGACAATTTTCTGCAAACAATCCGATTCTTCCATAGCCAGTTTGACGAACACCGTTTGCTCTCAACACTTCTGCTCCATCCACCAATAATAAAATGGAACTTCCATCTGCTTTTACTTCTAATTGATATATTTTTTCTTCTTTTAGTTCCAAGACCTCCGATTCAAAGCGCTGACTTTTACAATCGTAAACTTCTGGAACATCTTCCACAAACCACCGACTTACTCGTGCATCGTATCCCACTTTTACATATGCTGTATGCGGAGCGTGTCGAATAAGTAATCCACAAGTACCCGTTCTGTTCACATCATCAAGTGAAATGCTCATTTTTACATACGGATTTTTTTCAAAGGTATGAAGGTGCACTTGATGAAGTCCTTCTTTTTCTGGACTTCTATATTCCTTCCCACCTTGCTTTTCAATGATACTCCACGCTTCATCCCGCGGGTCTACTGACCACCCTGCAAGTTCATCCAAGTTCATAACATATTCTACGCTACGCTCAGATATGGTTTGTTCTTTCTTTGCCGGAAGGGGCTTTTCTTCCCCTTCACAGCTAAAATCACAAAATGTTGCTCCGTTTTGCGGATGAATCCAAACGCCACATCCACCAATTTCATGCAGACGTTCTGCCCCGGATTCTTCATATTTTAAAAGTTCTTTTCCATTCAAATATCCAACAAATTGATTCCCATTTCGCTCCAATCTAATGGTAAATGGCTTACCTTTTGCTATTTGATATTCATCTGGATCAATCAGAACACTACATAATCCAATTGGAGATATTGTTTTTTCACACAAAAAGAATTTGTACTTTCCTGTTTCAGCCAAAACCTTGTCCGTCAATCTCAATTGGTATGAGCCCTCAAAGGTAATTCCCATACCGACTCCGAGATAAAAGTCTTCCTTCTCGTAAGTAATGGTTGCTTCTACACAGGTTGCATTTCCGTAAAAATCACGGCAATAATGCCACCCCTCAAACGCACGGTCAAATTCTTGATGTCTCATCTTATTCCTCCACTTTATTTTTTACTTTTTTTCTTCTTCACATAAAGACCAACAACTACACCGCCTCCGGCAACTAACATTCCCAAGGTCACATAGAAGAGATAGTCTAATACACCTTTTGGAACAAAATCAACAGTAATATCTAATGCTTGCATTACATCTTTTTGATGTAGCTTTCCAAATATCAATGGAACTTTTTTTCCGTTCACTCTAACAACAGCCTTTTGGAAAATGTTCTTCGGCTTGATTGTAACAGATAAATCTTCGCCTTCTAGTACGCCATTCACTTGTGGTTCAATCGTTCCTTCACCTGTTACTTGCCAATTCACCCCGTATTTATTCACAACTTCAATTTCATACGAAACTTGCGTGCCGTTGGCGTTGTAAAGAACTACTTTCTGCTTTCCTAATTGGAACATATCTGGCTCTTCATAGAGGAACAGACGAGCGGTATCTATCTTTGTTTTTGTTCCATCTAATCTTGTAGCTGTCACTTTTCCACCAATGTACGAGAACATATCTCCAAGACCGAAACGAACTTTTGGCATTTTCGTCACTTCAAGGGATTTGATAAACATCATATCATCAACTGTCGAAGCATCCCATGCTCTTGCGCTTAACTTGTTCTTTTCGATACGATATAACCTTGGTCTAAGACCTTGATGATAATTTCCACCTCTTGTATTGATTGTCGTATCTGAACCAGCTGAAAGACCTACTGTTACATATACATACTTGTCATCCACTTCCAAACTTGGGTCAACCAATTGCATCAACGGTGTTGGAGAAGTACCTGCATCACTGTAAACTTCGTCAGTCATACGCTCTAAATCACAGACAAATTCCCAATTCATTCCATCTTTTGCTCGCATTAATGTCAATCTCGTACGATTAAATGTTGCACCCATTCTTGTTGGATGATTGTTAACGAATACCATATAATAAGTGCCATCTGCATCCCTTACAACGTTATATGATGATTTCGCCACTTGTTGCTCATGCATCGGAGTCTGCTCGCCCCAAGTCACACCACCATCGCGCGACACTAGATATTGCATACATCCATATTTTGAACGACTCAAATATAATCGAAGTGTTCCATCTGCACATTGAACTACTTTTGTCTCTGCCCACTCATGCAACTTTCCTACACGGTCCGCATCGATGGAAACATCACGTGAATCTGTCTTAGAACGAGTCCATGTCACACCACCATCATCACTATAATAAATCTCTGTATAGTGTCCACATACTGATGTTGCTAATTGGTTGTCATAAATACCAATAGCTACTGGCATAAACAATCGCCATGTGCCATCTTCCAACTGCACCTCTGTCAGTGAATTATGATGTGTTGTTGCATTTTTTCTTCCTTGCTTATCTCTTAGATAATTTTCTGGGACAACTCTTCCAATGCCTTCCCATGTCTTAAATCCGTCAGTAGATTTATTTACAACATAATCCGAGATGTTGATTAGTAAGTAACTGCCATCATGTGTCTTTAAGATAGAATTGTAACCATTTTTCATTGTCAACTCTTCATATCTCTTATCCACATCTTTTTCATCTGCTGATACTCCACCAATAATATCAAAAGATAATCCTCCATCTTTTGAATAATATGAGCCATAGATACCCATACCTAAGATGTTGCCGTTGCCCAATACTTGTAAATCAACTCCAGCATCATAGAATGCGTCGCTGAGTGTATATTCAATAATTCCATCCTGTGGCACATCACCATTCGGGAACTTCATCTTCACGTTATCTATATAAAGTGAAGACTTTGTAGCATATACACCAATTCTTCCGTAACCGATTTGTGCTACCTCGACTTTATCAAAAATCGTTTTTCCATTAACCGAAACAGTTACATATTTATCGGATGCTACAATTTTGAGACTATGCCATACATTTTCCTTTAATTCAAATTGCTTTGAATATGTAGTATTAATCTTGCAGTCTCTCTCTGCTACTGTCTCTGTCAAGTACCATTTGCTTGTTGCTGCATCATAGCCTATCTTGACGTATGCAGTTTCTGGAGACATTCTTATATAGAAACCAATATCTGAATCTTTCTTTTTGGCATCATACATAAAATCCATAGAAACTGTCGGATCTTTTTCGTAAACATGAATCCATGTATTAGCCTCTGCTGTTGTTCCTTTGGTTCCATAGTAGAAGTTACCATCTTTCCATACCGTTTTGAAATCATCTGATAATGGATACTCTACCCAATAATTTGGATTTGTGTTTTCTTTCTCATCTTCAAAATCATCTTGGTATTTTGTTGGAGTTGGTTTTGCTGTTGATTTCGGAACTCCCTTTTCCACTCCACGTACTACAAAGTTATCAAACTTCGAGTTTGCTCTGGAAACCATTACTCCCGCACGACCTTCTGTGTAATTTACAATCTCCGAACTATCATCAAACGAAAATACCATGACGTCATTGAAATATGCACTAATTACACCGTCTACACAGGTTAATCTTGCGTCAAACCATTCATTTTCTGTAATGTTTACTCCATATTTAGAAAATTCTTCAGATATCAAAATGGTATCTCCCTTTAATATCTGGAACATTGGAATAACTTCATTATTTTCATCAAAAACATTCATTTTGATTCTGGCTGAATATTCACCATCCGTGTTGATATTCAACATAACACCTGCAAACATACCTGGTGATAGCACTTTGAATCTAGCACTTACTGAGCTGATTTCTCCATAAATGTCTTTTACAACACGGTGAGATGTCTCGCTGATTCCATAATACTCTTGCTCATTTCGATACGTTCCGTTAATCATTAACCATTCGCCATTGCGAGCCTCTGAGCCATTGTACCACTCAGAATCAACACACTCTGATTTGTGAGTAAAAGTATTCGTATAGAGAACATCATCCTTTGCAATATCTGGATATCGAAGAGACTCTACCTTAACTCTTGCCTTTTTCGCATTCTTTACTGCCTTATCTGACATCTTAGAAACTTCAAATGAAGAAAGTTCATCGTATCTATCTATAATTTCTTCCACTGCTTCGACATCATTAATCGTTAATTTAGAGAGTTTCAATCCCTCTAAGTCCTTCTCGACTTTCTTAATATAATCATCTCTTTGAAGAACTCTAACCGCTGCTTTTTGTTTTAATCCGTAAGCAGAAATCACAATGTTTTGTAAGCCAGCTTCTAGATTATCATACGGCGAAATCATATCTGGACTCAAAACTTCTGACATCACTGTTCCATCTTTATCGTAACATTTCAAGATGTAATCATATGCTTCGATCTCGAACCCTTCGTAAATTTCAAATACATTGTTTTTCAATCCATCGATTGCAAGCTTCACCATCTTAAGTGGTCCTTTTTCTTCAACAATGTAATTATCAATCGTTGCATTCACCTTGGAAATTCTGATACCTGCTCTTCCACGTTTTGGTGCGTCTGATGAAGAATCTTTATAATTTCCAATAAAGATATCATTCAAATAGAAATAAATCGTATCATCCTTGCAAATTGCTTTCAAAGTGTAGTTTTTTCCATTTGCAAGTTCCATATTTCCCGCGCTCTTAAGCTTTCCAGCAAGTGCAGAGTTTTTAATGGAAGAAACTAATGTCTTGTCTCCATCTATGTACTGATAAAGCGAGATGGAAATTTGTCCTCCACGCGTATTGAATCGCAAATCATAATAGGTGGATCCAGTTCTTCTAAGTACCAAACTTACATAAGAACCTGAATTAATATTTTTGGTCATTGATGTATCGAAAGCGATATCTGCAGAAACACTATAATTCTCCCACCCATCACTCTCTGACACATATCCGTAAAGAGTCGCAGCTGTAGTCTCTTTGTTCCAACTAGATTTCAATGCACCTTTTTGCACTTTCAAAGAAAGATTATCCGCACTTCCCATATTCCATGCGCTATTCATAGTTCCTTCAAAATTGTCATAGAACAAATACTCTGTATAAGTAAATTTTAAATTATGTACTTTTCCACCATAAGTCACTTTCACGTTCTGGTTTTTCTTTAGATTTGCATTATAGCCTACAAGCATATCTTCCGTTAAGCGAACTGGTTTCTTCTCTCCATTTACATAAGTAACCAACAGATAGTACTTGGATACATCAATTCTTCTTCCGATACAAGATGAAATGGTATCATTATTAGAAATGGATTTTAATTTGATACTTCTCACTGCGTCTTCTGCATATCTTTCTACACTATACACTTTTAAGTTATCAAAACTTACTGTACCGTTGTATGCTCGAATGGTAATCTTTGGTGTGTATTCATCCATATATGCACCAGCATAGTAGAATACGTCTTGACCATTATACTGGCAGACAAGCATTCCTTCAGTCACATGCATTGCCATATTGAAGGATTTACCAACTGAAAATTTTGCATCTTTGATAGAAGCAATCTTCTTTTCAAAAATAAGGTCTGATTCACGGTATAATCTCAAAAGTCCATTGGAATACACGCGGAAACGATATCTCTGACCAGAGATATCCGTAAATGCTGACAATTCTGCAATCGCCCTACGTGTGGTCGGTGTGTTGAGATCGTTATAGAGCACTGCATCTACGGTTGCGTAATAATTTTTCAACTGTGCAATTTCATCTACCTTAATTCTGGCAGTTGCATCCACACTCTTATCGAATCCTCTCGGTAATGATGGAACGGTTCCCTTGATCATTCCATTTGCAATCTTGAAGTTATATTTCACATTATATTCATCTCTGTTTGTAGATGAAAATGCATAATAATCATTGTTGGCATTCGAAAAATTATCCGAAAATACTAACTGATCTGCAATACTCTTTACCACATTTACTTTAAAGCTCGCTGTTTTTCCACCATAACTTACTTTGACTGTCTTTGTTCCTACTTTACGAGAAAATCCACTGATTGTTAAACGACTATCATCAGAAGACATTTGTTCTGGCTGGTGGTAATCTCCCTCATAATTCACCAACACGTCAAATAGAAGTTCACCAACGCGTGAAATTTGAGTCGGTGTGTTTTTCAATGTCAAACTTTTCACTTTTGGAGCTTCAATTTTCTTAATTGTCACATTATCAAATGCGCTTTTTGACCAAGCAGTTTTAATACCGCAATATCCACTATTATATGTAGAATCTTCATAAGCAATCGCCAACTTGTCATTGACAAAACCTTGAATTAATCCATTATAAACACCTAAAGTCAGTTTATAGTTTTGTCCGACAGCAATTGTTCCATCTTTTGCACCTGGGATGTCCGTGTATTCTTGTACTAAAATACGAGAAGTATCGTCATTGCCACGCAGGTATAATCTGACATATGTAACTCCCGTCTTTGTTACACCGATACCAAACTCGTACCCTTTTGTCATATCTTTGTTTGCCATAGCAACTACTGACGCAACACTATTCTGTAAAAGCCCAGCATCGTTAGCCCCCATATTCACTGCTACATCGGCTGAAACCATCACATTCGATTGTTCCGATACTCCTGTGATGGCATTTGATTCATGATTTTTCAAATAGTACTTTCCGGAACTCACAGTACCTACACTTGTATTATTCCAACCAGAAAGACCAGTAGATGAAAAACCATCTGTGAATAGCGCATCACCAGCCAATGCAGATATCCACTTTGTGCCAGCTACGGCTCCTAACACCATCAGCAGCGTTAAACTTAACGCTGCTGCAATTTTTCCAATTTTTTTTCTCATAATATTCT
>JAZOWZ010000056.1:0-44101 GCA_045659485.1 Faecalimonas sp. | reverse complement strand
AATGGAGATGAATTATCTCCAGGTGTAAACGAATCAGTTCGTATTTACATCGCTCAAAAGAGAAAGATTTCTGTTGGTGATAAGATGGCTGGTCGTCACGGTAACAAGGGTGTTGTTTCTCGTGTACTTCCAGTAGAAGATATGCCATTCTTACCAAATGGACGTCCTCTTGATATCGTGCTTAACCCACTCGGTGTTCCTTCACGTATGAACATCGGACAGGTTCTTGAAATCCACTTGAGCTTAGCTGCTAAGGCATTAGGTTTCAACATTGCAACACCAGTATTTGATGGTGCAAACGAAGTGGATATTATGGATACTTTGGATTTAGCAAATGATTATGTAAATCTTGAATGGGAAGAATTCGAAGCAAAACATGGTGCTTCATTACTTCCAGAAGTATTAGAATACTTGTCAGAAAATAGAGACCACAGAAAATTGTGGAAAGGTGTTCCGTTGTCACGCGACGGTAAAGTTCGTCTTCGCGATGGTAGAACTGGAGAATATTTCGATAGCCCAGTAACAATTGGACACATGCATTACTTGAAACTTCACCACTTGGTAGACGATAAGATTCATGCTCGTTCTACAGGTCCTTACTCATTGGTAACACAACAACCATTAGGTGGTAAGGCACAATTTGGTGGACAGAGATTCGGTGAAATGGAAGTTTGGGCACTGGAAGCATACGGTGCATCATACACCTTGCAGGAAATCTTGACTGTAAAATCCGATGATGTAATTGGTCGTGTGAAGACATACGAAGCAATTATTAAGGGTGAAAATATTCCTGAACCAGGTATTCCTGAATCATTCAAGGTACTTCTGAAAGAGTTACAATCACTTGGTCTTGATGTAAAAGTATTGAAAGACGATAACACAGAAGTGAAAATTGCTGAAACTGTAGATTATGGTGAAACAGATTTACACTCTATCATTGAAGGAGATAGAAGATATCAAGAAGAGGGAAATCTTGGCGAACACGGATTCAGCCAACAAGAATTTGAAGGCGGAGAACTCGTAGACGTTGAAGAGGACTCTTACGAAGATACATTCGATGCATTGGATGCATTAGATGTTGATTTCGATATGTTAGACGAAGAATAGGAGGATTGCCGAATGCCAGTAAACAATAATGAAGCAGCATACGAGCCAATTACTTTTGATGCAATCAAAATTGGCTTGGCGTCACCTGAAAAGATCTTAGAATGGTCAAGAGGCGAGGTTACAAAACCAGAGACAATCAATTACAGAACATTGAAGCCTGAGAGAGATGGTCTTTTCTGTGAGAAGATTTTTGGTCCAAGCAAGGACTGGGAATGTCACTGTGGTAAATACAAAAAAATCCGTTATAAAGGTGTTGTTTGTGACAGATGTGGTGTTGAAATCACAAAAGCAAGCGTAAGACGTGAGCGTATGGGACACATTGAACTTGCGGCTCCTGTTTCTCATATTTGGTATTTCAAGGGAATCCCAAGCCGTATGGGATTGATCCTTGATTTATCACCAAGAACATTGGAAAAGGTACTATATTTTGCATCATATATCGTATTAGATCCAGGTGAAACAGGATTACAATACAAACAAGTATTGTCCGAACAAGAATATCAAGAAGCAAAACAACAAATTGGGGGAGAAACATTGCGTGTAGGAATGGGTGCTGAAGCGATTCAGGAACTTCTTCGTGCAATCGACCTCGAAAAAGAATATGAAGAATTACAAGAAGGCCTAAAAGGTTCTACAGGCCAAAAACGTGCAAGAATTGTAAAACGTTTGGAAGTAGTGGAAGCATTCCGTGGTTCAGGTAACAAACCGGAATGGATGATTATGAATGTAATCCCAGTAATTCCACCAGATTTGCGTCCGATGGTACAGTTGGACGGTGGACGTTTTGCTACATCTGACTTAAACGATTTATACAGAAGAATTATCAATAGAAATAACCGTTTGAGAAGACTTTTGGAGCTTGGAACACCAGATATTATCGTGCGTAACGAAAAGAGAATGCTCCAAGAAGCAGTAGATGCTCTTATCGACAATGGTCGTCGTGGACGTCCAGTAACAGGCCCTGGTAACAGAGCACTTAAGTCACTTTCTGATATGCTCAAAGGTAAATCAGGACGTTTCCGTCAAAACTTACTTGGAAAACGTGTTGACTACTCAGGACGTTCTGTTATCGTTGTAGGACCAGAACTTAAGATTTATCAATGTGGTCTTCCAAAAGAAATGGCAATTGAATTATTCAAGCCATTCGTTATGAAAGAGTTAGTAGCAAATGGTACTGCTCACAATATTAAAAATGCTAAGAAAATGGTAGAAAGACTTCAACCAGAAGTTTGGGATGTATTGGAAGAAGTAATTAAAGAACATCCAGTTATGTTGAACCGTGCCCCTACCCTTCACAGACTTGGTATTCAAGCATTTGAACCAATTCTTGTAGAAGGTAAGGCAATCAAACTTCATCCATTGGTATGTACTGCATACAACGCCGACTTCGACGGTGACCAGATGGCTGTGCATTTGCCACTTTCTGTAGAAGCACAAGCGGAATGTCGTTTCTTGCTTCTTTCACCAAACAACTTGTTGAAACCTTCAGATGGTGGTCCAGTAGCTGTTCCTTCACAGGATATGGTTCTTGGTATCTACTATTTGACACAAGAAAGACCAGGTGTTAAGGGTGAAGGTAAGTTCTTCAAGAACTTAAACGAAGCAATCTTAGCTTACGAAAATGGTGTTATCACATTACACTCACGCATCAAAGTTCGTGTTACAAAGAACATTGATGGAGAAGTGAAGAGTGGAACAGTAGAATCTACTTTGGGACGTTTCTTATTCAACGAAATCATTCCTCAAGATTTAGGTTTCGTAGACAGAACTATTCCAGGAAATGAACTTCTTTTGGAAGTTGACTTCCTTGTAGGTAAAAAACAAAACAAACAAATCCTTGAAAAAGTAATCAATACACATGGTGCTACAGTGACAGCTGAAGTATTAGATAAGATCAAAGCAACAGGATACAAGTATTCTACAAGAGCTGCGATGACAGTATCTATTTCAGAAATGACAGTGCCTCCACAGAAACCACAAATGATTCAGGAAGCACAAGAAACTGTAGACAAGATTACAAAGAACTTCAAACGTGGTCTTATCACAGAGGAAGAACGTTACAAAGAAGTTGTTGAAACATGGAAGAACACAGATGATGCTCTTACAAAAGCGTTGCTTGATGGTCTTGATAAATACAACAACATCTTTATGATGGCGGACTCAGGTGCCCGTGGTTCTGATAAGCAGATTAAACAGCTTGCAGGTATGCGTGGACTTATGGCTGATACAACAGGTCGTACCATCGAGCTCCCAATTAAATCGAACTTCCGTGAAGGTCTTGACGTATTGGAATACTTCATGTCAGCCCATGGTGCTCGTAAAGGTCTTTCCGATACAGCTCTTCGTACAGCCGACTCTGGATACTTGACAAGACGTCTTGTTGACGTTTCTCAACAATTAAGTATTCACGAAGTAGACTGTGTAGAAAAGGGCGCTGAAATTCCAGGTATGTACGTGCGTGCATTTATGGAAGGAAATGAAGAAATCGAAAGCTTACAAGAACGTATCACAGGACGTTATGTATGTGAAGATATCTGCGACAAAGATGGAAACATCATTGTAAAAGCAAACCATATGGTTACACCAAAACGTGCAGAGCGCGTAATGAAATTTGGTGTAAGCAAGGATGGCGGCCCAATCACAGAAGTGAAGATTCGTACAATCCTTACTTGTAAATCGCACATCGGTGTATGTGCAAAATGTTATGGTGCTAACATGGCTACTGGAGAGCCAGTACAAGTTGGTGAGGCAGTAGGTATTATCGCTGCGCAATCAATCGGTGAGCCAGGTACACAGCTTACCATGAGAACATTCCATACCGGTGGTGTTGCTGGTGGAGATATCACGCAGGGTCTTCCTCGTGTCGAAGAACTTTTTGAAGCAAGAAAACCAAAGGGACTTGCTATCATTACAGAGTTCGGTGGCGTGGCTACAATTGAGGACTCAAAGAAGAAACGTGAAGTAATTGTTACGAACACAGAAACAGGCGACAGAAAAGCTTATTTGATTCCATACGGTTCTAGAATTAAGATCCAAGACGGTGCAGTCTTAGAAGCTGGTGATGAACTTACAGAAGGTAGTGTAAATCCACATGATATCTTGAAGATTAAAGGTCTTCGCGCTGTGCAAGATTATATGATCCAAGAAGTACAACGTGTATACCGTCTCCAAGGTGTTGATATCAACGATAAGCACATCGAAGTTATTGTTCGTCAAATGCTCAAGAAAGTACGCGTGGAAGAAAATGGTGATTCTGAATTCTTACCAGGAACAATGGTAGATATTCTTGACTTTGAAGAAACAAATGAAAGACTTGAAGCAGAAGGCAAAGAGCCAGCAATTGGAGAACCAGTAATGCTTGGTATCACAAAAGCTTCTCTTGCAACAGATTCATTCCTTTCAGCGGCTTCCTTCCAAGAAACAACAAAGGTTCTTACAGAAGCTGCAATCAAAGGAAAGGTTGACCCATTGATTGGTTTGAAAGAAAACGTTATCATTGGTAAGTTGATTCCAGTTGGTACTGGTATGAGACAATACCGCGACGTAAAAATTGACACAGGTAAAACTGCAGAAGAAATCGTAGAAGAAGTTGCTGAAGAGGTGATCGAAGAAGTAACTGAAGAAGTGGTTTTGGAAGAAGTAAGTGTTGAAGAATAAGTATAGAAAAGCTACTCACATCATGAGTAGCTTTTTTGCTTGATTTTTGTTAGGGAAAGGGTTATAACGTTGTATAGCAGATAAGTGTGCTTGAAAGTAGTTGAGTGACATGGAATGGAGAAAAAATATGGGGAAATTATTGATTGGTTGGGCAGAAGAAAGTATTGTGCCTGAGAAAAAAGTAAGTTTAGCAGGACAGTTTTTTGAGAGAATCTCTGAGTATGTAGAATCTGAGATTTCGGTTACGGCAATGGCAGTCCAGGCAGATGGTGATGAGATGATTATGGTATCTGCAGATGTTGTCAAAGTAGAACCAGCGATTTTACAGATGGCACGTGATAAGTTTGCAAAGTTAACCGATGAAATTAGCCCAGATAAATTGATGGTGGCTGCGACACATTCGCACACATCATTGAAATTATCGCCAACAAAAGAATATAAAGAACAAAGTGCCCTTACAACAGTGAAGATTCTTGAAGAATTTTTGCCAGAAGGGAAATCATATAAGACACTTGTAACACCAGATGAGAATGTAATCACACCAGAAGAAGGTGCGGATTTCCTCACAGATAAGATTGCATTGGCAGCAAAGAAGGCGTGGGACAATCGCCAAGAATCCTTCTATGCGAACGAATTTGGCCGTGCAGTAGTCGGAATGTGCCGAAGAGTCAGCTATGACGATGGAAGTGCACAGATGTGGGGCGATACCAATACTGCGAACTTTGTTTCGTTAGAAGGCGGAAATGATTCTGGTATTGAACTCTTATATACATTTGATAAAAACAAGAAATTAACAGGCGTAGTTGCAAACATTGCTTGTCCTGCACAGATATTGGAACAGAGAAGTTTCATTTCTGCGGATTATTGGGGAAGAGCAAAAGCAATTGTACGTGAAAAATTAGGGGAAGACGTGTTCATGCTTGGGCTTTGTGGCGCAGGTGGAGATCAATGTCCACGTGACTTGGTTCGTTGGGTAGATCCTGAGACACCAATCGATGATCCAAATGTAAAGAGACCGAATTTACTTAAACGCAAGGCGGACCCATCGATGTACGATGTGAGTGGATGTAACCGTGCAGGTAAGAGAATTGCAAATGAGATTGTTTCTGTATTTGAAGAAATTACAGATATCAAGGAAGAGGCGATTTTCAAACATAAAGTCATTCATTTGAATTTGCCACTTCGTAAAGCGACAATGAGCGAATACAATCATGCAGTGCGTGAGTTGGAATATTACATCGAGAAAAACAAAGAGAAAGAATCATTTAACTTTGAAGATAATGCGCGTATGCATGTGCATGCAGGTACTATCCAGAGATATCGTATGCAACAATTTACAGAAGTGTATCCGATTGAGTATCATGCGATTCGCTTGGGAGATATTTCTATGGTAACAAATCCATTTGAACTTTTCTTGGATTATGGAAATAGAATCAAAGCAAGAAGTTATTCGGAACAGACATTTATCGTGCAACTTTGCTGCGGTGGTGGAGCATATCTGCCGACTGAAAAAGCAGAAAAGGCAGGACACTATAGTGCTTACATTTCTAGTGGATATGTAGGACATGAAGGTGGAGATTTGTTAGTACGTGACAGTATTCAACAGATTAATGAAATGTGGAGTGAAGAATAATATGTATCAGATAGATAAAGAGTATGTCTTGGACATGCGTCATCGAATTCATGAATATCCAGAAACAGATTTTGATTTGCCAAAAACGACGGCGCTAGTAAAGGGAGAACTAGAAAGAATGGGAATCCCTTACACAGAGAAATACAGCGAAGGCAGTGTTGTAGGATATATTAATCCTGAAAAAAAGAATTTCACAATTGGAATACGTGCAGATATGGATGCATTGTGGATTCAGGAGGAGAATGATATTCCGTTCAAATCTAAAATTGACGGAAAAATGCATGCGTGTGGACACGACGCGCATACGGCAATGCTTTTAGGAGCAGCCAAAGCGTTAAAAGAAATTGAAGAACAACTTACTTGTAGGGTGATTCTACTTTTTCAGCCAAGCGAAGAGGGTGTGAAAAGTGGTGCGGCCCAGATGGTGCAAAACGGTGTTATGGATGAAATAGACATCATTATCGGTATGCATGTGGAAGGAACTATGGAAGCAGGTAAAATGGGAGTTTGTAAGCGTGAATCTCAGGCGTCTAGTAGAACATTTACGATAGAAGTGTTTGGAAGCACCGCGCATGCAACACTTCCGCATTCGGGGAATGATGCTTTGGCAGCAGCAGTGAATATCTATACAGATATTCAAAGAATGCTCACAAGACGGATTGACCCATTTGCAGAATATGTTTGTTCCATAGGAAAGTTTCATTCTGGAACGGCACAGAATATTGTGCCAGATTATGCGACGATGACAGGAACGATTCGTACCTATAACATAGATGTGGACAAGCAAATCATTACATATATTGAAGAATTGTCAGTCCGTATTGCGCAAAATTATGGTTGCACGGCAAAAGTCACATCGAATTTAAAATGTTTGGTTGTATATAATGATCCAGAGTTGTCTGATCGCGCGCTAGAGGCGATGGAAAAGGTGATTGGGAAAGAGAATATCGCACCAATGCAAAAGAAGTTGGGAGCGGAAGATTTTTCTCAATACCTGAGTAAAAAGCCAGGCGTTTTTATGAGAATAGGAACAAAGAATGTGTCTAAGGGAATTACAACTTTGGCCCACAACAATGACTTTATGATAGATGAAGATGTGCTCGATAAGGGAAGTGCAACATTTGTCCAATTTGTTTTAGACAATATGAATGGAGTAGAGGTGTAGATATGAAATTTACAGCAGCAGGAGATGCGATTATACAGAGAAGAATACAAAAAGATTTTGTTGGGTTCGAGGAGTTAGCACCGTTTATTGAACAAGGCGATGCTAGATTTTTCAACTTAGAGACAACACTTAATTACGAGGGAGATACTTGTAGTTCTCAGTTGAGTGGAGGGACATATATCCGAACGAATCCAGAGGTATTAGATGACCTGGAAAATTTCGGATTCAATATGACAAGTTTTAACAACAACCATGCGATGGATTTTTCTGTGGATGGATTTTTGCAAACATTAGACTATGTGAATCAAAGTAATTTTGTACATAGTGGAGCAGGAATGAATCTTGCAGAGGCGTCTGCACCAAAATATTTGGAAACAAATGCGGGCAGAGTGGCGCTTATTGCAGTGAATACAAACTTTAGTCCGGATATGATGGCTGGAGAACAGACTCCGAGAGTTCCTGGAAGACCGGGAATCAATGGCCTTCGTTTGGATTCTTATGTAGAACTTCCAAAAGAAGATTTAGAGGTAATCAAAAGAATTGCAAAAGAAACCAACACCAATGCGTCAAAGGAAATCACGCGAAAAGAAGGATATTATCCAGAACTTGCCGATAACGAGGCGGAATTTGGTGAGATGAAATTTGTTGAGGGTGAGACCTCTCGTTTCGTAAGAAAAATCAACAAGAAAGATATGGCACGGGTAGAAAAGGCCATTTACGAGGCACAACTTCAAGCAGATTATATTATTGTCTCTATCCACTGTCATCAGTTAAGTGGAGATACGAAGGAAACACCGGCAGATTTCTTAGAGGAATTTGCACATCGCTGTATCGATATGGGGGCAAATGCGATTGTGGGACATGGACCACATCTTCTTCGCCCGATTGAGGTGTATAAAGATAGCCCAATTTTCTACTCTTTGGGAGATTTTATCTTGCAACTTTATAATATTGAGTTTGCGCCACAAGAGTTCTATGAAAAATATGGACTTTCTGCATCAACAGCGACGGTTCACGAACTGTTAAAGACGCGTTCCAAAGATTTTAGTGTCGGTTTGATGACAGATAAAAGAATGTTCCAAACAATCATTCCGCTTTGGGAAACAGATGGAACGAAGTTGGTTAGCATAAAACTTATGCCAGTACAAGCGGCAATGGAAGGGAATAAATCCGAAATCGGACTTCCAAGAAGAGTGGACGGCTATGAGATTTGCGAATATTTAAATAAGATGTGTGAGCCATACGGAACAAAGATTGTACGTGAGGAAGATGGAATCCTCAGAGTAGAATGGGAGGAAAAATAAGATGAGTTTTGAATTATCAAATGATGTTTTAAAATATTTAAAAGATTCTGAAGAAGAAGCAATCCAATTACTTGAAACATTATGTGGGATTCCGGCGCCTTCTCATCATGAAGAGAGACGTGCGGCATTTGTAAAAAAATGGTTAGAGGAAAATGGAGCAAAGGGTGTCTACATTGACGAGGCGCTGAATGTATTGTATCCAGTTGGATGTGAAGGAAGAGATGATATCGTTGTATTTCTTGCCCATACGGATACTGTATTTCCAGATATGGAACCAATGCCAGTGATAAATGATGGTGAGTACATCCATTCGCCAGGTGTGGGAGATGACACTGCGAGTTTGGTAGTACTTATGATGATTGCCAGATATGTAGCTCAGAATGATTTGAAACCATCAAGAGGAATGTTGTTTGTAGCGAACTCTTGTGAAGAAGGTCTTGGAAACTTAAAAGGAACCAAGCAGTTTATGAAGGATTATGATGGAAGAATTAAAGAACTTTATTCCTTCGATTCAAAATTCCCGAAAATGACAAATAAATGTGTTGGTTCTCATAGATATGAGATTTTGTTTGAGACAGAGGGCGGTCATTCGTTCAATGCGTTTGGAAATCGCAATGCGATTTATGCAATGTCCGACGTGATTTGTCGTTTGTATGATTGTGAAATTCCTGTTGAAGGAGACAGTCACACCACATTTAACGTGGGGATTGTAGAAGGTGGAACTTCCGTAAATACGATTGCACAAAGTTGTAAGATGTTGTACGAATATCGTTCGGATTCGGCAGAATGTCTGGCAAAGATGCAGGTATTCTTTGAGGAAACGATTGCACAGGCAAAAGAAGATGGAAAAGCAGAGATTACGGTTAATCTTATTGGTGTTCGCCCATGCGGCGAGGGTGTGGATGAGGTCCGTTTGGCTGAGATGACTGAAAGAGCCATTCGAGTTTGTGAAAAGCATTCAGGTATGCCATGTGTGGCAGAATCGGGATCTACAGATTGTAACATTCCAATGTCTATGGGAATTCCGGCTATTTCGTTGGGAGTGTACCTTGGTGATGGTACACATACTAGAGAAGAAAGAGTATTGATAAGTAGTATTCCAACTGGCCTTAAGATTGGGGCAGAGATGATACTCGAATTTTTTCAAAAATAATTTGTAATTAATTTAGAGGGCAGAAGCATGACCAAGGAAAAAGCTAGTTCAAAATTATTTTGGAACCTGTTTTTTATATACACAGCAAATATCATAGGAAAGACTTCCTTTTCGGCAGCGACAGCCGCATTGGTAAGTGAGGAAATACTTACGAAAACGGAAGCGGGAATTATCGGCGGCGGATTTTGGCTTTTATATGCAATTGGTCAATTTTTAGGAGCGTTTTTGGTAAACAAAATGTCGCCGTATACGATGATTCATATTTGCATTGCGGGAGCAACTATATCTAATTTTTTAATTCCATATATGCGAGGTTTTTGGCCAATACTTCTTTTGTGGTGTCTGAATGGTCTTTTACAGTTTGGACTGTGGCCTTCCGTCCTCAAACTTGTTTCGGAGGAAATGGTACCAAAACAGCGTGTTGGAGCAATGGGACGCCTTGCGTTTTGCTATTGTCTAGGATCAATGGTAAGTTATGTGTGTACCTCAGTGATTTTAAAATTCACTTCGTGGGAATATATATTTATTTGTTGCGGTGCGATTAATGGTTTGTCCTTAATTGCAAGTCTACATGGTTGGAGAAAATGTTCTCCGATTTTAAAAGAAGAAAAAACGGAGAAAGTCACCACATATGAAAAAGGAAAATTATCATGGAAACTCATATGGGGAAGCGGGCTTATATTTTTCTGCTTGATGGTTATCATTAAATCGATTGCAGATAACGGGATTAAGACTTGGATGCCTACAATTATGGTGGAAACTTATGGGGCAACGCCGAGTTTTACATCGATGCTTTCCGTAGGACTTTTAGTTGTTAACCTTTTTGGTGTGATTGTAACTACTTTTATCTATGAAAAGGTGAAAAGTGATGAATTGAAGACATTGATAATACTTTACTGTACAATTCTTCCGATGATGTTGATGCTTCTTAATTTCAAACATATGAACATTTGGGTATGTACTGTTTTGATGTCGGCGGTTACGCTTTTATTCTATGGTTCGGGACAGGTCATATCTATGCATTACCCTGGACGTTTTCATAGGTGGAATTTAGTGGCAAGTGTCGGTGCGATTATTAATTGTTTTGCAGGTCTAGGAAATATGGCAGCAACATATTTAGGAGGATTTATTGCAGACCATTTTGGATGGGGAGCAATGATTGGTGTATGGAATGCACTGGTAGTTGTGTTTATAGCAATTACAGTATTGATTTATCCGCTGTGGCGGAAGTTTAGAAGACAATAATAGAGGGATGTGATTTCTGTGTGGAATCACATCTTTTTTTGTAGGGAATTTTTGTGGATGGTATAGAAAACCATGATTAAATCTCCGTTTTTTCTTGATTGCGACTAATAAAAAAATAATTATACAATCTAAAGTAGAACAATAGGATTCGTATATCTTTTTTAAAGGAGGCAATAAAATGAAGAAAGGGAACAAAGTGTTAGCACTATTTCTTGCAGCAGTGATGCTTGCTACAAGTATCGCGTGGGATTTTAGTGAAGTAAAAGCAGAAGAGACAGCAGAAACGACAAGTGCTATTACAACGACAGATGACGGTGTTAGCATCGATTTTGACAATATTGATGTGGCGGAGTTAGATGCGAACGGATATGTGTCTACCAAATTTGCGAACGGAACACCAGTGAAAGGAGAAATAAACCAAGCGGTATCAAAACATTGGTTTTCTGGGGATGGGGAAGATACTCCATATGGAGACGTGGAAGCTAGTACGATAAAAGCGAACAACGTTGGCTTAAAAGCACGAGATATAGAGAGTGATGGTACAAGAACATTTATGTATACGCCTTACACATATGAAGACTTCCAGGTGTCTGCAGAAATTTATTACGGAGCATATGCAGGAATCGTTTTCGGTGAAAAGAATGTATATCCGATAGATGATACTACAGCTTCTTCTGTAGCAGTGTTCTTTAATGATGGAAGAATCCATATAGTGGGTGCAATCGATAATAGTACAGTGAAAATTATGAGAGGAACGAGTGCTGCATATAACAATGGTTACAGTGTGAATGGAAGATCCACAATTTTCAATAACGGGGCAGGGGATGCCATTAGTGCTGCTTCGGGAACTGTACGCGAGTTAAATGTGAAGAAAACAGGAAATCACCTTATTGTATGGCTTTCCGGTGGAAGTGGTGTCATGACAATTAAACTTGCAGATACATATAAGACAGGTTGGATTGGCGTCCAAGGAAGATGCTATGACGGTGATGGCGGTGGATTAAAGTCACTTAATATTGAAAAAGTTCATGCGGTAGAACATCATGAGCTGGATAATGCTGTTATGTCTGAACTGGATGATATGGGTTATTCAGTTACTACAGGTTCTACACTGAAAAAGAACTCGGTAGGTGATGTATTCTTTTCGGGTACAACAAATGGCACAGTTACTACAGAAAACGAAGGTATAAAACCAAAAGTAGAAGACGGTAATGTAAAAGCTTTAAATATACCATATGTATATGAAAATTTCCGGTTAGAGGCAGAAGTCTATCTTGGACAATTAGTGGGTGTTGCTGTAGGCAGTGCAGCGTCATATCCATCTACAACTCCAAAGGATAGCGGATTGATTACGGCGTATTTTAATAATTCCTGGAGTACTAGCGTAATGTTTGAGCTTCCTACTCCAGCGGCATATTCTAACTTGACGCGTACGGGCGGGCTTCCAGGTAGTGCTACTGCCAAACAATTCAGACCAGCTAGTGGAGGCGTAAAGCTAACCCCTAAAAATGGCGATGTCTATACCATCGTATTAGAAGTAAATAACGGGGTTATGAAATTATGGTTGAAAGGGTACGATGGATATGGTACAGCAACAATTGCAAGTGGATATAAAACTGATAAGATTTCGCTTATAGCGAGAAAACCATCAGCTGTTGGCGGATTTAAGTCCTATACCATTACCAACCTTGATGCAGGTGATTATGCAGAGTTTGATAATGTTTATTTGCAAAATCTCACTGCGGCAGGATATAAAGCATCCGATTGTGCAGATAGTACTCTTACAGATAAAGGGGTTTCTGATGTGTGGTTTTCTGGTGAAAGTTATCCAGCAGCAGACACATATGTGAATAAAGGGTTGAAACCAAGTGACACAGATGGTTCAGTTGATTTGCTGAATTTGCCAAATACGTATGAAAACTTCCGCTTGGAGACAGAGATTTATTATGGTCAAGTAGTTGGTATTATAATTGGAAAGAAAGGGGTAAAACCAAGTGTAGGTACAGGAAGCGATAATGGAGCTGTTTCGGTTTATATTAATGGAACATTTTTGGCGATTAATGGATCTATAGATGCTTCTAGTGTGGCTCTTGAGGGTGGAGTACAGCAATCTAAAAACGGGGATTTTTTCCGCCAATATACACCTACGGGTAATACGGCAACATGGGGAGCAGCAAGAAAAATTGTTATAGAAAAGCAAGGCGACATTCTTACAATATCCCTAGGTGATACAGGGTTTCTTTGGAGAGGAAAGGTTACTTCAAATTATAAAGCTGGAAATATTGCGCTTTTTGCAAGACGCTATAATACTGTCACTGATAATAATGGTAACCCTCAAGCCGGCGGTGGACTCAAGAGTTATACAATTGAAAAATTACCAAGCACTGCAAATCCTGAAACGACGGTAGATGTTGCAGGATATACAGAATTTAATTTTATTGATACAACGAAGTTAGATGCAGCAGGTTTTAAAGTTAGCCAATATAAAACCGATGGAACAGAGGGTGTTGAAGGACAATCTATATCTGATTACATGTATGCAGGTAAAATCGGCGTGGCATCTTCTGGAAAGGTTGTGACAAGTTCTAGTAACAATGGTTTAAAAGGAAAAACGGTGACTGCTGATAAGAAGATTACTATCTTAACGGCACCATATGAGTATGATAATTTCCGAGTATCTACAGAGGTGTATTGGGGGGCTAATACTGGTATCGTAATTGGTGAAGAGAATGTTTGTCCAACGGAGGAATCAAATACATCTGTTAGAATTTACTTTAATGCAAATCAAATACAACTTATGGGAGCAGGATTTGATTATGATACTGCAAAGACGACAGGTGGAACGAATAAGTGGAACCCGCATAATCTAGATAACTATGGACTAGGAATTTTCGCTCCTGCTAGTAATTTTGCAGCTAAAAAGGGCGCAGTGTACAAATTGAATGTAGAACTGATAGATGGCGTGTTTACTATTTGGGTAGACGGCTATGGTGGTGTACTCACAGTTAAAGCTACAGATGAGTTTTGGAATATGGAAAACAAGAAAATAGCTTTGTCATCATTCGGGTACGATGATGACTGTGGTGGATTGAAGTCTCTGATGGTAGAAGAATTAAGTGATGTTATTATTCCGTATACTGCAGAAGAATTTGCTACTTATCGTTCGGCAGATGGACACACAGCACCTACATATAAGAATTACTTGTTTGCAGGTTGGTATACAGAACCAACATGTAGCGAGTTAGAGAATGCTGTACTTTCAAGTGCGACAACCGTTGAAGAAGAGACAGTTTATGCAAAATTTGTTGTAAGAGATATTTTAACTGTAAAAGCACAGATTTCAGAAGAGTTATTGGATAACAATCTTAAGAATGATGGCACAGGTAAGATTAGATTTGCTACGACGGTAGATACGCTGAACTACTCACAAGTCGGATTTAGAATTTCTTATGATAAAGACGGAAGCGGTACGCCGAAAGAACAGGTGAGCGCAAATAAGACGGTGTATTCGACATTAAATGCAATTGGCGATGTTACCTATCAACCGACAGATTTTAGTAAGGCGTCTGCATACTTTAAGGCATGTACGGTAAAGAATGTAGGTGATAGTTTTTACGACCTTGATTTTACAGTTGTTCCGTTCTGGAAAACATTGGATGGTACAGTTGTAGAAGGAGATTCTGTAGTAAAAACGGTTAATCAAGGTGTTAATGCTGAATTTTTAGATGGTAAGACTGCGTTATTTGTTGGAGATTCTATTCAGAACGGAGCTAATAAGGCTGTTGACTCTCTGGCAGATCTTTATGCTTGGCATGAGAGATTGCCTCGTTATGGTATGATTACTGAGGAAGTTGCTAACCAAGGATGGGCACTTACTAACAAAGAAACGAGTGGAAGAGGCCAGATTGTAACACAACTCGATGATGCAGCAAAAGAGTCCTATGATTTTATCATCCTTGAGGGTGGTGTAAATGATGTTCGAATCGACCAAGATAATCCAAATATTACAATTGATTGGGGAACAATCAATGAAGATCCAAACGCAATCTTTAGCGATGATAACATCGCAGGTGCAATGCAAGATTTGATTGTGAAAACACAAGAAAAATTCCCGAATGCAACGATTGTGTATATCATCAATCATTATTTTGGCGCAACTACAACCAAGATGAAGAACTATGTGGCTATGGTGAAGGCTGCTTGTAGAGTACATGATATTTCATATGTAGATTTGAGTGATACGGAAGCTTATCCGTCATTGGAGCCGCTTACAATGCAGAGCGCAGAGTATATACCGGATAACTTGCATCCAAACGCAGCAGGATATGAACTTAGTACACCGGTGATTGCAAATCATTTGAGAAAGTTGGTTACAGGTGAATTGGTTGACACTGTGTACGTAGCAAGTACTGGTACTGATGCAAAGGGTTATGGTATAGCGGAAGCACCGTATCAAACACTGAATTATGCACTTGACAAAGTTGCAGACGGTGGAACTGTTTATGTGCAAGATGCTCTCGTTTGTGCGAATGGGGAAAATTCCAAGTCGTATAGTTTGGGCGGATATGGATATGCTGAAGGAAAAAATATTGAAAGTAGCTCAAATATCATTGATAAAGTAAATCATAAGCAGGTAACAATCGCTGGAGCGAATGAACAAGCGAAGCTGAACTTCCCGGTAGCAGATAGTGGAGCAACATATCTGCTCTTGAATGATTCTATAATTTTGAAAGATATACAAGTAGAGTGGCCAACTAGAATTTTTGCAGAAGGAAACACCTTTATAGTAGAAAGCAGTGTGAAGCAAGTAGGCAGTAAAGAACCAATGCTAATGGGCGGAAGCAACCATCATAATTTGGAAAAAACTGATCTTCGTATCTATGCAGGAACATATCAAAAAATTATAGGAGGTTCAGTAAAAAATACGATTGGTGAGACCAATGTGATTGTTGGTGGAAAAGTTAATGAGAATGTTGATATAAGCGATCACACATTTGGATATGTTCTTTATGGCGGATGCTATAGTGAAGGCGGAACAACCAAGGTAAGTGGAGACACACATGTAACTGTGGAAGAAGGTGCAAAAATCCGTTATATATATGGAGGCGGTGCAAAAACAGGAACCCCAGTACCTACTGTTGACGGTGAAACTTATGTAACTGTCAAAGGCGGAAATATTATGAGTGTGTTTGGTGGTGGCTACAAGATTCCTTGCGGAAATACGAATGTTAAGATTCTTGGTGGCACGATAGAGCAAGTGTTTGGTGGAAGTGAAAGTGCTTCTGCAAGCGGTAACACCAATATCGAACTTCTCGGTGGAGAGATTACAAGGCGTGTCTATGGAGGATGCTATAATGACTTTAGCACGAGTACATATAAATGGGTAACAACAGATTGCCATGTGACAGGTACTACAAATGTAACAATTGGACCAAATGCACAAATTACATTCACGGCTGAAGGCAGTGATAGAGGTGTGTTTGCGGGAAGTAGGTATGAAGAGGCATATGCAGATGAAAAAGCAACGGTTATCTTTGTGGATGGTTGCCGTGGTAACAAAGAGAATGTGTTAGGCAGGGATTCGAGCGACTGGAAGGGAACAATACTTGGAGATCCGAATAAATACGACTATCTCGTAGATGCAACAGCAGGTGGTACGGTTACATCTGCAAATGGTAAACTATATGTGAAACCGTATGCAAACTACACAGCAACCGTTACGGGTGCAACTGCTGATACGACAGAGGGAATTTATGTATTACCAAATACAGATTCGATAATCACCGTGAATTTCACTAATTAAGAGTAGAAGGGAGATAACATAATGGAATATCAAAAACCAGAAATACATATGATTGTACTTGAAACAGAAGATGTTATCACAGCTTCTAATCTAGATGTGACACCGACTGACCCGGATGAAGATCTTGAGTTTTAATTCAATCAAGATGTAGATAATAAAACAAGGTAATATTTAACGCCTCGGATGAAAAGGTCATCCGAGGCGTTTTTGATATTTTGGTTCTAAGCCAATAGTTGGGGTGGATTTTTAACTTGGTTTCCATAAAGCGAGAATGGTAAGCGGAAAATCAGGTCAAAAAAGAGGGCATTTTCTTGCAACACTTTCTTCCTTGTTACAAGAATTCAGAGACTATAAAATAGTATATAGGAAAATAGGAGTTTTGGACTCATTCAAGAGGTAGGAGGAGAAAATATGAAGAAAAGAGAAAGGATAATCGCCTTAGTTCTAGCGTTTGTACTTGGTGCTTCTAGTTTGGCGTGGGGAGTTAAGGGAGTCGTTGCTGAGTCGAATCAAAGTAAGACAACAACAGTGACCTTGCCTGAAAAAATCAATTTTAAAGACATTGATTTGGCAACATTGACTGAGCTTGGTTTTACATCTACGAAGTATAACAGAAGTAATAGTTATGCGATCGTTGGAAGCGCAGATCAACCGGTTGCAAATCATTGGTTCTCAGGGAACGGGAGTAGTACGCCGTACACAACCAATAAAAGTGCTAAGATATGGTATTCAAATAAAACGACAGGTATTAAACCAGTTGATATAGATAGTAGCGGTACGACAACCGTTATGAATACCCCATATACTTATGAGAATTTTATTGCGTCAATTGAAATTCGTTACGGATATGGCGTTGGTATTGCCTTAGGAGCTAAGAATACATACCCTACAGAAACTTCGAATGGAATTAGTGTTTATTTTGCGAATAGAAGAGTGCAAATGGGTGGTGCTTTAGACTACTCTAACATTATAGATAAAAATGGAACTTGGGGAACATCAGGAAGTACGGGACTCTTGCTAAAACAGAACACTTTAACGGCAAATGCGACATACACCTTAAATGTACAGATGTTAGACGGTGTTATGACTGTATGGGTAACGGGAATTGATGATTATGTTTCTGTAAAAGTGAAGAGTAATTATCAGGCAGGCAACATCGGTCTCATCGCTCGTAAGTTTGATACGGACGGTGGCGGAATCGAATCGTTTGAAATCAAACCGTTGGCAGATGAAGAAGTAAGTTTCCAAAATGCAAACCTTGCTATTTTAGATAAGGCAGGGTTCACTTCTACAAAGTTTGACCGTGGAAATAATAATGCGATTGTGGGAGAAGTAGACCAATCAGTGAAAAATCATTGGTTTACCGGCAATGGAACTGATACTCCATATACAACCAATAAAAGTGCTAAGATATGGTATTCAGATAAGACAAGCGGTATTAAGCCAACAGCAATTGATACAGATAAGATTACGGCGGTTTTGAATACTCCATATAATTATGAAAACTATAAGGTGTCTTTAGATATTCGTTATGGATATGGTGTTGGTATTGCGCTAGGCACAAAGAATGTATATCCGGTTTCAAACCAAGAAGTAATTGCTATTTATTTTTCAAATGGTCAGGTTCAAATGACTGGTCCATTGGATTATGCCAACGCATCGGCTACAGGAACATGGCAAAACAAAGGTACATTTGGAAATCTGTTGGCTGGAAACACACTGAAAGCGAACAAAGATTACACATTGAATGTGCAAATGCAGCAGGGCGTGCTTACTGTTTGGATGGATGGATTTAATGATCGTGTAACATTGAATGTGACAGATAACTTTAAAGAAGGACCTATCGGTCTCATCGCACGCAAATTTGATACAGATGGCGGTGGAATCAAAGCAATCACTGTTACGGAATTACAGAGAAGGCCAGCCGTACAAGCGCAACCAGGAGAAGGATTTACCAAATCTTTTGAACCTGTGAATGATGCTTTCAAAGTATCTAGCTTAGATAGAGAATTCAGTTCTTACTATTTTGCATCTGGTACAGCAACTGGAGAGCGTGGCAAGGTATCAGACCGTTGGAGTTATTCTAATAAAACTGGTGAAGGTTTGAAACCAAAGCACAATACTGCAAGTGGCGCGCGCACGATGCTTACTTATGATAAATATATTTTCACAAATGTGGAAATACAAGCCAAGTATGCAATTAACTGGGCTGATTATTCTGTAATGATTGCACCTGAAGGTCAGATGGCATCCGTCGCTAACCATGGTATTAAAGTGTGGGTAGAGAGCGATGGAAAGATGCGCGTGACCGGAGCGATTGATGCAGGAACTGCAACCGCAAGCGGCGGATATGTGCAGGCACTCGGTCAGAACATGATCCGTGGATATAAGATTGAAGGATATTCTGGAAAGCGAGTGAATGGATATTACACTTTGAATGTCAAGATTGACAGTGGAGTGTTATATGTTTGGATGGACGAGATTCCAGATTATATCATTTCTGTGAATGTTACAGAAGATTATCAAGGTGGTGTAGTATCACTTTACTCAACTGGAAATAATAGTGGTGGTTTTGGAGCGATTTCAGCAGTAGAATTGCCGGATTCTACCGCAACTTCTACAGCGTATACACAGAGCTTTAATACGATAGATTCATTAAGTGAATTGAAAGATTTTAAAGCATACAAATTAGATTCTGTTGAAAACAAACCAGAAAAAGTAGATATCGCAGATATCTTCCTTTTGAACAATGGTAAGTTGCAGGCAAAAAGTGCAGCAAACGGACAAAAAGACAGAACAAATTTCTCAATCCTAACTTTAGATAAAAAAGAATATAAGAACTTTGAATTAACATTAAAATACGAACAAGCCAGAATGCAAAGATATGGCGTGATGTTCGGAACAGAACTTGGCGAATTTGCTTACTCACAAAAGGGAAGTCGTTTGGTAGGTAACGGTGGTGCTTATGTTTATACAGAGGCAGAAGGATATAGAGATGTCCGTGGTTCCATGGTGTCATCTTCTTATACGCAAGCTTCAGAAGCGCTATATCGTAAGACAGGAAAGCCGGCTTCGTTCTGGTGGCACAACACTGATGTGATGAACAATGTGCAACAAAAAACGCTTCATACGATGACGATTCGCGTTGTGGATAATGCAATGACAATGGTGATTGATAATGATGAGAGCACAAGAGTAACTGTTCGTTTGGATGATTACGAAGGTGGATATATTTCCCTTGTTTCAGATGCGGCAGCGGGAGATTATGGTGCATTCTTATATCTGGCAATCACAGAGCTTAGTGATGATGCACAGTTAGAAACTACATTACCAGAACTTTCAGACGGTTTTGAGACGATAAAAGATGTAGATAACTTGTTTGATGCATACTATTTGAAAGATGCGAAAGAAACAAGCAAACTTGAAAAAGTGAATTTGAAAGATCGTTGGTGGCTAAGCGATGGAGGATTTGTATCAAAGACAGAGGATTATGTAGGTGATCAATATACAGTTACCGCTGATGTTGATGTTCTTACTTATACAAAACAAAAATTCACTGATTTTGAAATGACTTATACATATCAACAAAACTGGCAACGTTTGGGTGTTATCATCGGCGAAGAATTAGGACAATATCCATTGGCTTATAAGAATGATAAGTTGAAAGTGAACCAAGGTGTATTGTATTACCTAGAAGCACAGGGACAATCTAACGTACAGGGAAATCTCAACAACTGGACGGCGGATGATGAACGCAAGTTCCGTGTATATGATGCAGAGCTTCGACCAGATGGTTTTGTCGATGCGACGGGTCAGCCGACTGCAAATATCGGTGCGAAAAAGGAACATTTGGTAAAGGTTGTTGTAAAAGACAAGCAATTATATGTATTTATAGATGGAAATGAAAAAGAAGCTGCATTACATGTGTTCTTAGGAGATGATTACAAGGGTGGTTACGTTTCACTCTTTGCACATGCGAAAAAAGATTATGGATTCAATCATTTTTCAATTACAGACAAAGTGACAACAAAGCTCCCAACTGGTAGCGGCACCTCTTCTTCTGACAATGTATTTACTGCAGATTTCGACACAACGAAGTTCGACACAAGTGCATTTAAGACATATTATCTGGAGCATACAAAAGGAAATGCAACAGGTAAGATGAAAGAAGATAGCTTCGAAAATCAGTGGACCTTGGATAATGGTGTTTTAGAGAGTAATACACAATTAACGACTCCTTCAGCAAAGAATCTGACAGAGTTTGAGTGGGATGACTCCACAATGGTTTCGGTGCTTACTTACAACAAGAAAATGAAGGATTTCATTGTTTCGTATGACTATACAAAATCATGGTATCGTCCGATGTTTATGTTTGGAACAGAACTTGGCAAATTTGCTCTTTCTGCGCCGAATACGACACAGCATGGTCAAGGTGTTCTTATTTATCCTGAGAATGACTTGGGCGCAAGCGGCGGACTGGTTGCACTAGGTAATTTAGAAACCTATACAAATGAAATGAGACCAATGAACCGAACATTGGTGAAAGTAGAAGGCTATCACGAACAAGGAAATTGGAACTCGAATGTAGGTACATGGCACACCATGACAGTTGCAGTCATCGATGGACACTGTTACGTATACCTAGATGACTATGGTATGATTGCCGATTATGAATTGGAGAACTATAAAGGCGGATATATTTCTTTGGCAACAAGTGGAAGAAATTATCAGTACTTTAGTGTGAATTTTGATAACTTCAGAATTACAGATTTATCGAATGTTGGTAGCAGTGATATTGTTTCAGCTACAAATCCAAAGGACTTAACTGTAAAAGTAGGAACGAAATTGGAAGATTTGAAACTTCCTTCAACAGTGCAAGTGACATTGGATAATGGAAAGAAAGCAAATGTACCGGTGGATTGGAAAGCATTAAAATACAATCCAGACGAAGAAGGTGTTTACCAATTCACTGCGACTCCAAAAGGCAACAATCCAGCGCAAGTAGGTGCTAGATTGTACGTCAAAGTGATGAAGAAATTACCGACAAAGAATAAAAACGTCAAAGAGTGGACATTTGATACACCACAAGATTTGAAAGACTTTAAGGTTACATATTTAAAGAATGCAGAAAAAGGATACCTAAAGAGTGACACACCAAATTGGTATGTGAACTCACAAGGTAGACTGACACGTGACCCATTTAGAGCAGTGAATGGTGACCAATACAAAGAAGTTGCAATCTTTAGTTATGCAGGTGAAAAATATACGAACTTTGAATTAGAAGTTGAGTATACACAACAATGGCAGAGATTGATGGTGCTCTTTGGTTCTGAAAAACCGGGACAATACATTGACTTGAAAGATATCTATGCAAAGACAAATCCAGTTGCTGGTTTTGTCGAGATGGAAGGTACTAGAAACTTTATTGGTAACTTAATCAATGCAAACTTTGACTCAAATGACAAAGAAAAGATTAACAATGCTCGTGAGAGTGGCATTCGTGTAACGGATTATTACGATAAGGTTTTATCTGGTGGCAACCAAGGAAAGAAACATACAATGAAGATTCGTGTGGTTGGAGACCAGGCAATGATGTGGATAGACAACTGCAAAGAACCATACGTATGTACTTTGACAGATTACGATGGCGGTTACATTTCATTGGTAACAACTTGTAAATCAGGAAGTTTTGATAACCTTAAGATTACTCGTCTTGGTGCAACACCTAAGGAAGTTGTAAAAGAGCAAAAGGTTGTCGCAAACGGAACGGTGAATGTAGATATTGATGAAAATGCAGACACCCAATTGGTAGTTCCTGAGAAAGATACAATCAAAGATGCAGTGAATCTTGCAATTTCACCGATTACATATGTGGTGGGTGGAACTACGATTCTATTAGCATCATTGATTGGATTAGTGTTTATCTTATTAGCATCTAAGAAAAAGAAATAGAAAAGGAGAAAGAATCATGGGTATACTTGTACATGAAATGCCAAATAGACCAAATGTGGCATTTGAAAATCCATCGGCGGTTCTTTCCATGGACAAAGGCAAGAAGAGATTTCGATTCTTATTTAAAAGAAGAAAGACAGTAACAATGTATATTTCTTTTCCAGAAGATGGAGGAGTAAGAATTCATAATGGCAAGGAGGGTGCATTTGCACCATCCGGCCTTTGTGATATTGCATATGAAGAAATCGATGAGACGAGTTTCCGTATGGCAGGAAATGGAACGTCTGTAGTCTTTACTTCGACTCCAAGTATCTGGAGTATTGAGGTGTTTGACCGAAATGGAGAATTCAAAACAGTTCTTCGAGCAGGATGCGGGACTTGGGATGCATCTGATTTTAAGATTGGGGTCAATATTGACGAGGAGCCGGCGCTGTATCGTTTCTTCACTCCAATTCAAGAGGGAGAAGAATTCTTTGGATTCGGTGAACGATTCAATTCTTTGAGACAACAGAAAAATAAATTGTTGATGTGGAATGTGGATGCTCTTACATCTGCCAATGGCTATGCGGAATTAAGTGATGATGATTGTGAGAAAACACAGGCATATAAAAATATTCCACTGGTACATTCAAGTAAGAATTATAGTATTTTCTACAATACATATTTACCAATTTCATTTGATTTAGGATATAGCAAATGTAATCAGGTGAGAACAGAAATTTATGGCACAGAGTTGGATATGTACGTTTGGACCAATACTCCGGCAGAGAACCTTGTGCAGTATCATAAATTGACAGGAACACCATTTGTACCACCGAAGTGGGCGTTTGATTATTGGATGGGTGGTGGCTGGCCACTCTGGAATAAACCAGATTCTAAGCATGCACTTGAAAATCTTTCAAAAGTTCTCGATGAGTACGCGAAAAATGAGGTAAAGATTGGGGTTGCATATCTGGAGACAGACCCATTAGAGGAAACCCTCTGTGGACTTAGAGACCGAGGAATCCGCACATTGATGTGGACAAATTCAGTATTAGCACCGTTTGGTGGTAAATCGGAGCTTTCTTATACGGATTATCGTGTAAAGAAGGCAAGCAATCCAAAAGAAGTTATGAATCATTTGTATATTGATTTAACTTCACCAGCATCAAAAGATATTATCAATGATAAATTTGAAAAACCATGGGAGTACGGAGTTTGCGGTGAAATGGTAGATTTTGCAGATTCTCTTCCGCAAGATTCTATTTGCTCTAACGGTAAGACTGGACTTGCAATGCATAATGAATATGCATACTGGTTCGGAAGAAGAATGAATGAAGCATTCTATGAACGACTTGGTGATGATTTTGTATTGTTCCAACGTTCGGGATGTGCGGGAAGTCAACATTACACTGCTTCGTTCGGCGGAGACAGCTATTCTAGTTTCTTGGGCCTTAAGCGTTCTGTGTGGGAAATGCTTTCGGCAGCCGCTTCGGGAATCTCCATCTGGGGTAGCGATATCGGCGGATTTATGCTTCGCAGTTGGATGCCACAAGAAGGACCTGATTTCGAGGAAATGTATATCCGCTGGGTACAATTTGGAGCATTCTCAGCACTGATGAGAGACCATTCATGGCATGGAAAACATCATCCATGGGCAAATGGGCAGAAAGGTGTAGAAAACTTCAAGAAGTATTATGGTTTGCGTTTACAGTTATTAGATAAAATATACAGTTCGGCGTTGAAGAGCAAACAGGAAGGCGGAACAGTTGCAAATTCTATGGCGGTTGCTTATGGCATGTCGCCAGCAATTGATTTGCAGTATATATTCTGTGAAGACTTCCTCGTAAGACCGATTGTAGAACTTGGTCAACGCAAAGTAAACGTGATTTTCCCAGAAGATGGATTCTGTGATTTCTACACAGGAACATATTATGCAAAAGGTGAGTGTGAAGTCGATGCACCACTTGAGCAAATCCCATTGTTTGTAAAACCAGGTTCTGTGATTCCTTATAATTATTATGGGGAAGATGTAGTTCCAACTTGGGAGAAAGAAAATTATAGGGAGGCAGTGTTATTAACAGCACCGACCTACGAGAGAGAAACAGTATTTTACACCGATGAGGATACTTGCACATTTACAAGTATTCCTGAGAAAAGTGGATATAGAGTAGTTGCAAGCAAACCTTGCAAGAGACGTATGGTAATCGTTATTGGGAGAGCAGAAATTTATGCAGATTCTATGAGCGTGGAAACTTCTTATGACGAAGTAAAGAACCGTACGATAGCGGTACTGTCTAAGGATTGGACAGTACTGGAAGTGAAGTAAAGAGGTGATGTGGATGAAAAGAATAACAAAACGTTTCATGGGATTAGCAATCGCAGTCATCATTGCGGTGTCATCGTTTGGGCTAAATTCATCGGCTGCTGCCACTATTTTGGAAGGTGGTAGCTGGGTCACAGAAAAGAAAGTGACATGGCAAAAACCTACGAAGGTTGTCTCTATGGAAACGCAGAAAAAACAATTTGTTATGTCTACGCAAACAAAAAATGGAAAGGTAAATAATCTCTATTTTAGTTTTCCGACAGAAGGTGGTGTGCGTTTTCACGCAGATGACACTGGATTTTGGAATGCGAAAGAGGTAAGCGAGATCAAATATACCTCAGAAGGCGCAGCAATTGTGATGCAAGCAAATGATACCAAAGTGAAGGTATATTCAACTGCATCGCCATGGAGATTTGAAGTATATAATGCGGATGATCAGATGGTCATTTGGTTCGAATCAGACGATATGTACTTTGGATACGACAAAGATGGAAAACTCGCAAAAGTAAAGATTGCTTCACCAGTAGATGAGTCAGAGACACTTTTTGGTCTTGGTGAAAGATTTAGCGGATTGGTACAAAATGGAAAAACAGTGGAAATGTGGAATTACGATGCTTTTGGGCAACTTCGTCGTTCTTACGGTGACCAAAATGTAGGTTATAAAAACATTCCAATGATTCACAGTAACAACGGATATTCTATTTTCCATAACAATACCTACTATGGTTTGGTAGACGTTGCGGATAGCAAGAGCGATGAGTGCTCCTTCGAATTTTTCAGTTCTATTCTAGATATGTATGTATGGACTGGAAGTACATTGGAAAACATTGATTCATATGGAAAACTTACAGGAAGCTCTGTGACAGTTCCGAAGGATATGCTCACATATTGGGCAGGACATGCGACTGCTAGATGGTATTCGAATGGTGAAAAACCAGAAGAAATATTAGATACTGTAAAAACCACAGTGGAAAAATATGAAAAGCTAGGAACTCCACTGAAAACTATTTTCATAGAGTCTATTGGTTTGAATGAGAAATATAGTTCTACGCAGGATTATTTGGATAGCAAAAATATTCGATTTGTTGGATGGATGAATTCACAATTTAGAACATTCGACGATGGAGAAGGAAGAAGTGCCTCTGAAATTCGAGACAAAGTAGGACTTACGAATGCGACTATGCCACTTGTCAGATGGGATTATGCAAAGTTATCTCATTACTATGATGGTGGTGGATACAAGTTTTTGGATTATGCAGATAGCAATTCTCTTATCTGGTTAAAAGAACGTTTTGAACCATATATGAAAAAAGGTCTTAGCGGTATGATGGTAGACTTCAATGATACCATTAAGGAAGAAGCATATTATCCTTCTGTGGATAAATATGGTTATGAGATGCATAACTTGTCTCAATACTATTATGCAAAAGCTATATATGAGACATTTGAAAAATATTATGGAGAAGGCAACTTTGTAAATATCGTGCGTGCAGGTGTGGCTGGTTCACAAAGTTATGGTGCGGTATTCGCAGGAGACCAGACAAGTACTTTCCTAGGACTTCAACAAGCAGTATCATCCCTTCTTTCTAGCGCAACCGCTGGATACAACGTATGGGGAAGTGATATCGGAGCTCTTGGTCATAAAGACGACAAGAAGAAAAATGACCCAGAACTTTATGCTCGTTGGGTAGAACTTGCAACATTTTCGCCGCTGATGCGTGCGCATGGGCAAACCAGTTGGCGAGACCCATGGGCTTACGGAAGTGGTTCAGAAGCATTGTTCCAAAAATATTATTGGACGAGAGAAAGTATTGTGGATTTGGTTTATTCAGGAATTCTTAAAGCAAATGTAGAGAATCATCCAATGACACAGTCGATGGTAGTTGCTTATCCAGAGCAAAAAGACTTGGCAGCAAATAGCACACAGTATTTATTCTGTGATTCCCTTCTTGTTTGTCCAGTAACAGAGTCTGGAGTCACCGCTTTGAAGGTGCAATTCCCAGAAGGAAGATGGGTAAACATTTGGGACGGAACTGCTTATGTGGGTGGTACAGACCAAATGGTTGATGCAACTTTGAATACGATTCCAGTATATTTGGAAGATGGTTCCGTTGTGCCGGTAACATTAGGAAAAGAATTACAACTTGATGGTATTAATACAGAAGGTAAGAATACAGATGCCTTGATGATTGCTCCGGCATTGGATAAAAAAGTGAATACGATTTATACAGATAAAGAAACGACACAAGTTTATACAAGTGATTTCCTTGGAGATGACCGTTATAGTGTGACAGCTGATGCTGCATATGGTAAAAAGATTGTTGTGGCAAAAGGTATTGTTGCAAGCAATGTAAAGGTTGGAAATGAGGAATTAAAAGAATTATCTGAGCGTCCAACATCGGCTTCTACAGAAGTGGGATATTACTGTGATGTAGAGAGCAATTCGACAATCATCGTAACAGATGGTAAATGGACAACTTTAGAATATTCTGGTGAAAGCGAAAGCTATGTAAATGTGGCTCTTGGTAAAAAAGTTAGTACAACTGGCTTGAGTGAAAAACAAGAAGCGGAAGCACAGAATATCACTGATGGCGATTACACAACTGGTCTTACAATCACGGAAGGAAGAAAGAATAGTGTTGTCGTTGATTTGAAGAAAGCACATAAATTAAATAAAGTGCTTGTAAAATGGGGAAGCACATATGCAAGAGGTTATCAATTAGAGGTGTCAAATTCAAATAGTGAAGATGCCGAATGGACCACTGTATATGAAAAGAAAAAAGGTGGCGGTGGAACCGACACAGTATTCCTTGAAGGAAATGAAGAATATCGATATATTCGCATCAGCGATTTTGATATTCTTTCAAAGACAGGCGCGAAGCTTGTAGAAGTGGAAGCGTACGGAGAAGTTTCTGAAAATGTAGCAGATATGAATAATGATATTGTGGAGACAACATCAGGTATCCCAACCGTTGCTTGGATTGTGATTGGTGGAACTTCGGCAGCCATTCTTCTGGGATGCGCCATTGCAGCAATTGTTATTGCAAAGAGAAAGAAAAAAGTAGTAAAGGAGAAATAACATGAAAAAGATTATATCTTTACTTATGGTTTTAACTATGACCGTTGCCTTGCTCGCAGGATGCGGCGACAAAAAAGGCGGAAGTGGTTCGGCTTCTGTGAATACAGATGTAAAAGGAACCATTAAAGTAGGAATTAACTCGTATAGAAATTCTGACTTCGAAGCAATTTGTGAAGAATTTAAGAAAGCATATCCAAATGTAGAAATCGAACCAGTTTTGTTTGAAGCAAACAAAGACGATGCAGTGGAATATTTAACATCGCAAAGTATGGCTGGTAGAGCATTGCCAGATGTATTATTTGATGATGCAGGTTCGCTTCCAACTTACATCCAAAATGGTTGGATGTATCCTTTGACAGAGTTTGTTAAAGATGATGCAGACTGGGAAAAAGTACCAAAGAATCTTAGAGACAATTTCACATATAACGGAAACGTTTATGCATTGCCACAGACACTTCACAGCAACGTATTAGTTGTAAATGAAGATTTGGTAGAAGAGATGAACGTGGACCTTCCAGAGTATGATTGGACATGGGATGATTTTACAGAATTCATCAAAGCATGTACAAACTCGAACTACTCAGGTGTTGATGATATGAGTAAAATGTACAACTGGATTCCAGGGGCAATGACAGAAGGCCACACAATTGGTGGTTACAACTATGAAACAAAAACATTCAATCTTGAGGCAGTGCGTACATATGTAAATTATTTCTTATCACTTCAAAAATTAAATGGTGTAGAAGTATATTCTCTCTATGGAACTCAAAATGGAGGAGAAAGTGCTTATACAAAGAAATTTGGTAATATTTCAGGAAGTAATGCGCCATTTAAAGCAGGAAAGGTAGCTTCTGCCTTTGGTGGAACTTGGGATTATGCAACATATAAAAATGCAGAGTTAGATTTTAGTTGGGAAATGTATCCAATTCCACAAACAACACCAGGTCGTGTGCCAATTCACACAGATTTCTGTTGGATGACAACAAGTATTGCAAAAGAAAATGTAGAGGCGGCTTGGTCATTCCTTCGTTTTGTAACATACAGTACAGAAGGAAATCTTGCTCGTTTGACAACTTATGATGAAGATCATATCACAGACGATATGAATTATGCATACTACATTCCTGTTACAACAGATAAGGCAGTTGTAGAAAAATTCGAATCGTTGCCATATGTAACAGATCAAGTGCTTTATATCTATGAAAACCTTGAAAATGGATATATTAATGACCCAGAAAAAACAGTTCCAGGAATTGAAACTTTGGTATGGGGAGATATTGGTGTTCTTGCATTTGAATCTATGACAGGAAGAGATGATTTCTCTTCTAAGATGAAGGATGCGGAAAATAAAGCAAACAAAGAAATGGCTGAATACTGGAAGCTTTTTGAAGAAAAATTAGAGAAGTTTGAAAAAGAATTTGCAGAAGCAAACAAATAGTTTGACGAGGAGAAAATAGTATGAAAGGTCAATGGTCAAAAGAGAGAATCTGGAATTGGTATAACGAAAGACCTTGGATTCGCGGATGTAATTTTATGGGAAGCGATATCGTTAACTGGTTGGATATGTGGCAAGAGTATGGTTTCGACAAGAAGCTTGAAACAGCAGAAAGAGAAATCGAACTTTTGGTGAAAACTGGATATAATGCTATTCGTACATTATTATTCTATCCGATTTGGAAAGAGGACCACGATGGCTGTATGGAGCGTCTGGAAAGATATATTTCTATGTTAGACAGACACGGCGTAAAAGCAGTGTTAGTTCTTGGAAACGACTGTCAAGTGACAAAAGACAATCCATATTGCTATTTGAAATCAGGAGAGCAGAAATTTGACTGGGGATATCATGGCGGGCGCAAGCGCTCACAACACAGTACACTTAGTACAGAACCAGGATACTGGTTGGTGGATGATGAACCAGAAGAAGTATATGCATGGGTAAGAGAAATTCTAGAGACCTACAAGAGTGATGAAAGAATCTTAATCTGGGATTTGTACAATGAGCCAGGGAATGCTAGAAGAGAAGAACTTTCGATTCCGCATGTAAAGCGTTTCTTTGAAATTGCAAGAGAAGTGAATCCGATTCAACCAATTACTTCCGGAACTTGGAGAATTAGTAGTAGAGATGAAGAACTTTGCGAAGTAGAGCAGTATGTTCTTGAAAATTCGGATATTGTATCTTTCCACAGTTATGGAACTTATATTGAAAATGTACAGATTCTTCGTAAACTCAAAAAAGAGGGAAGACCAATTCTTTGCACAGAGTGGCTCGGAAGAGTGTTTGGTAATACAGTACAAGCAATTTTCCCATTATTCTATTCGGAAAAAGTGGGGTGCTTTAACTGGGGATTCGTAGCAGGAAACTATCAGACCTACGAGCCATGGGAAGCAACCTGGGAACAATATTATAGTGGGGAAGAAACAGATATTGATTTTACAAAGTGGTTCCATGATTTGTACAGACCAAACTTTAGGCCATATGATCCAAAAGAAATTGAAATTATCAAGACCTTAACTGCAGCAGCAGATAAAGAATTCCAAGAGAGAGGAAATGCATAATGGAAACTTTACAGTTTGACTTAACGAAAGAATATGGACCATTCAAGCCATTGAATGCAACCAATGGTGGTCCATGGCATAAGCGATTTAGCAAGAAAATGTATCGCAGTAATTACGAGGAGTATAAGGCGGCGAGAATCCCATATTCAAGAAATCATGATTTGGCTGTGCATACGGTGTATGGTGGACCATACTGCCATGACATCTCTTGTATCTTCCCGAATTTTGATGCAGACCCATATGACCCGGCGTCTTACGATTTTGGATGTACAGATGAAGAGATTTTAACAACTTTAGAGGCAGGAACAAAGACGTTCTTTCGTTTGGGACAGACCATCGAAAATCAAGTTGTAAAACACAATACGTTTCCACCAAAGGATTTTAAGAAGTGGGCAGTTATTTGTGAACATATCATTCGCCATTACAATTATGGTTGGGCAGATGGAATGCATCTGGATATGGATTACTGGGAAATCTGGAATGAGCCAGATTTGGATGAGGAATTTGCTCCAAAGAAACGTACTTGGGGCGGAAGTAATGCACAGTTCTTTGATTTCTTTGAAACTGTGGCAAAACATTTGAAAGAATGCTTCCCAGAGATTAAAATCGGTGGACCGGCACTAGCATTCCGTGACGAGTGGGCAGAGGAATTCCTTAAGACAATGAGTGAGAGAAATGTTCCGCTTGATTTCTATTCATGGCACATTTACCTCAAAGAGCCAAGTGCGATGGAGAACCGCGCCAAGAAGATGAAAGATTTGCTCCTAAAATACGGATACGATAAGACGGAAAATATTTCGAATGAATGGAATTATGTGAAAGGTTGGACAGATGAATTCCCTTACACGATTCGGATGATTCATAGCATAAAAGGTGCGATTGTAACGATGTCTACTATGTGTGTGGCACAGAGAACATCTTTAGATATGCTGATGTATTACGACACACGTCCGTCAACCTTTAATGGAGTGTTTGATTTTTATACGGCAAAGCCGTTGAAAGGTTATTACGCATTCTATTGGTATGGTATGTTCTACGATATGAAAGCAGAAGTTCGAGCAGTTAATGACATTGAGAATATTTATTCTCTCTGTGGTGTAGATGAGAATGGAAAAGTATTAGCAATTGTCACACATTATTCGGATAATGATGATGTTGCAAACAAAGAAATTTCTATTGATTTTGGAAAAGAAGGGGAATATGAAATCTATCTTCTTGACGAGGAACATGACGGGGAATTGATTGCGACAACAGACAAACTAGAGTTTGATATGAAACTACATAGTGCTATTTTGATTAAAGAGAAATAGAATGTTGAAAGGACACTTCAAATTGAAGTGTCCTTAATAGTTGTTTACGTATTTATTTAATAATGCAACAAGCTCTGTTTTGGTAGAAACTTGACATATATTAAACATATTTTTCAATTTATACTTTACACCATTGATTGACATAAATAATTCTTCGGCAATGGTTGGATAGGTGGCACCGCGCAATAACCGTTCAATGATGAAGAGGTCTATTCGGTCGCAAGAGTTGAGTAGAAGCTCGATTCGGAGCATCTCATCAATTTCAAAATCGGAATAGAAAGCATCGTTTTCTTTCTGGATATCACTTACGTTTGGTGCGAATTCTTTTACAAGAGGAAGATGGTTTGTTGTTTCCCCTGCAAAGAAAGTGCTAGATAAATAAATGTTGATCGAATTCACATGCTTGTTCCTTTGCAAGATACGGCTCAACTCAAAACCGGCTTTGCCAAAAGATTGGAAATCTATTCCCGTATGCGTAACGCTTGGGGAAAAGAAATGAGAAATCAATGTTCCTCCACCGCAGCTTGTGACAAAAATATCACTCTCGCCTTTTAAGTAGCGGATGAGTGAGATGGCTGCATAGTCATTTGCACAAATTACCGCATCATAATCCTCTATTTTTGGAATGAAATTTTCAAAGCATTGTGAAAGAGAACCCTTGTTGTAGAAAAGGTCTTCCTTGTTTGCACCACATCCGAGAAAACTATTCTTACGAAATGCATCTGAAGCAGAGTCTGGGTTTACCCCATACAATGCGATTCTCGTTTTGTTGTGGGACTGAAGATAATTATATAAAACTTGAATGTCTCGTGCAACGTCAGTGGTTACTGTGCTGTACCGGCTATTTGACAGATTGCTTTCATAATTACCGAGAACAATCACACGGTTGTCAAAAAAAGATTCGCAGACTTTAATCACTTTCGTGAGCCATTCAGAATTGGTTCCCACTATAAAGATAACATCCTCATCGTTTATAGTGTGTGAATTTAATTCATCAATGCTGTTAAGAGTGGTAAGAGAGAAACGCTTTTGACGTTTTTCGCTGATTAATCCATCCATAATGTTTTTATACCAGTTACTCGTTTTGTATTCTGGTTCTCCAATTACATAAAATGACATATCACACCTCCCTTAAAACAATGATAAAAACTTAATCATCACTTATTATAGGACGAAATGGAAATAAAATTCAAGTAAGAAAAATATGTAAGTCTTTACTATTTTTTCTTTCTTGCTCAAATAATAAAAAAGAAGGAGAATAAAATATGCTAGGTGTTTTATGTCTAGTGGAAAAAGAAGAAGGTGAAAAAAATGAAAATAACGTGGCTGGGACAAGCGGGCCTGATGTTTGAAACAGAGGGAAAGACCATTATTGTAGACCCATATTTATCCGATTCTGTGGCGGCTATTGAGCCACACAATCATAGACGTGTACCAGTGGAAGAAAAGTGGTTGAAGATAACGCCGGATATTCTCGTGCTTACCCATAATCACTTAGACCATACAGATTTAGAAACCTTAAGATATTATTTAGGTGAAGATTCCAGTGTCTGTGTATTGGCATCTTACAATGCGTGGCAAAATGTTCGAAAAACTTTTGGCGGAATTAAGAATAACTATGTGATGTTTAATCGAGGAACGAGATGGACGGAAGAAAAACTAGAATTCCGCGCAGTTTATGCAGAGCATTCTGATGAACATGCTATTGGATTTTTACTCAAAGCAGAAGGGAAAACCTATTATGTTACAGGGGATACTCTTTACAATGAGAAAGTTTTATTAGATTTGCCAAAAGACATTGATTATGTGTTTTTGCCAGTCAACGGCAAAGGCAATAATATGAATATGGCAGATGCCACGGCATTTTGTGAAGAAATTGGAGCTACAGCAATTCCGATTCACTGTGGATTATTTGATGATATCGATATGAATGAATTTCCTTATGAGGATAAGGTTGTTCCTGAATTTTATAAAGAGATTTTAATTTAGAGGAGGACAGTTCTATGAAGATTACAAGATTAGAAGTCATTAAAGTAAAGCCAAGATGGATGTTTTTGAAAATGCATACAGATACGGATATTGTAGGTCTTGGAGAGCCAGTATTAGAAGGACATTGTACGTCTGTAGAGGCAGTAATCAAAGAATTTGAAGAGTATTTAATCGGAAAGGATCCAATGCAGATTGAACATCATATTCAAGCATTGTATCGCGGTGGTTTTTATAGAGGTGGCCCGCTTATGCTTTCTGCAATCAGTGGTATTGAGCAAGCGATGTGGGACATCAAAGGTAAATACTATAATTGTCCAGTTTACGAAATGCTTGGTGGAAAATGCAGAGATAAGATTCGTATGTATACACATATTAAGAGAGCGGGTGTTGCGGGCGAGTTCTCGATTGATGAGATGCTTCGTATTGCGAAGGAAAGATTGGACGAAGGTTACACTGCTTTAAAATATTCAATTATTCCACCAATCAAAGCGGTAGAAAATCCGGAAAACACAATGAAACATATTGAACGTTTCGCAAAAGTGCGTGAATTTATTGGAGATGGAGTTGATTTGGCAATTGATTTCCACGGACGTGTAAGTCCGGCTATGGCGCATCGCTTGATTGAACTCTTAAAGCCATATACACCAATGTTTGTAGAAGAACCTTGTCTTCCAGAAAATGTAGATTGTATGGTGGATATTGCGCGTAAGACAACGGTGCCGATTGCAGCGGGAGAGAGATTGTTTGGTAAATGGCAATATCGCGAATTGATTGAAAAACAAGCAGTTAGCATCATTCAACCAGATATTTGCCATGTTGGTGGTATCTATGAAGGAAGAAAGTTGGCGGCAATGATTGAAATGTATTATGGAACCGTTGCGCCACACAATCCGTTGGGACCAATTTCTTTGGCGTCTTGTATTCAGCTTGATACTTGTATTCCGAACTTCTTGGTACAAGAACACCCAGGAAATCCAGATAAATCAGACCTCGGTGTGGGTTATATCAAAGAACCATTCGTTATCAAAGATGGATATATTGATGTTCCTACAAAACCAGGACTTGGTGTGGAATTAGATGAAGAAGCGTTGAAGGATAAGATTTACGACGGAAAATGGACAACACCACGCCAATATTATGAAGATGGAAGCAATGCAGATTGGTAGAACTAGGAGAATAGAGAGATGAAGAAATCAGTATTTGTTACCGGTGCAACAAATGGCACAGGGTATGCAATTGCAGAGAGATTTGCCAAAGAGGGCTATGATGTTTTTATTGGTAGTAGAAATGGGGAACACTCAGCTGCAGCTGCAGAAAAATTACATAAAGCATATGGTGTGTTTGCAAAAGGATACCAGACGGAAGTTTTTAATGAAGAGAATGTGAAAGAAATTTTTGCAGATATTCAATCTATGGGATATCTTTTGGATACGTTAGTGCTCAACGCAGCCAATTTAGGTATTGGGCAAGAAAGTCTTACTATAGATATGGAAGAATTTATGGGAGTGTTCCAGACTAATATCGGATGGAATTTTATGTTGGCAAGAGAAGCGGCTAAGCAGATGAAGGAAAAAGGAAAAGGTTCCATTGTGTTCATCACATCGAACTCTGCGATTCGTGTGACAGAAAATCGTTTGGCATACTGTGCTTCAAAGAGCGCAATTCTTGCTATGTCAAAATCAATGGCAGTTGATTGGGGGAAATATGGTATTCGCTCGAATTGTGTATTGCCAGGAATGATTAAGACAGAACGTTGGGAAAACAATGTGAATAATACGAAATATTGTTTGGCAAACTATACACCGATTCAAGACATTGCAGAATTTAAAGATGTGGCAAATGCAGCTTGGTATTTTGGAAGTGATGAGTCTCGCAATACGACGGGAGCAGAACTTGTAGTAGACGGAGGAATGCTTGCGCAGTTGACTCCAAATATCAACAGAGAACTTTGGACATAGTTATATTTATGGATATGCAAAAGATTATTACGATTCAAAAAGGTGATTATTCTGCAAAAATCAATTTGAGCAGAGGTGCCAATTGTATTGGAATTCGGAATGAAAAATATGGAGCCACCATATTGAGGGAACCAGACTATTCCAAGAAACTGGACAATCCGTATTTATATGGAATGCCGATTTTGTTTCCAGTAAACCGCATCTCTGGTGGTAAGTTTGAATTTGAGGAAAGAAAATATGAGTTTCCAGTAAATGAGCCGAAGACAGGATGCCATTTGCACGGGATGTTACATGAAATGGAATTTGTTTTGTTAGAAGCAAGTGACAGCAAAGTGAGTTGCTTGTATCGCGCGACAAAAGAGGAACCTTACCTAGCATTTCCGCATGAATTTGAAGTTCGAATGGAATATGAAGTTAAAGAGGATGGATTTTATCATAGGGTAGAGGTGCTGAATGCCTCTGAAGAAAATATGCCAGTACTACTTGGATTTCATACAACATTTTTGTCAAGATTTGTAGCTGAAAACACGGACGGTGATGTGCGGGTATTTGCGGATATAGCTGAAGAATATGAGCGCAATATGGAGAACTATTTGCCAACAGGTAATAAGCCGGTATTTGATGCTACAAGTGTGTCTTTGAATCAAGGAATGTTCGATCCCCTCAAAGAACCGACCAGTCGGCATTATAGAGCTGGCCAGTCTGGCAAAATGGCAATCTATGATGCTACGAATGACTTAACTCTCGTGTATGAAAATGATGAAAAGTATGGTTTTCGACTCATATATAATGGAAATGCAAACGAGTATATATGTTTGGAACCGCAGAACTGCTTAGCAAATTGCGCAAATTCGCCGTTTTCTAGAGAAGAAGCAGGGTTCGACTATATTGAACCGGGAAAGTCAAAAGAGTATGTTTCAAAGATTTATATACATAAAGGGCGCATATAAGAAAAATGATAGGGACCTGAGTTTGGCACAGGTCCTTTTTGTGTAGAAAAAAAGAGTTCTGACATTGTTTTTTATATTGTTTTTGAAACTAAAACCATATAAAATAAATTTGTATTGGAGATTATAGAAATCAAAGGAGAATCAGTATGATTTGGTATTGTGAAAAAAATCAAGAATTTTTCTTGGAGACAGAAAAGACAAGTTATGTACTCAAAGTGTTATCGAATGGATGCCTTTACCATCGCTATTATGGTCAAAAGATAGATCGCGATGATATGAGTTATTATAATTTTTCGCGAAGATTTGATTATGCTTCTACTTTTGAACTAGAAGGGAAAATGTTCTCGATGGATGCTCTTCCGCAGGAATGTCCAACAAAAGGAAGAGGAGATTTTCGTTTTCCGGCAATTCTTGTGGAGAATGAATACGGTCAGTCTGTCAATGAATTGACATATAAAACACATACAATTACAAAAGGAAAACCAAGTTTTTCAGAGATGCCACAATTAGATGCCGGGGCAGAAGATTGCGATACATTGGAAGTTGTTATGGAAGATGTGGTAAGCGGATTTGAAGTATCATTATTCTACTCTGTCTTTGAAAAAGAAAATATCATTGCAAGAAGAAGCGTGGTGCGCAATGTATCAGATAAGAAGTTGAAGATTTTAAATGCGGCAAGTCTTTGTTTGGATGTGGAAAGCCGTGATTTTGAGCTAGTGACATTGGAAGGTGCGTGGGCGAGAGAACGTCATATAGAGCGCTATCCAGTCCATCACGGAATGACAACCATTGAGAGCCGCAGAGGTACTTCTAGCCATCAATTGAATCCGTTTGCGGCGATGGTGTCAAAGAATACTGATGAAGACCACGGGGAAGTGTATGCGACTGCTTTAGTTTATAGTGGGGATTTCAAGATTTCCGCAGAAAAAGACCATTATGGAAACATCCGTTTTATGGCGGGATTAAACCCAGAAACGTTCAGTTGGAATCTGAGTGCAGGAGAAAGTTTTGCGACTCCAGAAGCTTTGCTTACATATAGCGCAGAAGGTCTTGGTGCAATGTCAAGAGCGTTCCATGAAGTTTGCAGAGGATACCTTGGAAAGAGTGCTGATAAGACTGTGAAACATCCAGTTGTTATCAATAACTGGGAAGCGATGTATTTTGATATTACAGAAGAAAAGTTATTCCAATTTATTCGAGATTGCAAAGGACTTGGAATTGACACAATGGTGTTGGATGATGGCTGGTTTGGTCATCGTGTTTCGGACGATTCGTCATTAGGAGATTGGTATGTCAATCCAAACCGTTTTCCGGAAGGGCTACATAACGTGGTTCGATGCTGCAAGGAAAATGGAATGAAGTTTGGTATCTGGTTCGAACCAGAGATGATATCTGTAGACAGTGACCTTTATAAAGAACATCCAGAGTGGCGCATCCACGCGGAAGGATATAAGAATGTAGAGGCTCGTCAACAACTTGTATTAGATATGAGTCGCAAAGAGGTATGCGATGCAATGTACGACCAAGTGGCAGCAATTTTAAAAGAATATGACATTTCTTATGTAAAATGGGATATGAACCGCAACTTGACGGACAATGGTTCTCCAGCCCTTTCTCCAGAATGTCAAGGAGAACATTCACACCGATTTATGTTGGGCGTGTATTATTTGATGGATCGCCTTGTAAAAGATTTTCCACACGTGTTCTTTGAAGGGTGCTCTGGTGGCGGCGGACGTTTTGATTTTGGTATCTTATATTATATGCCACAGATTTGGACGAGCGATGATTCCGATGCGATGGAACGTTTGATGATTCAATATGGAACTAGCATGGTATATCCAACTTCGGCTATGGTTGCTCACGTTTCAGCTTGCCCAAATCATCAAACAGGAAGAACTGCATCGTTCAAGACCAGAGGTGATGTGGCACAGATTTGCAACTTTGGTTATGAGCTCAATGTAGGATCCCTTTCCGAAGAAGAAAAAGCAATGATTAAAGAGCAGACTGAAAAACATCAAGAGATTGAGGGAATGGTGATGGAAGGAGATTTGTATCGTCTTCGCAGTCCATTTGAAGGAAATACTTGCGCATGGCAGTTGGTATCGAAAGACAAAAAGAAATCTTTCGTTATGTATGCGAGAGTGAATGCAGTGCCAAATTATAAGCCGGAGTATTTAAGATTTAAGGGATTAAATCCAAACCAAAGATATCGTGTAGAACAATTAGACATCGAGGTTTCGGGTCGTACGCTTATGAATGCGGGAGTTCCTGTGTTGATTGGGGCAGATGACTTTAAGACGATGACATTTGATGTTTTGGCAGTGTAAAATGCAATGGGAAAGGTGCTTACGGCAATGCTTAAAAAGTAAATAGAACGGGCGCAGGTACATTTTGTCCTGGCCCGTTTTTGGTTTACATATTCGAGTTGAAAAGATTTGTTTGCTTCACATATTGTTTAAATTTATTCATGCTATTAGAGAAAAAAGCATCTTTCTTCCAAACAAGACTTACGTTGGCGTACATCGGTTCTGCAGTAGGAATGGGCAGCAAAGCGGGATTTGTATCGATTAATTCGCGAAACATAAACCCAACAGCAAGGTTGCTAGAAATCATACTAAGCATCGTGGATAGTTGCGTAGTCTGTAGAATAATATTAGGTGTAACTTGTGCCGATTCGAACCAGGATTTGATTTTTGCAGTTTGGAAGAAACTATTTTCAAACAGGACAAGAGGGATGTCCTTTAGCATTGTCGGTGTGATGGAATCACAACTAGTGATATAGTTGTCTTTGAATGTACAACAGGTAATCTCCAATTGTGAAACTAAAAGTGAAGAAAATCCTGAGTCAACTGGGACGTCGTGTGAGAGAAATACCATATCTAAGTAGTCTTTGGAAAGTTTGTATATCAAATCTTGGCGTCCGCCCTCTACAATTTCCAATTCAAGGTCTTTGTTCAAAGATAAAAAATCACCATAAATACGTGGCAATATCATAGAGCCAATCATAGGAGGGACCCCTAAGCGAAGTTTCTTTCGACCTGTGCCTAATTCTTTCATAATGTTTTCTGCTTGTTCTGTGCGGTTTAAGACATCTTTGCTCAAATTGTAAAGAACCTGTCCTTCAGAGGTTAAGGATACACCGCGATAGTGACGCGAAAAAAGAGATACCCCATATTCGTTCTCTAATTCTTTGATTGCGTTGGATAAAGATGGTTGTGATATGTGCAAGTATTCTGCTGCTTCAGAAAAAGAGTGAAATGTACATATGGCATGAAAATATTTCAATTTTGTCAGATTCATCATACACCTTCTGTTTTTTATAATAATAGTTTATTTTATAATATAGTTAAAAGCTATATCTGTCAATGGAATATATATTTAACAAATATTAAAAAACGTGCTACGATAGATAAAAGATAGGAGGTATTGATATGAATATACATAAAATTGCAGTTATCGCAGGCGATGGGATTGGGCCAGAGGTCATTGACGAGGGTGTCAAAGTGTTAAAAGAAGTGGCTCGACTTGATGGAGGTTTTGATTTTGAATTCACTTATTTCCCGTGGGGATGCGAATACTATAAAGAAACAGGAAGAATGATGGCGGAAGACGGAATGGAGCAATTGGCAAAGTTTGATGCGATTTTCCTTGGTGCGGTTGGTGCGCCAGGAGTACCTGACCATATTTCTCTTTGGGATTTATTGCTCATCATTCGCAAAGGATTTGACCAATATGTGAACCTTCGCCCGGTGAAACTTATCAATGGTGCACCATGCCCATTGAAGGATGTAAAAAGAGAAGATGTAGATATGCTATTTATCCGTGAAAATAGTGAGGGAGAGTATGCAGGCAGCGGAAGTTGGCTGTACAAAGGAAAGCCAAATGAAGTTGTTATTCAAGATGGCGTGTTCTCAAGAGTGGGTTGTGAACGTATTATTCGTTATGCGTTTGAGACAGCCAAGGAGCAGAAGAAAACGCTCACAAGCATCAGTAAAGGAAATGCTTTGAATTATTCTATGGTATTCTGGGATCAAATTTTCGAAGAGGTCGGAAAAGAATATCCGGAAGTAGAAACACATTCTTACTTGGTAGATGCAGCGAGTATGTTTATGGTCAAAGACCCAAAACGTTTTGAAGTGGTGGTTACTTCAAACTTGTTTGGAGACATTTTGACAGACCTTGGTGCTGCAATCGCTGGCGGTATGGGACTTGCAGCAGGAGCAAACCTAAATCCAGAACGCAAATTTCCATCGATGTTTGAACCGATTCACGGTTCGGCACCAGATATCGCAGGAACAGGAAAAGCAAATCCGTTGGCAACTGTTTGGTCCGCAAGTCAGATGTTGGATTTCTTTGGGTATACCAATTGGGGTGAACGTTTAATTCAATGTATCGAGGAAGTTTTGGTGGATAAAAAGGTATTAACTCCAGATATGGGTGGCACAGCGACGACAACAGAAGTTGGGGATGAAATTATAAGAAAGATAAATCAACAATAGAATGGGAGAAGGTCTTTGCGAAAAGATCTTCTTTTTATTTACACAAAAAAGCAATTGTACTAAAATAGGTAAGGTGACGAAAGGAGTGAGATCAATGGTTTTGAAAAATATGATAAATGTGCAATTGATGATGTTTCTTCTTGTGATTGTTGGGTTCATTGTCCGGAAAACTCAGATTGTGGGCAGTGAGGGAAGAAAAAATCTCATCAATCTCTGTCTGTATGTCACGTTGCCTTTTAATATAGTGAATGCATTTCTAGGGAAATTCAGTTGGGATATGTTAGTAACAAGCGGTCTGGTACTGCTTTTATCTGTTGGATTTAACTTGGTTAGCATTTTGATTGCTTTCCTATTATATAGAAAAGATGATAAAGAGCAAAAAACACTTTGTTATGGAACGATTGTATCAAATGGAAGTTTTTTGGGAAATCCTGTTATAGAGGGAGTGTATGGAAGCACGGGACTTTTTTATAATGCGCTGTTTATGTTGCCTGTAAGAGTGGTAGTGTGGACGGTTGGCATCTCTGTCTTCCTGAAAGGTGAGAAAGTAAACTTATGGAAGAAAGTGTTATTACATCCGTGTGTAGTTGCGATGTATATCGGAGCAATTTTTATTCTCACAGGAGTACGATTACCAGGATTCTTGGAAGAGACGATTTCGGGTATCAGCGGAAGTAATACTCCTCTCAGCATGATGCTAGTGGGAATGATGCTGGCAGAAATGAATCCGAAAGGGTTGTTCCGTAAAAATTTATTTTTTTACACGTTTGTTAGATTGATACTAATTCCAGCTGTAATTCTAGCTATCACGGCGAAATTGCCAATCGATTCGATGCTTCGTGGGATTACAGTGATTATTGCAGGTATGCCAACTCCGATTACTACTGTGCTCTTAGCTTCTAAGTACGGAGGGGATGAAGAGTGCGCAACGGGGATGATTTTTATGAGTACCGTTTTGTCTATGATAACACTACCGCTGTTATGTTTATTTATTTAGAAGAAAATGCAAAAATATCTAAAGAGATACTTGACTTTTTGACATTTTCATAATAAACTATCTTAGCGTGCATAAGAAGGCATTGCTTTTTTGGTGCGCAAAAATATTTGTAAACATTTACAAAGCAACCAACAGAATTCATAGGAGGTGAAAAGAATGCCAACATTTAACCAGTTAGTAAGAAAAGGACGCCAAACTTCTGTAAAGAAATCTACAGCACCAGCTCTTCAAAAAGGTTACAACTCTTTGAGAAAGAGAGCAACTGATGCTTCAGCACCACAAAAACGTGGAGTTTGTACAGCAGTTAAAACAGCGACTCCTAAAAAACCTAACTCAGCTCTTAGAAAGATTGCCAGAGTTCGTCTTTCTAACGGTATCGAAGTAACAAGCTATATCCCAGGTGAAGGACACAACCTTCAAGAACATAGTGTTGTTCTTATCCGTGGTGGTAGAGTAAAAGACTTGCCAGGTACAAGATATCATATCGTTCGTGGTACTCTTGATACAGCAGGTGTTGCTAAGAGAAGACAAGCACGTTCTAAATACGGCGCTAAGAGACCAAAAGACGCTAAATAAGATAGCGCAAAGATTTAAGAAGATTTAAAAACAAACAAAATCGAAGAATCACAAACAGAACTATGATTCCTGTAGGTTGCGGGTTATATCAATAGATGTGCAGTCCCGCACGAACACATTTCGTAGAAAGACACATGTGAGTACCGATGAATTAATTCAAAACATAATTAAGGAGGGAAGAACCGTGCCACGTAAAGGACATACTCAAAAAAGAGACGTATTAGCGGATCCAGTATACAACAGCAAAGTGGTTACTAAACTTATCAACAGCATCATGCTTGATGGTAAGAAAGGTGTAGCTCAAAAGATTGTATACGGAGCATTTGAAAGAATTGCTGAAAAAGCTGAAAAACCAGCTATGGAAGTATTTGAAGAAGCAATGAACAACATTATGCCAGTACTTGAAGTTAAAGCAAGACGTATAGGTGGAGCAACTTATCAAGTTCCGATCGAAGTTAGAGCTGACAGAAGACAGGCTTTAGCACTTCGTTGGATTACATTGTATTCTCGTAAAAGAGGCGAAAAAACAATGGAAGAAAGATTAGCAAACGAACTTCTTGATGCAATGAACAACACAGGTGCATCAGTTAAGAAGAAAGAAGATATGCACAAAATGGCAGAAGCAAACAAAGCATTTGCTCACTACCGTTTCTAATTTCAACCTGATGAAATTGATTCTAAGAATAGGAGGAAAAAATCATGGCTGGAAGACAATATCCATTGGATAGAACTAGAAATATCGGTATTATGGCTCATATCGATGCTGGTAAGACTACGACAACAGAACGTATTCTTTACTATACCGGTGTTAACCATAAAATTGGTGATACTCATGAAGGTACTGCTACTATGGACTGGATGGA
>JAZOWZ010000055.1:0-1666 GCA_045659485.1 Faecalimonas sp. | reverse complement strand
AGCATCTTTATCAATCAAAACCGTAATCGTACCATGCTCAATTCCGGTATCAAATGTTCTTGCAAATAACGCTTTTGTCTCCATCGGCGTTGCTGAGGTTGTGATGTCCCAATCATCCGGAACTCTTCCGAGAATAGAATCTCGCACGCAACCACCCACAGCATAGGCTTCGAAACCATGATCCTGTAGCGTATGAATAATTGTATTTACTTTTTCTGGCAACGCAATTCTCATTAGGGACACCTCCTTCTCAATATTATTTCGTAAACCATATACTTTGACTATTGTAGCACAAAAAAAGACACAGGAAAATATCTTTCCTATGTCTTTTGTGTTTTTCTTAGTATGATTTGCCCCAGTAAACCATGTGTTTTGCAGGTTTTCCACAGTAAATACATTTGTCTGAGATCATTTCCTCGTCTTCAATAAGACAACGTGTTGCAGCTCCGCCTGTAGCGTATTTTACTTCGCCCTCACATTCTTCATCTCCACACCAGCATGCTTTGATAAGTCCACGGTCACTCTTGAATTTCTCAACCATTTCTTCCAAAGTAGTTGCTTCATAGATGTGTGAATCTAAGAATGCTTTTGCTTTGTTATACATATCACTCTGGATTGTTTCTAAGATTACGCGTAATTGTGTCGCAATGTCGTCAAGTGAAACAACAATCTTCTCACGGTTATCTCTACGAACAACAACAACCTGATTGTTCTCAATATCTTTTGGTCCGATTTCGATACGTGTTGGGATACCAAGAATCTCTTGCTCAGAGAATTTCCATCCTGGTGATTTCTCAGAAGCATCAATCTTCACTCTGTATCCAGCTTTCTTAAGCTCTGCTAACAACTCATATGCTCTATCAAGAACACCTTCCTTGTGCTGTGCGATTGGAATGATACGACATTCAATTGGTGCAACACGTGGTGGGAGTACCAGGCCGTCATCATCACCGTGAACCATAATAAGTCCACCGATACTTCTTGTTGAAAGTCCCCATGAAGTTTCGTGTACACTCTGAAGTTCATTGTTCTTATCTACGTATTTGATATCAAATGCATCTGGGAATCCACTACCGAAGAAGTGGCTAGTTGCAGCTTGAAGAGCTTTTCCATCATGCATAAGAGCCTCAACTGTATAAGTATCCTGAGCTCCTGCAAACTTCTCGTGTTCTGCTTTTCTTCCAGCAACATATGGCATTGCCATCGTTTCTTCATAGAAATCTTTGTAAACTTGCCACATCTGAATTGTACGCTCTTCTGCTTCCTCATGTGTAGCATGGATTGTATGTCCTTCTTGCCATAAGAATTCTCTCGAACGAAGGAATGGTCTTGTTGTCTTTTCCCAACGAAGAACTGAGTTCCATTGGTTCCATACTTTTGGAAGATCTCTGTATGATTGAACTGTTCTCGCCCACAAATCACAGAATAATGTCTCTGATGTAGGACGGATACATAATCTTTCTTGAAGTCTTTCCATACCTCCATGTGTTACCCATGCAACTTCCGGTGCGAAACCATCAATGTGGTCTGCTTCTTTCTGCAATAAGCTTTCCGGAATTAATAAAGGTAAGGAAACGTTCTCTACGTCTGTCTCTTTGAAACGTCTGTCAAGGTCTGCCTGAATCATTTCCCAGATTGCATAACCGTTTGGTAAATAATTCATACA
>JAZOWZ010000054.1:0-18451 GCA_045659485.1 Faecalimonas sp. | reverse complement strand
CACAGCAAAGTCACACAGAAGAGAAGATGGTACGTGTACTAAACGGTGAGACAGACATCACTGATAAGGATGACTGGAAGAGATTCCTTCTTTATGCAGAAAGAAGGGTGGATGAGCGTCTTAAAAGGGAGGCAGAGAAATCCTTATGAAAAAGACTTTAATCGTAGTAGATATGCAAAATGATTTTATTGATATGGCACTGGGAACAAAAGAGGCAGTTGCAATTGTGCCAAGAGTGAAGGAAAAGATTCGTGAGTATGCAAAGCGCGGGGATGAAATTATCTTTACGCGAGATACTCATTTCGAGGATTACCTTCAAACCACAGAAGGGAAAAAACTCCCTGTTGAACACTGCATCAAGGGAACCAAAGGATGGGAGATTGCAGATGGGCTCTATGTGGAGGGAAGTAAGATTATAGACAAACCAAATTTTGGGTGGCCACATTGGAAAGAGGAAGATTTAGAAGAAGTGGAGCTTATTGGCCTCTGCACAGATATTTGTGTGGTTTCCAATGCGCTCATTATTAAAGCGGCATTTCCAGATGCAGTTGTAAAGGTCGATGCAAGTTGCTGTGCTGGCGTGACGGTTGAGAGTCATCATGCGGCGCTTAAGACGATGGAAATGTGTCAGGTGGAAGTAGTCTAAATGCAACTCATAATATATAATAAAAACATAAGTCCAAGGAGGAGAGGGTATGCAACTACTATTTAAACAACGTCTATTTTCGTGGTTCGATAGCTACGATATTTATGATGAAGTAGGAAATACTGTATTTGTTGTCAAGGGAGAGTTGTCTTGGGGACATCTGCTCCGGATTTACGATGCCAATGGCAAGGAAGTTGGATATATCAAAGAGAAGATATTAACCTGGCTTCCAAAGTTTGAAATGTACATTGGTGACCAATATGCAGGATGTATTAGCAAAGAATTCACATTTTTCAAGCCGAAGTTTCATATTGATTACAATGGTTGGTGTGTAGATGGCGATTGGTTTGAATGGGATTACTCAATTTTGAATTCTTCAGGCCAAAATGTCGCTAGTGTATCAAAGCAGATTTGGAACTGGACTGATACATATGTCATCGATGTAAACAACCCGCAGGATGCGTTGTGTGCCCTGATGCTTGTGCTCGCTATTGATGCAGAAAAATGTTCGAGAAGGGATTAGGTGATAGTTTGAATCCGTCAACATACATACCAATTATCATGTTGTTTGTGATTTTGTTTATTCTACTACAAAGGCGAAAAGCAGTAATCGCAAAGAAGACAATAAAGAAGAGAAAAATGGAGGGAAATACCGAAATGAAAGAACTTGCAAAGAGATTTATTGATAAAGAATGTCTAATTTATGCATTTGATAGCAATCATCAGTTTGATGGAATCATCAAGGAAGTGACTGATGGAGCAATCTTGATTGAAAAAGGAGATACAGTTGAAGCAATTAACCTTGACTTCGTTATCCGTATCAGAGAATATCCGAAAAATAAAAATGGGAAGAAAAAATCTGTTGTTTTAGATTAAAAGAGTTTGCTTGCAAACTCTTTTTTTATTGACAAATTGCCGCTTCTTGTATTATTGTATTAGTACAATAATACAAAGGAGTGATACTATTGGCTTGGAGCTTTTCATCAGACAAACCAGTATATCTTCAGATTGCAGATCGTATCACAAAATCTGTTTTGTCAGGAGATTTTCGTGCTGGTGAGCAGATACCAACTGTACGTCAATTAGCCCTGGAAGCTGCCGTGAATCCAAATACTGTTCAGAGAGCGTTTTCGGAACTTGAACATGAGGGACTTATTATTTCTAAGGGGACAACGGGACGATATGTTACTGAAGATGTACAAGTAATCAAACATTGCCAAAACAAAATGGCAGAGCAAATTGTAATGGACTTTATTAACAATATGGAACAACTTTCCATTAGCAAAGAACAAGCGATTGCGATGATTAAGGGGGAAGTGAAATGAATATTTTAGAGTGCAAGAAACTAACGAAAGCATATAAAAAGAATACGCCAGTGCTTAATGAATTGGACTTAGAAATTCCTGCAGGAAGAATTGTGGGACTTTTAGGACCGAACGGTTGTGGAAAATCAACGCTTATCAAATTGATATCGGGTCTTTTACAACCAAACAGTGGAGAAATCCTCGTCGCGGGACAGCCAGTAGGTGAACACAGTAAAGCACTTGTTTCGTATCTTCCAGAAAGAACCTATTTTGACTCAAAAATGAAAGTGCAAGAACTCGTGAAATTTTTCGGAGAGTTTTATGAAGATTTTGATTCAGAAAGAGCTTATGCACTTTTGAAAGATTTGGGTATAGATCCGAAAGCAAATTTAAAAACCCTTTCAAAAGGTACAAAAGAGAAAGTGCAGTTAATACTCGTAATGTCTCGAAACGCAAAATTGTATCTTCTCGATGAACCGATTGCGGGAGTTGACCCTGCAGCGAGAGAGTATATTTTGAGCACGATTGTAAGCAATTACAATCCGGATGCTACAATTATTATTACAACACATCTAATTACGGATGTAGAACAAGTATTGGATGATTTTGTTTTTCTAGGATTTGGTGGAGAAATTTTGAAGTCTGGTAATGCAGAAGAAGTTCGAAATGAAACCAGAAAATCATTGGATGAATTGTTCAAGGAGGTGTTCAAATGTTAAAGAAATTATTGAAATATGATTTCAAATCAGTGCTCAGGTACTGGTGGATAGCAGCGGTTTCTTCCCTTGTGTTTTCCGTGATAGGAAGTGGTTGTATTAGTTTGCTGAATTCAGAGAGGGAGATTCCACCTGTTGCAACTATGTTTGCGGGTTTTACATTGATACTTGTTTTCGTGAGTTATAGTGCATTCATTTTTATATCAATGTTATTTATATTTATAAGATTTTATAAGAATTTTTTTACCGACGAGGGATACCTTACGTTTACACTTCCTGTTAAACGTATGCAACTTCTGAATTCGAAGTTGATTGTGAGCACGGTTACGGTGATTGCAACTTATGTTGTATGTGCAGTAAATGTAGTAGCAATGCTATGTGTCGGCTTTGCAAAGGATGTTTTTACCAAAGAATTTTGGAATGGTTTGTTGGAATTTAGCAAAATGGCCATTGACGCTATAGGAGTTTATTTGTGGATTTACATATTCGAATTGGTGCTGATTTTGGTTCTGAGTGTAGTTTTTTCGTGTTTATTCTTGTTTGGCTGCATTACTTTTGCATCAATCATTACGAAAAGAGCAAAGGTGATTACTGCGATTGGTATCTACTATGGAGCAAACAGTATTTTTTCATTCGCCGCAGAAATCTTTTATCTTTTTGCGATACCGAGTATTTATACTTGGGGGCTTGATTTAGGGGATACTGTGGGATCTATCGTGATTGCATTAATTTTGCTAGGTGTTATATTCATGTTTTCAATCTTCTGTATGCTACTTTACACTTTGCAGTATTGGATGATTGACCGTAAACTCAATTTAAGTTAAGGAGGGAAGAAAAATGAAAAAAGTAATATCTATTTTATGTACGATTGCGTTTTTGTTCTCTTTGTTTGGATTGACAACATTTGCGGCAGATGTTCCGAATGAGATTGCCAATAGTTCTCCGGTTACAATTTCAGAAGATTATCGAACGCTTTCAATTGATGGGCACACCTATTCGCGATTTAATATTTCTATGTTGGAAGTGAAAAGGGAAACTAGTGAGACTAATATTGTCCTAAGCCATATGCAACATGAACAGATTGAAGATATCGAGATGAGAAGCAGTGAACATAGAATGGTAATTTCTGCAACATTTTACTTTAAAGATGGCTCATACTTGGGTGCGAATTTTTTGAGAGACGATTGTCGAGAACAATATGACACACTTTTAAATAATCAAGCATCAAAATATAGTATAGACTTTATGTATCCGGATGGAAACGTAGTGACAGCAAAGGGGAAACATTTATTTGGAAAGGTTGTCAAATTAGAACAAAGCGTTATTGAGGAATGTGATGCCTTTGATGTAACTACTTCGACCGATAAGGGAGAACTCACAGTTCGCACAGGTGTGCTCCTAACATATGAGGATGATTATTATTACGTGGATTATGCAGAGTCGAAAATTGATGAGGGAAGTAGATATAGCATCTGGGAGTGCGAGAATCCTATCATACATAAAGTGACCGATGAAGAGTTAGTACAGAAGTTGAGTGAAGCACAAGAAGAATATTGGAATGATAATTTTGGTTTCTTTGACAATGACAAATTTACGGAATCGATTTCTGCAATTTTCTTAATCTTTGTTTTTGTGCTTATTCCATTAGCAATCTTCGTTCTATTTTTAATCTTTACAATTCGTTCAAAAGGTGTTTATAAAAAAATGTGTCGCATAACTTATATTTTGTGTGGTGCAGAGATTTTGATTTTTGCTCTCATATCAACGCTTATGTTTGTGCATGGGTAAGTTGTCAATTACACAATCCCTTGTTTTGACATACTTCCTCAAAATGGTGTATCGTTCAACAAAGACAGGTTGATAGTGAATAATCGATATAAACAGAAAAATACCGAGAAAAACTTTTTTACAGTTCTTCTCGGTATTTATTTTTCTCATTCCGTTATTACTTTCAACAACCCTTAAGTACTAGTTAGCTTCAACAGTACGGTTAAAGTTACTGCACATCATAATGAAACTGTAAACTGGTACGTAGCTAAGAAGGAGCATTAAAAATGGACTATCAGTAGTAGGTTTAACACCACTTCTTTCGGCAATTTTAATCTGAAGTTTCATGAATTTATATATCCATATAATGCTAAAGATACCACATGTGATGCAACCTAATAGCAATGCAGGAATAAAGCCCATGATTGTGTCTTCTTCATATTTTCTTGCGATTTGATTGTTGATAGAAGTCATCTTGCACCATACATAAATAGGGTAAATACCAAAAGTAACAGAACCTAACAACCAAAATGCAACCCAATTAAAAGTTTTCTTTTCGATCATAGTAATATGCCGTCCTTTCTAAAATTTGATATGAAAAGTGTAGCACGCTAAATATTAAATGTCAACAAATGACAAAATAAGTCGAATAATATAGCATATGAGAAACATTCCTGTTAATGTCCAAATGCAAATATTATATGGAAGTTTCCATTTTCCCTTGAAAAGTTCATTGTGAATAAGAAGGAAAATGTATGGGACACCCAAAAAGAAAAGCGGATGATATTCGAAAGCAGTTTTGAAATCAAAACGCAAGGCGGCGAGGTGCGCTCGCGTCATTCCACAAAAAGGACAATCAAATTTAAAAAAGAATTTGATGGGACAATTCACGCCTAAAATGAAATAGCACAAAATGACAAATGCGAAAATACCAACAAAAAATAACATATCGTTGATTATAATCTTTTTAATTTTTTTGTTCTTTTCCATGGTCATAATATCTCCTCCTATGATTGAAAATTATACGCTCTTTTATAGTATAAATGCAATAAATATCCGATAGTTCACCAGAAAACGTGAAAATGGTAATGTGAACTAGACAGACCCTCCACCAATGGTGTATCGTTCAACTGAAAGCAACGATGCCAAGGAATTAAAAATGATTGCAGGTGAAAAATAGAATTAGAATTTTCAAGAATTAGAGAGAAGGTCCGAGAAATGGAAAAACTATCGAAACATATACCACACGTTGGCTTGAGAAAATTGAAAAGTGTATTCGCTGTATTTTTAGGATTCTGGGTATGGCAGTTAATTCGTCTGGCTGTGCCGAATCTGGAAGTTCATCCTATATATATACATTTATGGAATTATCGAAATGAGAGATTCATCAGAGAAAACAGTGAATTTTGGAAAATTGCGAATCAAAGCAACTTTTGTTGCATTGGGCTTGGGCTTGCCACTCTTGTTTTTGAACACATACCTCAATTCTCTTACGTCAAAAGAGTGATTGCAAACGATTAATTTCTCATTGTTTTTATTCTACGGTTACTACCTTCGCAAGGTTACGCGGCTTATCTACATCAAACCCCTTGTCGGAAGAGACATAGTACGCCAATAATTGGAGCGCTACAATGGAAGGGAACACCATAAAGTGGTCAGCTAAATCAGGTAAGGTTACCATATGGTAACCTTCTTTTAATTGGATGGAAAGTGCTTCTTTTATAAATAGAACCACTTTGGCACCCCGGGCTCTTACTTCCTTGATGTTGGAAAGTTCTTTGGACATGATTTTTTCTTGTGTCACAAGGGCGACGACAGGAGTGTCCTCTGTAATCAGCGCAATTGGGCCATGTTTTAATTCTCCGGCCGCATATGCCTCTGAGTGAATATAAGATACTTCTTTTAATTTTAGCGAACCTTCCAACAAAATTGAATAGTCCATACCACGACCAATCATAAACAAATCTTTGGATTCTAGAATATCTTTTGCGATGACGTGTACTTCGTTGCGCCTTTCTAGAATTTCTTTCATTTTCATAGGGACTTGTTTTAATTCTTCGATATACAATTTCGTTTCTGCTTCACTTAAGGCGCCGCGAAGGTATGCCATTCTTGCTACCAATAAATACATAACCGCTAATTGGGTAGTATACGCCTTGGTGCTTGCAACAGCAATCTCAGGCCCTGCCTCTGTATAAAGAACATAGTCGCTCACTCTGGAAATCGCAGAACCCCGCACATTTAGCACTGACAGACAAGTGGCTCCACGTGACTTGGCATATTTGAATGCCTCCAAAGTATCTACCGTTTCGCCAGATTGAGACACGGCAATTACTAAGGTGTTCTTATCAATCACTGGGTCTGAATACATAAATTCTGATGCCAATTCTACATCGATGTGCATATGCAAAATAGATTTTAACAATGCCTGTGTAATGAGTCCTACGTGCATTGCTGTTCCACAAGCTACGATACAGATTCGTTTACATTCCGCTAAAACCTTGTCGTCTAGTCCATCAGCATAGAAAACAGGCAAATCATTCACAATTCGATGTTTGATTGTTTCTTCGAACACGTCTGGCTGTTCCATAATTTCTTTTTCCATATAGAAAGGATACCCTTCTTTTCCTAGTCCGCTCACTTTCCAATCCAGTACCTGTATCTGCGGTTCAAGAGTTTCTCCGTCCAAGTTTGTGATGGTCATTTTGTCCGTTTCCATTTTCAAGATACAGTATTCTGGCAAGACAAAATAATTTTTTGTAAATCTTCCAAGAGCAGTCAAGTCAGATGCCAGCATATTTCCTTCTTCGCAATTGGCAGCAACAATAGGACTTACATTGCGAATGGCATAAATTACCCCTGGTTCGTCCTCAAACATCATAACAAGCGCAAAAGTCCCCTTTAATTTTCGCACCACCTGTTGAATGGCTTTTTTGGCATCTTTCTTGTAGTAATGATTTAACAATGCAGCAACTACCTCTGTATCTGTCTCTGATTGCAATTGCTCTTGCAATTCATAATCTTCCGTCAGTTCCTTGTAGTTTTCCACAATCCCATTGTGAACAATTGTCACTTTTCCGCACCGATGTGGATGTGCATTCTTTTCATAGACACCCCCGTGGGTCGCCCAGCGAGTGTGCCCAATTCCACAAGTAGAGTGTATTGGTTGCTCTTTACATAAGTTTCTCAGATCCCGGACTCTTCCTACGCATTTTTGCACACAGATTTCTTCCGTTTCACTTTTTACACAACCGATTCCAACACTGTCGTATCCTCTGTGTTCTAGAAGTTCCAACGAATCTATTAAAAGTTCAATGGAGTCTTTTTCTCCTGTATAACCAACAATTCCGCACATATGAATTCCTCAACTTTCATTTATTACTGTTTTATTCTATCCAAAGTATAAAATTCAATTCGTTGACAATTAATTTTGTGCCAATTAAAATGAAAGAAAATAAATGCAATGTTAAGGTGGCAATTGATTATGAAACAATCACAAATTACACACTGGTGTCATGAAATCATCCGTTCTCAAGCGCAGAGAGATGGACTTTATGTGGATGCAACCATGGGCAATGGCAATGATACGGTTTTTCTCTGTGAATTAGCAGGTGAAACGGGAGAAGTCTTTGCCTTTGACATCCAAGAACAGGCCGTAGAAGCAACACAGAAGTTATTAGAAGAACATGGTGTGGGGACCAAGTGTCATCTGATCCTAGATGGACATGAAAATATGGACAATTACATACCAGATGGTAAAGCAGAAGTCATATGTTTTAACTTTGGATATCTTCCGGGTGGGGATCACGAGATTGCGACCAAGGCATCTACCAGCATCATAGCAATTCAAAAGGGCTTGGAGCTGTTGAAGTCTGGAGGTATGATGTGTCTTTGTGTTTACAGTGGGGGAGATACAGGATTTGAGGAAAAAGACTGTATTTTGAATTATTTAAAAGAACTTGCACCAAGGAAATACACGGTCATTGTCAATCAATATTTTAATCGCGGGAACAATCCGCCGACACCGATTTTTATTTTCAAAAAGTAAAAAAATGAAAGCATCCTTTTTCGGGATGCTTTCTCTTATTTTATGACGCTATTCAAATAGTGGGAAAGTGAACGCTTCATATTTCCCGCCATATCCACTTCACCATTTCGCATTGCCCATTCGAAGGAATTCCCAATGACGAGCATACGAATGTCGTTTACAATTTCTGCTATGGTTAAGTTCAATTCGATTGTATTTGCAGCAACTGATTTTTCTAGGTATTGCTGTACTGTAACAATCGGGTAAGGACGTTCGGTACGAATGTCTGGATTGAGCGCTTGATTGTGTGGTGTGTAATATCCAGCGACAAAGTCTACGCCCAGTTCTTTACAGTAGGCAACATAGTTTAAATACACGCTGACTACCCCGTCGATTGCTTCTTGTTTATTCTTTGGCAAATCTAAAAGTGCAGGGTTAACAGTTGGCTGTGCCACGAAGTAATACGACAACAAATCGTCCTTCGTTTTGAAATGATGGTAGAAACTGCCGTTTGATACGCCGGCTTCTTCGCAAATATTTTTGATAGATAAACTTTCGTATCCGCTACGTTGTAAAATGTTTTTTGCGGCTTGGAAAATTTTCTCTTTTGTTTCCTTGGATTTTAATTGTTGTTTTGTCATACCAATTCTCCTAAAGTTTTCTAAACCCATTATAGCACGAAGCTGGAAAAAAGCAAGAAAACAGAGCGCACTCCATACTGTATTTATTGAAAAAAGTGGGAAATTGTGATATTCTATAGCAAGTGACGGAAGAAAAACGAGAGAGGTAATTACATGGATATTATTCAAAAACTAACGCAAGAATTAGAAGTGAAAAGATGGCAGGTTGAGGCAGCTGTTCAATTGATTGATGAAGGAAATACAATTCCGTTTATTTCCAGATATCGAAAAGAGGCAACGGGTGCGCTCAATGATGAACAACTGCGTAAATTATATGAGAGATTACAGTATTTAAGAAACTTGGAAGAAAAGAAAGAGCAAGTACTGGCAACCATTGAAGAACAGGGAAATCTGACAGAAGAATTGAAGGCACAAATTTTAGCTGCAGAGACGTTGGTAGTGGTAGAAGACTTGTATCGTCCATATCGTCCAAAGAGAAGAACGAGAGCAACCATTGCGAAAGAAAAAGGTTTGGAGCCATTGGCGGCACTTATTATGTTACAAAAATTAGAGATGCCATTGGAGGAAGCTGCTGTAGAATATATTTCAGAAGAAAAAGAAGTGGCGACTGTGGAGGAAGCAATCGCTGGGGCGAAGGATATTATTGCAGAGTATATTTCCGATGAAGCGGATTACAGAATCTATATTCGTGATTTAACTACAAAGCAAGGAAAGATTTCATCTGTTGCAAAAGATCCAGAAGTACAATCTGTATATGAGATGTATTATGAATTCGAAGAGCCGATTGTAAAATTGGCGGGGCATCGCGTGCTTGCCTTGAATCGTGGTGAGAATGAGAAAATTTTGACAGTCAAAGTGGAAGCACCAGAGGATAAGATTTTAGGATATTTGGAAAAGAAAGTAATCATTTCTGACAATCCATATACAACTCCAGTGCTTCAAGAAGTGATCGCAGATAGTTACAAGCGTTTGATTGCTCCGGCTATCGAGCGTGAGATTCGTAACGAATTGACAGAAAAGGCAGAGGATGGAGCAATCGTTGTATTTGGAAAGAACTTAGAACAACTTTTGATGCAACCTCCAATTGTGGGACAGACTGTCCTTGGTTGGGACCCAGCGTTCCGTACAGGGTGTAAGTTGGCGGTGGTAGATGCGACAGGAAAAGTGTTAGATACAACTGTTATTTATCCGACGGCACCAACAACGCCGCAAAAGATTGAAGCGGCAAAAGAGACTTTGAAAAAATTGATTCGAAAATATAACATTACATTGTTCTCAGTGGGAAATGGAACCGCATCCCGTGAGTCTGAGCAGATTATTGTGGAACTGTTCAAAGAGATTCCAGAGAATGTTCAATATATTATTACCAATGAGGCGGGGGCATCTGTATATTCTGCTAGTAAATTGGCGACAGAGGAATTCCCAAACTTTGATGTTGGACAAAGAAGTGCGGCTTCTATCGCAAGACGTTTGCAAGACCCATTGGCAGAACTAGTTAAGATTGATCCAAAATCTATTGGCGTTGGCCAATATCAACATGATATGAATCAAAAGAAATTGAGCGAAGCTCTTTCGGGAGTTGTAGAGGACTGTGTAAATAAGGTGGGTGTTGACCTCAATACCGCCTCCGCACCATTGCTTTCTTATATATCAGGTATTTCAAGTGCCATTGCGAAAAATATCGTGGCTCACCGTGAGGAAAATGGTAAATTTGCAGATAGAAAAGAGCTTTTGAAAGTTGCCAAATTAGGGCCGAAAGCATATGAGCAATGTGCTGGTTTTATGCGTATCCAAGGTGGGAAGAATCCGCTTGATGGAACAAGTGTACATCCAGAAAGTTATGAGGCGGCAGAAAAGTTGTTGGCGAAACTAGGATATTCAACAGAAGATATTGTGGGTGGAAAACTTGCAGGACTTTCAAAATCTATCAAGGATTACAAAACACTTGCGGAAGAACTTGGTGTTGGTGAGATGACTTTGCAAGATATTGTCAAAGAATTGGAAAAACCAGCCCGTGACCCTCGTGATGAGATGCCAAAACCAATTCTCAGAACGGATGTATTAGAAATGAAAGATTTGACAGAAGGTATGATTCTGAAAGGAACTGTTCGAAATGTCATTGACTTCGGTGTGTTTGTGGACATCGGTGTGCATCAAGATGGTTTAGTACACATTTCTCAATTGACGGATAAGAAGTTTGTCAAACATCCGTTGGAAGTTGTGAGTGTTGGCGACATTGTAGAAGTCAAAGTTATGAGTGTGGACTTGCAGAAAAAGCGTATCCAATTGACAATGAAGTTGTAAGAACGTATAATAAATAAAAAACAAGGATTCTTCGGGGCGGGGTGAGATTCCCCACCGGCGGTAAAAGTCCGCGACCCATGCAAATGGTTGAACTGGTGCAATTCCAGTACCGACAGTTAAAGTCTGGATGAGAGAAGGAATACGCAATATGTGTATAATTATTGCCCGAAGTCTATACTTCGGGCAATTTTGATTTGCTAGAAGAGAAGAAATCCTTTGTAAAAAGGAGATTGCAACAAATGAACAAGAAAAAAATCATAGGTACAAAAGAAATCACTACGATAGGAATGCTTGGGGCGATAGCAACGATATTAATGTTGTTTGAAATACCGCTTCCGTTTGCTCCACCGTTTTATGAGATTGATTTTAGTGAAGTTCCAGTGCTGATAGGGGCTTTTGCGATGGGACCAGTTGCAGGTGTTTTGATTGAACTAGTCAAGGTTCTTTTGAATCTTTTTGTTAACGGGACAGCAACGGCAGGAGTCGGGGAAGTGGCTAATTTTTGCATTGGGTGTGCATTCTGTTTGCCGGCGGGACTTGTTTATCAGCGTATGAAGACGAAAAAAGGTGCTGTAGTCAGTTTGTGCATAGGAACAGTTGCTATGACTTTTTTGGGCTGCTTTATTAATGCCTATGTGATGCTTCCTACGTATGCGAAAGCATTTCATATGCCAATTGATGCATTGGTAGCGATGGGGACAGAGGTAAATGGAAATATTACGAACTTATTTACCTTTGTGATGTTTGCGGTTGTGCCATTTAATTTGTTGAAAGGAATTCTATCATCTATAATCGTATTACTTATTTATAAAAAAATCAGCCCGATTATCAAAAGGCATTAGTTGTAACAAATAAAATGCTGTGCTATAATTCTTTAGAGCACAGCATTTTTATAATTGGAGGAGTATGTATGTCCATCAAGTTTAATGTAAAAATTACAGAAAATGATATTGTAAATTTTCAATTGTATCATTCCCGTACACATACAGTAGGTATTGTTAGTCTTGTAGCCATTCTCGGATGCTTGGGATTAAGTGTGTGGAATGCTACGATGATGAATATATCAGATGCAATGATGTTTGTGGTATGCGCAGGGATTCTGTATTTTTTCCCGCGTCAGCAATTAAAGGCAAAGGCGAAAAGACAAGTGAAGAATTCAGAGATGTTTCAGAAAGAGTTGGAGTATGAATTCAACGAAACGGGATTTATCACGAGACAAGGAGACTTGGAAGTGCCAAATGAGTGGTCTGGCGTAGAGAAAGTTGTGAGCACAAAACGGAGCGTAATTATCTATATGAGTCGCGTGAGAGCAATTATTTTCCCAAAGAGATGTATCGGGGAGCATTATGAAGATTTACTCACATTAATTCGCGCAAATGTGCCAAAAGAAAAGGTGAAAATACGATGATTATCGAGACAAGAAGTGCAGAAGAAACGTATCAATTAGGCCTAGAGATAGGGGAAAAGGCGACGGCAGGACAAGTCTACACTATGGTAGGAGATTTGGGTGTTGGCAAGACCGTTTTTACGCAGGGGATGGCCAAAGGGCTGGCGATTGAAGAGCCGATTAGCAGTCCTACATTTACAATTGTACAAGTTTATGATGAGGGCCGATTGCCGTTTTATCACTTTGATGTTTATCGCATTGGTGACATCAGTGAGATGGATGAGATTGGTTACGAAGATTATATATACGGAGAAGGTGTGGCTCTTATTGAGTGGGCTAACCTAATTGAAGAGATTTTACCAGAAAAAAGAATTTCCATTACGATAGAAAAAGACTTGGAACAGGGTTTTGATTATCGAAAAATTACGATAGAAGAGAGGTAAGAATGGTATGCGTATACTTGCTTTAGACAGTTCGGGTTTGGTTGCAACTGTTGCAATCTTGGAGGACGAGCAAACCATAGCAGAATATACCGTGAATTATAAAAAGACACATTCTCAGACATTGCTACCAATGTTGGACGAGATTGTGAAGATGACAGAGTTTGACCTTTCCACTGTGGATGCCATTGCAGTTGCAGGAGGACCAGGTTCGTTTACGGGACTTCGTATTGGTTCGGCGACAGCGAAGGGATTAGGACTTGCTCTTAACAAACCATTGATTCATATTCCGACTGTGGATGGAATGGCTTATCAACTGTTTGGTAATGGGGGACTGATCTGTCCAATTATGGATGCAAGAAGGAATCAAGTATATACCGGTATCTACCGCTTTGAAAAAGATTTTGAAATTGTGGAAGAGCAGATGGCTATTTCGGTCCAAGAATTGATAGAAAAGCTGAATGCTTATGGCGAGAGAGTCACCTTCTTAGGCGATGGAGTGCCTGTGTACAAAGCACTATTAGAACAAGGATTGCAAGTGGAGGTTTGCTATGCTCCTGCACATATGAACCGCCAGAGTGCGGCAGCAGTTGGAGCATTAGGTATGAAATATTTTGCAGACGGAAAAGTGGAAAGTGCAAGAGAGCATCAACCAGATTATCTTCGCCTTTCACAAGCAGAACGGGAGCGTGCAGAGAAGAATGCCGATATTTCGTAAGATAGAAGAAGCAGAGATTGCGAAGGTTGCAGTCTTAGAAAAAAATATTTTTTCTGATGCGTGGTCGCAGGATAGCATTTCTGAAACTTATCGCCAGTCCAATGCCATAATTGTAGTGGCAGAAGAAGATTCCAATATTGTGGGATATTGTATTTTCTACTATGTGATGGATGAGGGAGAGATTGCGCGTATCGGAGTGGACGAAAAACTCCGTGGGCAAGGAGTTGGCCGTAGCCTTTTAGACTATGTGTGTGCTTTTTGCCACAAGAATGAGATTGAACGTTTACTTTTGGATGTGCGAGAGAGTAATACAAGCGCAAGACGGTTCTATGAGAAATATGGTTTTGTGATTGACGGTCTGAGAAAAGATTTTTATGATGCGCCAAAAGAACACGCAGTGCTTATGAGCATGACAATTAACAACCTTTTCCACTAGGAGTTGGGCCTGATAGGTTCTATAATAGAAACGGAATAGGTTCAAAGGAGGAATTGTATGCGTCAGTACAAAAAAGAAGAAATACAAGTAGTTGAAAAATATATATGTAATCGATGTGGAAAAGAAATGGCAGAGGAGGATATGCTCTCGGTGGATAAACGCTGGGGATATTTTTCGAATAGAGATAATGAGGTGCATCATTTTGATTTGTGCGAGAAATGCTATGATGAAATCGTTGCCACATTTCAGATTCCGATAGAGATAGATAACAGATAGGAGAAACATATGTTAGATGTTTGCTTGCTTGGCTGTGGCGGAATGATGCCATTGCCACATCGCTGGTTGACGGCGCTTATGACAAGATTTAACGGTAGCAGTCTTTTGATTGACTGTGGGGAGGGAACCCAGGTTGCCATCAAAGAAAAGGGCTGGAGTTTTAAGCCGATTGATGTGATATGTTTTACCCATTATCACGGGGATCACATTAGTGGACTGCCAGGTCTTTTATTAACTATGGGAAATGCAGACCGCACAGAACCATTGACTTTGATAGGACCAAAGGGCTTAGAACGAGTGGTGAATGCACTTCGTGTGATTGCGCCAGAGTTGCCATTTGAACTCAAATTTATTGAGATTACAAAACCAGAAGAAACATTTGAATTAAATGGATATCGTTTGAAGGCATTCCGCGTAAATCACAATGTGCTTTGTTATGGTTACACATTGGAAATTGATCGCGCTGGCAAGTTTGATTTAGAACGTGCTCTTGCATTAGATATTCCAAAACAGTACTGGAAACGCTTGCAAAAGGGGGAAACCATAGAGGTGGATGGAAGTGTTTATACTCCAGATATGGTTTTGGGTGCTCCGCGTAAGGGAATTAAGTTGACGTATTCTACTGATACGAGACCGACAGCATCCATTCGTGATAATGCAAAGGATTCGGATTTGTTCATATGTGAAGGTATGTATGGCGAGACCGAAAAAGATGCCAAGGCAGTGGAATACAAACATATGACATTTTACGAAGCAGCACAGTTGGCAAAAGAAGCCAATGCACAAGAATTGTGGTTGACTCACTACAGTCCATCACTGGTAAGACCAGAAGAATATATGGATGCTGTGCGCGCAGTATTTCCAAAGGCAAAAGCAGGGAAAGATGGTATGACTACAGAACTCGTATTTGACGAGAACTAGCAGATAAAGAGGATGATAGAATGACAGAGCAGAAAGATGTATTGATTTTGGCGATTGAAAGTTCGTGCGATGAGACAGCGGCTTCCGTTGTAAAAAACGGGCGCGAAGTTTTGTCAAATGTGATTTCGTCACAAATAGAACTTCACAAGTTATATGGTGGAGTTGTGCCGGAAATTGCATCGCGTAAACATATTGAGAAAATCAACCAAGTAATTGAAGAGGCACTTGCGGAGGCCAATGTAACTTTGGATGATTTGGATGCAATTGGGGTGACCTATGGGCCAGGGCTTGTGGGGGCACTCTTAGTTGGCGTTGCGGAAGCAAAGGCGATTGCCTATGCAAAAAATCTACCATTAATCGGTGTGCACCACATAGAGGGACATATTTCTGCTAATTATATAGAAAATAAAGAATTAGAACCGCCATTTATTTGTTTGGTAGTATCTGGTGGGCATACGCATTTGGTTTGCGTGAAAGAATATGGTGAATATGAAATCATCGGAAGAACTCGTGATGATGCTGCGGGCGAGGCGTTTGATAAGGTGGCTCGCGCCATTGGGCTTGGATATCCAGGAGGTCCAAAGATTGACAAGTTATCTAAGGAAGGGAATCCAGATGCTATCGTATTTCCAAAGGCACATATCACAGATGCTCCGTATGATTTTAGCTTTAGTGGTGTCAAATCAGCAGTCCTTAATTACATCAACGGATGTAAGATGAAAGGTGAAGAATATAATAATGCAGATATTGCGGCTTCCTTCCAAAAGGCAGTTACAGGTGTTCTTGTGGAAAATGCAATGCGTGCGGTAAAAGAGTATGGTTTGTCTAAATTTGCCATTGCAGGTGGAGTGGCATCCAATAGTACGCTCCGAAAAGCGATGCGAGAAGCATGTGAGAAAAATGGCGTGGAGTTTTATCACCCATCACCGATTTATTGTACAGACAATGCAGCTATGATAGGTGCCGCGGCTTATTATGAATATTTAAATGGAACCAGACATGGTTGGGATCTTAATGCGGTTCCGAATCTCAAATTAGGAGAGCGTTAATATGCAAAAGAAAAAATGCACGGCTGTTGTGTTGGCGGCAGGACGTGGGAAACGAATGGGGACGGATGTACAGAAACAGTATATAGAAATGGGTGGCAAGCCAGTTCTGTACTATTCGTTGGACACATTTGAAAAATCGGATATTATTGATGAAATCGTTTTAGTTGTGGGAGAAAATCAAGAAGACTATTGCAGACAAGAGATTGTTGATCAGTATGGATTCCAAAAAGTGAAAACAATTGTACAGGGCGGAGCAGAACGTTATCATTCGGTGTGGAATGGTTTGCAGCAAGTAGAAGATGGATATGTGTTTATCCACGATGGGGCACGTCCGTTTGTAACAGAGGAAATTTTGACTCGCGCTTACGAGGATGTACAAGAGTACAAGGCGTGTGTAGTAGGAATGCCTGTGAAAGATACGATTAAAATCAGTGATGGTCAAGGGCTTGTTGCGGATACTCCAAATAGAAGTTTGCTGTGGATGATACAGACACCACAGGTGTTTGATGTGTCTCTGGTCAAAGGAGCATATGCCAAGTTAATAGAGCAGGGAATTACAAATGCAACAGATGATGCGATGGTAGTGGAGATGATGCTTGGAAGCAAGATTAAGCTTGTGGAAGGGTCTTATGAAAATATCAAAATTACAACACCAGAGGATTTAGATGTTGCCAATGCATTTTTGTTGAAAAAATAACGAAAAAAAGTGTTGACAGTAAGAAAACGACGTGATATTATTAGGTACGTCGCTGGGAAATGCGACAAAAACATCATAAATGCAGAGGTATCGAAGAGGTCATAACGAGGCGGTCTTGAAAACCGTTTGTCCGAAAGGGCACGTGGGTTCGAATCCCACCCTCTGCGCTTGAAACCACCAACAATGTTTGGTGGTTTTGTTATGTAAACAATTAAACATATGGAGAAGTACCCAAGAGGCTGAAGGGGCTCCCCTGGAAAGGGAGTAGGTCGTTAATAGCGGCGCGCGGGTTCAAATCCCGCCTTCTCCGCTCAACACCATATGTAGAGGCACCATGACGGTGCCTTTTTTAACGCTCACAGTTCAACAAACATCTAACAAAGCACAAGGTAGAAGCGATTGTTAATGAAAAGAAGAAGAAGAGCGCGCCAACAAAGATGGCTCCAATTACACTTGTTGCAGCAAAAGTAATAAGAAGAAGGATAACTGCAACAAGAATTGTTCCTGCAATACCAAACAGTAAAGCAGACAGAGGAGTACAACATAAATTGCAAGATTGGTTTCTTTGGGTAGAAGCAGCAGCTAAAAGAACAACTGCAAGATACACAACTGCAATGCCAAATGCAACGATTGAAAAGATTGGTGTCAAAGTAAATACTGCGGTAATTTGTAAGAATGCAGCTATGATACCAATAATCAAACTTGCAACTAAGGCGATACCTGTACAATCACGTTTGTTTCCACAACCTAAAAAAGTCATAAATTTTTTCACCTCCCAATTTTAATGTATGCGGAAATATTGGGGTGTGTGAAAGGTGCAAATACAACATTTAGATATATGAAAAAAAGCGTGTGTAAGAGTCTATAAAATAGGTGAAAATAGTATTGACAAACGAAAAAGAAGTGTGTTATTCTTTGTAGGCACTCCCTAAAAAACAAAAGTTAAAATTTTTTTAAAAAAATTGTTGACAAGTGTGGTTTGGGTGTGATAATCTAACAAAGCTGTCGCGAAGATAGCAAAGAACATTGATAATTAAACAATAGATGACAATAAAACGAATTCCTGAAAATTTCTAAGAGAAAATTCAAGAACAGACAGTTAATGTCGAACCAAAAACAGTA
>JAZOWZ010000053.1:0-43567 GCA_045659485.1 Faecalimonas sp. | reverse complement strand
GGAGATTCAGTTGTTTTACACCAAGCTTTTAACAGTGGATAATAAGACAGTTGTAATCCCAAACGGTGCATTAGCCAATACAAGTTTGACCAATGTGACAGCTCAAGATAAGAGAAGATTGGATCTTACGGTTGGCGTTTCATATCGAGCAGATCTGAAAGAAGTAAAAGAATTAATTCTGGAATTGGTTCAAGCGGATGCGGATATTTTGAAAGAACAAGATATCAATGTGTTTGTGAGTGAACTTGGAGAACATGCGGTTATTATAGGTGTTCGTGGTTGGGTAAAGAAGGAAGCTTATTGGACCACGAAATGGCGATTGCTAGAGAATATTAAGTTGACATTGGATGAGCATGGAATAGAGATTCCATATCCCCAAGTGGTTGTGCATACGAAAGAGTCATAAAAAAAGAGGTTATCCGATTTGGATAACCTCTTTTTAACAGCCGAAAATGGGACTCGAACCCACGACCTACGCATTACGAATGCGTCGCTCTACCAACTGAGCCATTTCGGCAGGTGATTTTAATCACAGGGATAAGTATAATTGTTCGTTGTTAGAAAGTCAAGATTTATCTTGTTTTTTATAGAGTTGACAAATGAAATCAGAGTGCTATATTTGAATGTAACAAATACCGGTCTTTTTGTTAGATAGGAGAGAACTATGATTCGAATGGAATTAGGTGCAGATAGTTATAATATTGAACTTCAAAGAGGCATTCTTGCAAGAGCAGAAGAATTTTTGAACCTGAAACGTAAAGTGATGATTATCACGGACGAAGGAGTGCCAAGTCAATATGCAGAAGCAATTGCCAGACAATCGAAAGAGGCATACATAGAAGTAGTTCCACAGGGTGAAGGAAGCAAATCGCTTGCTGTGGCTGAAAAGATTTTGTGTGTGATGCTAGAGAAGCAGTTTGGCCGTAAGGATTGTGTGGTTGCAGTTGGCGGTGGCGTTGTAGGAGACCTTGGTGGGTTTGTGGCATCGCTCTATATGCGAGGAATTGATTTCTATAATGTGCCGACTACATTATTGTCTCAGTTGGATTCTTCTATCGGGGGAAAAACAGCAGTGAACCTTGCTGGAATCAAAAACATAATTGGTGCATTTCATCAACCAAAAGCAGTTTTGATAGACCCGGATACTTTAAATACATTGACAAAACGTCAGATAGTGAATGGCCTGTTTGAGGCAATTAAAATGGGCGCAACCAGCGATAAGGAGTTATTTGACCTATTTCTGGAAGAGGAATGGGAAGAGAACCTTGATTTGATTATAGAAAAGGCGTTGCTTGTCAAAAAATCGGTTGTAGAGCAAGATGAGAAAGAAAGTCATTTGCGCAAGATTCTAAACTATGGACATACCATCGGACATGGATTTGAGAGTGCTGCCCATGGAAGATATTTACATGGGGAATGTGTGGCTCTTGGAATGCTTTATATGGGTAGTGAAGAGGTACAGGATAAGCTTTGTGAAATTTATGAAAAGTTGGAATTTGATTTGCCAGAATTCTATACCTTTGATATGGAAGCGGTCAAAGAAGCCATTACTCACGATAAAAAGGCAAACCATGATACATGCTCGGTTGTTTTTGTTTCTGAGATAGGAAATGGTGCGATTGAAGAATGGAGCATGGAACAGGTGCTAGATAGATTGGAGTGTGAATAGGATGAAAAATACGTTTGGAAATAACATAACAATTACACTATTTGGGGAGAGTCACGGACCGCAGATAGGTGCGGTTGTGGATGGATTAGCGCCGGGTATGGATATAGACTTGGATTTTATCCGCAAGCAATTAGAACTTCGAAAACCACATGGGAGAATTTCCACTGCAAGAGTAGAGGCGGATGAGCCAAAGATTGTGAGCGGTGTGTTTGAAGGGAAAACTACGGGAACTCCGCTTTGCATCCTATTTGAAAATGGCAATACAAAGAGCAAAGATTATGCAAAGACAAAGGATTTGATGCGACCAGGGCATGCGGATTTCACAGCAACTCAAAAATATCATGGCTTTGCAGACTATCGCGGAGGTGGTCATTTTTCAGGTCGACTTACCACTCCACTGGTAGCTGTGGGAGCAATTTTGATACAAGCATTACAGAAAAAAGGAATTCATATCGGAAGTCATATCCAATCCTGCGGTCCAATAAAAGACCGTTCATTCGTCGATTATGCGGAAGATATTGCTAAGGTAAATGAGCTTGTTTTTCCAGTGTTAGATGAACAAGTAGCAGAAGAAATGCAAAGATATATTGAACAGATTGCCGCAGAAGGTGATAGTGTTGGTGGTGTCTTAGAGACAGTGGTAACAGGAATACCATCTGGAGTTGGAGAACCATGGTTTGATTCCGTAGAGAGTATGTTAGCTCATGCACTTTTTAGTATTCCAGCCGTCAAGGGAGTAGAGTTTGGTGCTGGATTTGGCTTTGCGCAGCTAAAAGGTAGTGAGGCAAATGATGCCTTTGAAATGAAAGAAGGTCAGGTGGTTACGAAGACCAATCACAATGGAGGCATTAATGGGGGCATCACAAATGGAATGCCGATACGTTTCCAGACGGTTGTTAAACCGACACCATCTATTTATAAAGAGCAAGAGACTGTGAATCTAGAGAAGATGGAGAATGCCACCTTACAGATTGAAGGCAGACACGATCCTGCCATTATTCATCGGGCAAGAGTGGTGGTAGACAGTATGACCGCAATTGTGCTTGCGGATTTGCTTGTCACACGTTATGGTACAGACTGGCTCTAAAGGAGAAGAGAAAATGAAAGTATCAATTACACCAGGAAAGGCAAAGGGCGTTGTTTTGGCACCGCCATCCAAAAGTATGGCTCATAGAGTGCTGATTTGCGCAGGTCTTTCAGAAGGTGAATCAATTATTGATAATATTGAATTGAGTGAGGATATTCAGGCGACATTGGGGATGCTAGAGGCGTTGGGTGCAACGTATAGGAGGCAAAACCGTCGAGTGATTATAAATGGGATAGGGCATAGGGAACCTGGAATTAGCGGAGTACTTGATAGCAAAGAAAGTGGAAGCACTTTAAGATTTTTTATCCCAATCGTTTTGGCGAAAGGACAAGAATGCCATTTTACAGGTGCGAAAAGATTGTTTGAACGTCCGCTCGGAGTTTATGAAAAACTTTGCAAGGAACAGGCGATTGTCTTTGAAAAAAGAGAAGAAGGACTTTATGTCAAAGGACAACTTGAGGCAAGGAAGTATCAGATTCCAGGCGATGTTAGCAGTCAATTTATTACGGGATTATTGTTTGCGCTTCCGTTGCTAGAAACGGACAGCATTCTAGAAATATTGCCGCCGATTGAAAGCAAACCTTATATTCATATGACTATAGAGGCGTTACAAATGTTTGGAATCAACATACAACAGGATGGAAATGTATTTCAGATTCCAGGAAATCAGGTATATCAAAAGGCAAGTGTGACGGTAGAGGGAGATTATTCCAATGCTGCTTTTTTGGAAGCATTCAATCTTCTTGATGGGGATGTGAAAGTAGAAGGACTACGAGAAGATAGCTTGCAAGGCGATAAGGTTTATCGACAATGTTATGAGGAATTGCAAACAGAAAGCCCAGTGATTGATTTGACAGAATGTCCGGATCTAGGACCAATTCTAATGGGGATGGCTGCAACAAAGCACGGAGCGCGATTTGTGGGAACAAGGCGCTTAAAGATGAAAGAAAGTGACCGAGGCACAGTGATGGCAGAGGAACTTCGAAAGTTTGGAATTCGAGTGGATGTAGGAGAAAATGAAATTATTGTGTGTGATGGAGAGTTAAAGCTACCTTCAGAGATTTTGTGTGGACATAACGACCATCGAATTGTGATGACACTTGCAACCATTTGTACAATGACAGGTGGCACCATTGAAGGTGCGGAAGCAGTTAAGAAAAGCTTCCCATCGTATTTTGACGTGATATCGGATTTGGGTGTGCAGATAGCGAGAGAAGCTTAGACGGAGGATGTAATTATGAACTGTGAATTCAAAAGAAAATTACCAATTCCAATGGAAGTAAAAGAAATGTATCCTGTTACAAGCAGAATGCAAGAAGTTTATGAAAAAAGAGATATTGAGATTAAAAAAGTATTGTCTGGGGAGAGTGACAAATTTATTCTCATTGTAGGCCCTTGTTCCGCGGACTATGAGGAATCAGTGATTGATTATATCAGTAGACTGCGAAAGGTGCAGGATAAGGTAGAAGATAAGATTCTCATTATTCCAAGAATTTATACCAACAAGCCACGTACTACTGGAGTTGGGTATAAAGGAATGCTTCATCAACCAGACCCGTTACATGATGAGGATATGCTTATGGGAATCACGAAGATTCGTAAATTGCATATGCGAGCGTTGCGGGAGATGGAGTTTACTTGTGCAGATGAGATGTTGTACCCGGAAAATTATCGCTATTTATCGGATTTATTGGCATATGTAGCAGTGGGCGCGCGTTCCGTTGAAAATCAGCAACATCGTTTGACGGCAAGTGCGATTGATGTTCCGGTAGGTATGAAAAATCCAACCAGTGGAGATTTGTCGATTATGATGAATTCCATTACTGCGGCACAACAAGGCCACACCTTTATTTACCGTGGTTGGGAAGTTGTGAGTACGGGAAATCCATATGCGCATGCCATTTTGCGAGGTGGTGTCAGTGCAAAAGGTGACAATCTGGCAAATTATCATTATGAGGATTTGATGAAAGTATATGAAAGTTACCAGGAGAAAAATTTGCAAAATATGGCAGTCATTATTGATGCAAATCATGCCAATTCAAATAAAAGATATCTAGAACAGATACGAATTAGCAAAGATGTGATGCATAGCCGCCGTGTGAATGCAGATATCCGTTCGTTAGTAAAAGGTATTATGATAGAAAGTTATATTGAAGACGGGGCTCAAACAGCTGGGAATGGCGTATATGGACAATCCATTACAGACCCATGTCTTGGTTGGGAAAAGACAGAACGATTGATTTATGACTTGGCAGAAGAGATGTAGGTGATGTTATGAGTAAATGGAAAGAAATTAGTTTACATGATATCAAGGGAATTAAGATTGGACATGCACAGGATGAGGAACATGCCACAGGGTGTAGTGTGATTGTTTGCGACAAAAAAGCAATCTGTGGAGTGGATGTTCGTGGAGGCGGCCCTGCCTCTAGAGAAAATCAATTGCTAAATCCATTGATGAGCAATGACGGTGTAAATGCAGTTCTGTTAAGTGGCGGTAGTGCATATGGGCTTGATGCGGCAGGTGGAGTCATGAAATACTTGGAAGAAAAAGGGCAAGGAGTGAAAGTGGGGAGTGCAGTTGTACCGATTGTAGTTGGCTCTTGTATTTTCGACTTGGGCTGTGTAGATGGTTCTGTGAGACCAAACTCTAGCATGGGATATGCGGCTTGTCTAAATAGTGAGAGACATCAAGAACGCAATGGAAATGTAGGAGCAGGTATGGGAGCCACAGTTGGGAAAATGCATGGAGATGGATTTGCTATGAAGTCTGGACTTGGGTGCTATGCTGTGCAAGTAGGTACTCTCAAAGTAGGTGCTATTGTAGTCGTGAATGCCATCGGTGATGTGTTTGAATTGGATTCTGACAAACAACTTGCAGGCCTTCTAAATAAAAAGAAAGACGGTATGATTTCCAGCGAAGTAGAAGCAGTGAAGTTGCTGCAGATATTAAATAAGCTTTCTTTGAATACCACCATTGGAGCAATTGTTACGAATGGGAAATTAGATAAGGCAGAAGCAAATAAAGTGGCGGCAATGGCTAGCAATGGAATTGCTCGAACCATTCGACCAGTCAACACCTCGATGGATGGGGATTCAATTTACGCGTTATCTACAGGAAATGTGAAAACAAGCGCAGATGTGGTTGGCACATTGGCAGCACACGTGCTTGGAAAAGCAGTCAATCGAGCAGTGTTGGAGACAACCGAAATGTACGGCTATAAGTCTGCACAGAGTTTTTTACATAAAGAATTATAGACGATTATAAAATACCAAGACTGAGAGATTTGTCTTGGTATTTTTTAGTGAAAAATTCGAAAGGGTATGTTATAATATTAATAATATTGATGAACGAAAAACGAAAGGAAAAATCATTATGCAAAAAACAGATCCAAAATATGACGCGTTATTTACGCCATGGAAAATCGGTAATGTTGAAATTAAAAACCGTATCGTTATGTGTCCAATGGGCGGAACTTCTTTATTTGGGTGGATGGAACCAAACCATTTTGATAAAGAAGCAGCAAAATTATTTATTGAAAGAGCAAAGAATAATGTAGGATTAATTATTCCAGGTATTGCACCAATCAAAGACACATTGGGTGGAAGATGGCTCTGGCAGAACAAAAAAATGTTCAAAGAATTAAAACCGTTCATGGATGAGATTCACAAGACAGGAGCGAAACTATTTGTGCAGTTGACAGCGGGAATGGGACGTAGTTGGGCGATTACAGACCATGTACTTATTTTACATAAGAATCCAGTTCTCCGTACACTGGCGAAACCAATCATTGATACATCACATGAATTGGCAAGTCCAAGCGAATTGCCTGCTAGATGGGCACCAGACGTAACTTGTCGCCCAATGACAGTAAAAGAAATCCAAACAATAGTTGATGCATTTGCAAAGACAGCAAAACTTTGTAAAGAAGCAGGCGTGGACGGAGTGGAAATACATGCAGTTCACGAAGGATATTTGTTGGATCAATTTACTTTGCCATATACAAACAAACGTACAGATGAGTACGGTGGTTCATTCGAAAACAGATATCGTTTTGCAACAGATATCGTGAAAGCAATTAAAGAGGCATGTGGAAAAGATTACCCAGTATCCCTTCGTTATTCTGTAGAATCAAAGGTGAAGGATTTCCGTGTGGGGGCAGTTCCTGGTGAAGAGTATACAGAAATTGGACGTACAATGGAAGAAAGCGAAAAGGCAGTAAAATATTTGCAAGAAGCAGGATATGATATGCTGAACTGCGATAACGGTACCTATGACTCTTGGTACTGGGCACATCCACCACAGTATATGCCACAGAACTGTAACTTAGATGATGTTGCACACATTAAGAAATTCGTAGATATTCCAGTGGTATGTGCAGGACGTATGGAACCAGAAGTGGGAGCTCAAGCAGTGGCAGATGGTAGAATTGATGCTATGGGTATTGCACGACAATTCCTTGTTGATTCAGAATGGGTTACGAAATTAATTGAAGACAGATTAGAAGATATTAGGCCATGTATCTGTTGTCACAATGCATGCTTTAACTTCTCAAGTTGGAAGGGGCATGCGAATGCGCAGGATTTCGGAGATACACGTGGACTTGCACGCTGTGCACTCGTTCCACCTGTTATGCAGTCTAAGAAATACAAGATTGAACCAGCTACAAAGAAGAAAAACATTGCCGTTGTCGGTGGTGGTATCGGTGGAATGGAAGCAGCTATTGTTTGTGCGAAACGTGGTCATGCGGTAACTCTTTATGAAAAAGATGATAAGCTTGGCGGTATCTTTATTGCAGCTGCAGCACCATCATTCAAAGAGAAGGACAAAGCGCTCATTGCTTGGTACGAGCGTGAAATTACAAAGTATCCAATCGAAGTAAAACTTGGAACAGAAGTAACAGACATTGCAGCTTTGAATGCAGATGAAGTGATTATTGCAACAGGTGCTGTTGCGAAAAAGATTCCTGTAAAAGGCGCAGAGTTAGCAATGGATGCAACAGAATACTTGCTTGGAACAAAGGCGGTAGGAGAAAACGTTGCAATCATCGGTGGTGGTTTGTCAGGATGTGAAATCGCTTATGATTTGTACTTACAAGGAAAGAAACCAGTGATTGTAGAAATGCAGAATGATTTGATTGCAGTGAAAGGCGTGTGCCTTGCAAACTCTAGTTTCTTACGTGATTTCTTTAATGCAAATATGGTGCCTGTACACTTGGAAACAAAACTTTCAGAAGTGATGGAAGATGGAGTAATGGTTACAGATAAAGACGGAAATACATTTAAGATTGATGCGGACAGTGTAATTCTTTCTGTTGGTTACAATCCAGCACCACTTGTAGAAAAAGGAAAACATATACACGTAATCGGTGATGCAAAGAAAGTTGGAAACTTGCGTACAGTAATCTGGGGCGCATGGGATGTTGCAATGAAACTTTAGGAGATAGAGGATATGATGAAATTAACAGATGAACAACAAGCCATATTGGATGGCGCACAGGGCGAAACATTAGCCAAAGTTATGAAGACATTGGTGATGTACGGCGAAGCATTTGGTGCTGAGAAGATGGTGCCTGTTACTTCAGAGTACAATCACTTAGTAACGTCATTTGGTCTTAAAATGATTGGACCAGTATATGATTTGATGAATCAATTATTAGAAGCAGGAGCGCTTTCAAAGCAAAAGTTTTCTGTTGACCCACGTCCAGTGGATCCAAAAGTGCCAGCTAACTTTTTGCAAAAGTTAATTTTCAATAACTTTATGTATTCCAAACAAGATTTCTATGAGGCCCAGTTAAACAAACTGGGCCTTATGGAAAAAGATGCATTTACTTGTGCTTGCTATATGGATGAAGTTGGAAATCTTCCAAAAAAAGGAGAGGTTCTCAGTTGGGCAGAATCCTCAGCAGTTGTATATGCGAATTCTGTACTTGGAGCACGTTGTAATCGTAATTCAGGTATTATTGATATTATGGGTTCTGTACTAGGTTATGTTCCATATTTTGGACTTTTGACCGATGAAGGACGTAAAGCGACATGGGTTGTGAAGATTGAAACGACAAAGAAACCAGAAGCACAATTACTCGGTTCGGCAATTGGTATGAAGGTAATGGAAGATGTTCCTTATATCGTAGGACTTGATAAGTGGCTTGGAACAGAGCTAGATGATGCGGCATGTTCTTACTTAAAAGACTTTGGTGCAGCAACTGCATCGAACGGTGCTGTGGGATTATATCACATTGAGAATTTAACACCAGAGGCAAAAGAATCTGGAAAAGATTTGGTGGTAGAAAATGCACAAGTATATGTGATTGATGATGCAGAATTAGAACGTGTAAAAGACAGCTATCCAGTCATCTGGAAGAATAAAGATGCGAAACCAAAACTTTGCTTTATGGGATGTCCACATATGACATTGGAACAACTTAAAACATGGACAGTGCGTGTGGAAGAAGGGTTGAAAGAAGCAGGAAATAAGAAAGTTGTAATTCCAACTGTGTTTACAACAGCACCTGCAGTATTGAAAGAATTTGAAAAGACAGAGTATGCAGAACGCCTCAAAAAGACTGGAGTTATCGTATCTTATATTTGTCCATTGATGTATATGAACAATCCACTTTGTGGCAAGATGCCAGTCATCACATCGTCAAACAAATTGCGTACTTACACAACATCTCGTTACTATACAGATGATGAAATCTTAGTACAGATTACGAAGGGAGGCAAATAGACATGAGAGAATTTAAAGGACGTGTTGTTACACCAGGAACAGTAACTGCAGAAGCAGTCGTGACTCATGAGGGATTTAATACATTAGCTTCACTTCAAAAGGCATTGCAATTTGGAGACAAGACAGTAACTGTCGGTGATCAAAATAACAAAGACTTATATGGAAAATCAATTTTAGGAAAAGCACTTTGCCTTCCACAGACCATTGGTTCTACGACAGGAGGTATGGTTCTTTACTGTGCATGCGCCATGGAAAGAATTCCAGCATGCCTCTTATTCTCGAATCATATTGATTCACTTGCGGCAGCAGGAGCTATTTTGGCAGATGTATGGCTTGATAATGTATCGATGCCAGTTGTGGATTGCTTGGGAGATGAATTCTTGGAGTATGTTCAAGATGGAATGACGATTACAATCAAGGAAGATGGAGTTGTAGTTGTAGAATAATTACAAATAGGTGTATTAGTACCCGCGGGAGGAAAAACTTTCCGTGGGTATTTTTTGTAGAAATCAAAAAACTTTCGTAGCCAAATGGCGAAAATTGTGATATACTATTTTAGAATATGATTATAGAAAGGAAATAAAATAGAATGGAAAACAAAAATGAATTCAAACCGTATATTCCAGCTGAGAAAATCACGCCTGAATTAACGGTTACTTCAATCATTATGGGTATCCTTTTGGCTGTAATTTTTGGTGCGGCAAATGCATATCTTGGTCTTCGTGTAGGTATGACAGTATCTGCTTCGATTCCAGCAGCAGTTATCTCTATGGGTGTTATCCGTGTGATTATGAAGAAAAACTCAATTTTAGAGAGTAATATTGTACAAACAGTAGGTTCAGCAGGAGAATCTCTTGCAGCTGGTGCAATCTTTACATTGCCAGCATTGTTCCTTTGGGCAGCAGAAGGTGTAATGGATAAGCCAGGCATTATCGAAATTACTGTAATTGCATTACTTGGAGGACTTCTTGGAGTATTCTTTATGGTACCTCTTAGAAATGCGTTGATCGTAAAAGAACATGGAATCTTGCCATACCCAGAAGGACAGGCATGTGCAGAAGTTCTTCTTGCAGGTGAAGAAGGCGGAGCAAATGCAACAACAGTATTCGCTGGTATGGGTATTGCAGCAGCATTTAAATTCATCATTGATGGATTGAAATTAGTTCCAAGCGAAGTTGCTCTTCGTTTCAAAGGATTCAAGGGTGAAATTGGAACACAAATTTATCCAGCAGTTATGTCTGTAGGTTATATCTGTGGACCAAAGATTTCTTCTTATATGTTTGCCGGTGGTGTAATCAGTTGGATGGTATTAATTCCATTGATTGTACTTTTCGGAGCAGACACAATTATGTATCCAGGAACAGAGACTATCGGAGAAATCTTTAAAGCAAGTGGAGCTAGCGGAATCTGGGGTAGCTACATACGTTACATCGGAGCTGGTGCATTGGCAGCTGGTGGTATCATCAGTTTAGTAAAATCACTTCCACTTATCGTAACTACATTTGCAGGCGCAATGAAGAGCTTGAAGGGTGGACTTGGTTCTGCTTCTACAAAACGTACAGAAAAAGATATGAATATGACAGTTGTGCTTCTTGCAATTTTAGCATTAACATTGCTTGTTTGGTTAGTGCCAGCAGTGCCAGTATCATTGGTGGGAGCAATTATTGTTGTTATCTTTGGTTTCTTCTTTGCAACTGTTTCTTCTAGAATGGTAGGTTTAGTAGGAAGTTCCAACAATCCAGTATCTGGAATGGCAATTGCAACATTATTGATTGCAACATTGATTTTGAAATTAACAGGAGATACAGGTGCACACGGTATGAGAGGAGCCATTGCAATTGGTTCTATCATTTGTATCGTAGCTGCAATCTCTGGTGATACTTCTCAAGACTTAAAGACAGGTTACTTATTAGGTTCTACACCTAAGAAACAACAAATCGGTGAAATCATCGGTGTTGTTGCATCGGCGTTTGCAATCGGTGCAGTGCTTTACTTGTTAGATAGCGCTTGGGGATTTGGTTCAGAACAACTTGGTGCACCTCAAGCAACTTTGATGAAAATGATTATCGAAGGTGTTATGGATAGCAACCTCCCATGGGGACTTGTATTCGTAGGTGTGGCGATTGCAGCAGTAGTAGAGATTCTTGGAATCCCTGTACTTCCATTTGCAATTGGTGTTTACCTTCCAGTACATTTGAATGCTTGTATTATGGTTGGTGGTCTTGTTCGTTTATTCTTCGATAAGATGAAGAAGGACGAAAAAGAAAAAGAAGCGATTGTTACAGACGGTATTCTTTACTGTTCAGGTATGATTGCTGGTGAAGGACTTGTAGGTATTCTTCTTGCTGTATTTGCAGTGCTTGGTATTGACGGAATGTTTGACCTTAGCGGCAAACTTGGTTTACCAGGTGGAGTTTTGGATATCCTTAGCTTAGTAGTATTTGCTCTTATCATTGTGTGCTTACTTTTGTTCACAATCTGGAAAAAAAGAGATAAAAAAGCATAAGGGTGTTTTGAATGGGTAAGAAAAAAGAAGTCATTAATCAAAATTATTTGGAAAATGTTCCGGTGAGACAGGAAGGATTGCGTTGGGATACAAATGAGAAAGGGATTGTGACACTCTATGTTCACAATACTGGACTTATGAAGAAAATTACGCAGAAACTTTTTAAAAAGCCAGAATACACACAAGTGCATTTGGATGAGAATGGAAGTTTTGTTTGGCCACTCATTGATGGAGAGAAAAATATCATTGAGTTGGGAAAAGATGTGCAAGCACATTTTGGGGAAAAGGCAGAGCCGTTATATCCAAGACTTGCGAAGTTTTTTCAAATTTTAGAGAGTTATGGATTTGTAAGTTTCAAATGATTCAGAAAGGTAGTTGCGACATTTCGTGACTACCTTTTTTTGTAAAAATAGTATAGTTTTTTAGTATTGCATTTTTGCAAAGTATAAAATAAAATACAATGGGCAGGAAGTTGAGTATTTTTGCTCAAATACGAAAATAAGGATGACAAAATTATGAATTACGCAGAAGAATCATTGAAAAAACACAACGAATGGGCAGGTAAAATTGAGGTAGTAAGCAGGGTGCCAGTTTCTACAAAAGAAGACCTTTCACTTGCATATACACCGGGTGTAGCTGAGCCGTGTTTAGAAATACAAAAAGATGTAGAAAAGAGTTACGATTTGACACGACGTTGGAATACATGTTTGGTCGTAACAGATGGAACAGCAGTGCTTGGACTTGGAGATATCGGTCCGGAAGCTGGAATGCCAGTAATGGAGGGAAAGTGTGTACTTTTTAAAGCATTTGGAGATGTAGATGCATTTCCTTTGTGTGTAAAATCCAAAGATGTAGATGAGATTGTAAATACGATTTATTTGATTTCGGGATCTTGTGGAGGTGTAAACCTTGAAGATATTTCGGCACCACGTTGTTTCGAAATTGAAAAGAAGTTGAAAGAAAAATGTGATATTCCTATTTTCCATGATGATCAACACGGAACAGCTATTATTACTTTGGCTGGACTTATCAATGCGTTGAAAGTTGTAGGAAAAGACAAGGAAGAAATCAAAGTGGTTGTTAATGGCGCTGGGGCAGCGGCTACTGCCATTACAAAGTTGATTCTTTCTTATGGAGTAAAGAATGTCATTATGTGTGACCGTACAGGCGCTATTTATGAGGGACGCCAAAAAGGTATGAATCCATACAAAGAGGAGATGGCGAAACTGACGAACTTTGACAAACAAGAAGGCTCGTTAGAAGAAGTGATTGTAGGAGCAGATGTATTTATTGGAGTGTCAGCACCAGGTTCTTTGACCACAGAAATGGTTAAAACTATGAACAAAGATGCCATCGTCTTTGCTTGTGCCAATCCAACACCGGAGATTTATCCAGACGAAGCGAAGGCAGGCGGAGCGCGTGTTGTTGCCACAGGACGCAGTGATTTTCCAAATCAGGTGAATAATGTACTTGCATTTCCAGCATTGTTCCGTGGAGCATTTGATGTTCGCGCAAAGGATATTAATGAAGAAATGAAGATTGCAGCATCACTTGCACTAGCAAACTTAATTTCGGATGAGGAACTTCACGAAGATTATATTATTCCAGCAGCATTTGACCCACGAGTAAAAGATGCAGTATCGAAAGCAGTTGCAAAGGCGGCGAGAGATACAGGTGTGGCTAGGATTTAAGAGGAAATGATTATGAAAGAAATGAATTATTTGTTATCAACAAATGATAAGACAGATAGAACAAAAGAAATTGAGCAGATGCTAGCTGAAACAGGCGTATGCCGTTTGGGGTCTGGCGATTTTTATGTGAAAAATATCAAGATGCCTGAGAATTCCATGATAGCCGGTAATGGAGCAGCAACGAGAGTGATTCTATCAGAGGATGATGGAGAGGCGTATGTGGTTAATCTGAAGACACGTTGCACTGTAAAAGATGTATATCTAATGGGTAGCATTACAGAGATAGAACTGTCAGAAGAACCAGGTGAGCGTCACGGAATTATTTTTGAAGATCCAAGTGAAAAACCAGGATCAGATGCACCATCTTACGGAACAGTAGAAAATTGTCATTTTAAAGGATTTAGTGGAGGAGGCATAACTTGTCGTAGTACGGGGTATGATTACAACGATTCTATGAACGTGACAGACTGTTGGATGACGAATTGTGGTGTTGGAATCCATATTCCGTATTGGAGTGAATTCCACAGATTTACAAACGTATCGGTTATGGGATGTTGGTATGGTTGTATTAACAATGGTGGTAATAATATGTTCTCTAACTGCAATTTTAGCGGAAATGAAATGGGAATGCTCATGGATAATTCAAAAGGGCAGTCGAGGAATGAGACACATGGGTCTGCTATTGGATGTGTGTTCAATCATTCGGGAAATAATAAAGGCACAGGAATTAAAATGCTTGGAACAAGAAATGGATTTATTTTTAGCGGGTGCCAAGTGTTTTTCTCCAAAATTGAATTAGATGACGTGAAGGGTGTTGTCTTTGATTCGTTTAATTTTGGTAGCCATGAAGTAGTTAATGTAAATGGTGGTGGAGCAATACTGTTTACGAATTGCTTATATGGAACACCGCCGAATGTTACGATTATGGATAATGAATGTACGAAGTTTATGAATTGTTATACAAGAGCTGGAGAAGCGATAGAAGTATAGAGAATAATGAAGTTGAAATTTAGCCTAGAACCTTAGTAGGTTTTGGGCTGAATTTATTTAGTTTTCGTATTGAAAAAACAATGCTTTTATGCTACCCTTTACATTACATCAAATCTGGACGGAGTTCGGTCGAACAGTTTGAACGTCCTAAGCGTATCATACGCATCTGAATTTCAAGGCGTTTTCGCCAAAGAGTTTCATTTGATGAGAATAGAATATTGGAGAGTGATTGTTATGATTGTTGTTTGATTCTTATTGACATACGTAATAATACGTAATATTATATTTAGGAAGGAGCACAAAAGATGCCGTTAACGCCAAAGGAAATGATAAAACTTCTTGAAAGGAACGGATTTAAAAAAAATAGCCAAAATGGTTCTCATGTTAAGATGAAAAACGAGATAACAAAAAGACAAGTAATTGTTCCATATCATTCAAAAGCAATGAAGAAAGGATTAGAACAAGCGATATTAAAAGAGGCAGGGCTGAAATTCCAAGTCAACAAAAACGGAGGTAATGTAAGTGAATAAATTATTTTATCCAGCAATATTCCATAGAGAAGGAGAAGGATTTTGGGTGACATTTCCAGATTTTCCAGAATGTTTTACAGAAGGAGATAATATGGAATTAGCTTATGAGATGGCAGTAGAAGCATTAGGGCTTGCAATAACGAGTAGAAAAACCGAAAAACAAGAAATACCGACAGCATCTCCAGTAGATACAATAACTATAGATGAAGGTGTTTTGGTTGTTGTAGAGTTTGATATGCTTGAATATTGTAAGAAACACAATTCAAAAGCAGTGAAGAAGACATTAAGTATTCCGGAATGGCTAAACGAGGAAGCGATTGCAATGGGAATAAATTTCTCACAGGTTCTCCAAGAGGCACTCATGTTAAAACTAAAAGTAAGATAACGTGATTATCTATCAAAAAGGATACGGAATAGTTATGTATAGCAGTTATTCGATTGTATCGAATAGCTACTTTTTTGTGCCTAAACAGTATCACAATCGACATCAATAACCAATCCATTTTAAAGAGATGGGATGACATTTGGGTACGATATGATATCGTGAAGAAAAGAAAAAATTGATATAAGTTGCACAGGATAAAGAAAAATAACAGGCAGTACTTTCATGATAAAAGCGCTGCCTGCTATTAATAGGGTTTATATATATAAATGACACATATATGAATCTATATTTCAACGAAGTAATGGAAGAAAGAAATAGTCGTTATTCATAAGATGTATCAATTGTTTATCGTAAAGTATGTTACGCAGAATTAGAAGCGTTGTAATCTGTGCATAAAGAAATCTGCGTAGAAATCAAGTAACATTTCAAAGTATGCTTTCATTTTTTCTTTCATATTTTTTGGTCTCCTTTCTTATTTCTTGAGCTCAGTATAATACAGAAAATGCGTAATTACTTGCCAAATCCAATCAAAAAGTAGCCAAATTTTGCAAAAGAAAAGAGAAAGAATTGAATAATAAAAAGAATTCTTTCTCTTGTATGCATACTATGACTCTATGCTCTTACGATATTCCGAAGGTGATAACCCTTTTGCTTTTTTAAAGATACGACTAAAATAAAGTGGGTTATCGTATCCGACAATACGGGAAATCTCCGTCACATTGTAGGAAGGGTCTCGTAACAGAATTTCTGCATTATATATTCGTTTAGACAATATATATTGCATTGGAGTGGAACCGGTGCATTGTTTGAAATTTCGAATAAACCAGCTAACGCTCACATGATTTTGTTCTGCATATTCGTCGATGTTAATATCTTTACTATAGTGCTCATTAAAATAAGAGGTTGCTTTATCAATTTCTTCAATGACATGTACCTTATTTGTCTTCAAGTCTTCTATAAAATATCGTTGCAACATGATAAATATTTGTCTTAAATACATTTCCAACATCTCCGAATAGTTTTCTTTACACATTTGAAGTTCATTTATCATCGTTCGGAAAATATTTTTGTAATCAAGTGCGGAACCACAGTAAAACACTTTTTTATCGTCCGATATACCATACGAGCGAAGGATATTTGTAACGTTCCCGCCTGTAAAATGCACCCAGAAAACCTGTGTCTGGTCTTCTCCATAGTATTCGTACTTCTGAGGTTCTTTCGGTCGGTACAGGACCATATGTCCTGCTGTTACAATTCGTTCTTCATTACCGAAGTGAAAATGAGCCTTTCCAGATGCCACATAGAGAAGTTGAAAATCGCGCCGCCCACGAGGTCTCCAAGTTGGAAGTTTTGGGCGTGTGTATAAACGATACGTTCCACAACTTGTTACAATAAGCGGTTTTGATTTGTCTTTGATGTCTACCATCGAATTATTTAAATAAGCGCTATTTGTATACATCGGATCCTCCGAATATCAGTCTGTTTTTATTTATTTTATCATTTTGTGTATGTTTTGTCTAATATATGATATGGAATTTTGAAAACTATTTTTATAAAATAAAATTAACGAAGGAACGATTATAAGAAGTAATGGAAACAAGGAAGGAGATTTAATTATGGAAGAAAAGAAATACCTTAAATGGTATAACAAAGTAGGTTACGGTTCGGGTGATATTGCAGGTAATGTGGTATATGCATTCCTGACATCCTTCGTAATGATTTATTTAACTGACACAGTAGGGTTAAATGCTGGTATTGTTGGTACGTTGATTGCGATATCCAAATTGTTCGATGGTGTTACAGACGTATTTTTTGGTTCGATGATTGACAAGACAAAGAGTAAGATGGGTAAAGCAAGACCTTGGATGTTTTATGGATTCTTCGGTTGCGCACTTACATTGTTTGGTGTATTTGCAATTCCAACTAATCTTGGAAAAACAGCTCAATATGTATGGTTCTTTATCGCGTACACTTTGTTAAATGCCGTATTCTATACTGCAAATAACATAGCATACGCAGCGTTAACTTCTCTTGTAACAAAGAACAGCAAAGAGCGTGTGGAAATGGGTTCATTCCGTTTTATGTTCTCATTTGGTACAAACTTATTGATTCAGTCAATTACATTCGGTGCAGTTACAGCATTTGGCGGCGGTGCTGCAGGATGGAGAGCAGTTGCAATCATTTACTGTATAGTGGGTATTATTACAAATACACTTTCAGCATTTTCTGTAAAAGAACTTTCTGATGAAGAATTAAGAGAAGACGGAAATGTAGAACAAGAAGACAGTAAAATTTCGTTTTTGCAGACACTTAAGTTGCTCGTATCAAATAAATATTTTGTAATGATTTGTACTATCTATATTCTTCAGCAATTGCGCGCTGCGATGGTAAGCGTGGGTACATATTTTATGACCTATGTATTGTTAAATCAAGAATTGTTCGGTGTGTTCTCGTGGGCAATTAATATACCATTAATTATTGCGCTTGCAATTACACCTACATTGGTGGGAAAAATGAGAGGTATGTACAAGGTTAATAAATACAGCTATATCTTTGCAACAGCATGTCGTTTCGGAATTGTTATTGCGGGATACATAGGAAGTGTACCTTTAATGCTTGTATTTACAGTGTTAACATCTCTTGGTGAAGGTCCATGGCAAGGTGATGTAGGAGCAGTTATTGCTTCTTGCTCAGAACATACATATCTTAAAACCGGAAAAAGACTTGATGGTTCGATGTTCTCATGTACGTCATTCGGAACAAAACTTGGTGGCGGTATCGGTGTTGCCCTTTCTGGATGGTTGCTTTCTGTAAGTGGATATATTAATAATGGAGCAGTTCAACCGGACAGTTGCATTAGCATGATGAAGGTTATGTACCTTTGGTTACCGTTCGCATTTGATTTGATTATTACAATCATTCTTTCGTTCTTAAATGTTGAAGAGGCTAACAGAAAGTTAAAAGAAAATAAGTAGTAACGAGATTATAGCCTCTAGAGTTTTACTTTAGGGGCTATTTTTAGAAAGAGAGGAAAATATGAAAGCGGATATTAAATGGTTAGACAACCCGGAGATTTTTAGAGTAAATCAAATTCCTGCGCATAGTGATCACGATTACTTTCTAAACTATGCAGATTTGTTCGAGAAGAACAATCGATTAACACAATCTTTGAACGGGCAGTGGAGTTTCTGCTTTAGTTCTAATGCAAAGAGCAGACCGCAGGAATTTTATAAAGAGGAGTTTGATTCAAGTAATTTTGATAAGATTATGGTTCCAGGACACATTGAGTTGGCTGGATACGACCAAATCAGATATATAAATACAATGTACCCTTGGGAGGGTAAGAACTATCGGAGACCAGCATATACGTGTAATGCAGGTGTAGGCATGGGCATGTTTAGTGATGCAGAATATAATCCGGTTGGTTCTTATATTACTAAATTTGATTTGGCAGAAGAGATGTGCGGAAAGAGAGTACATATTTTCTTTGAAGGCGTAGAGCAGGCGATGTACGTATGGCTGAATGGAGAATTTGTTGGATATGCGGAAGATAGTTTCACACCATCAGAATTTGACTTGACACCATACATTAGAGAAAAAAATAATGTTTTGGCGGTAGAAGTTCATAAGATGTGTACAGCAGCGTTTTTAGAGGACCAAGATTTCTTCCGATTCTTTGGGATTTTTAGAAATGTTTCTTTGAAAGCACTTCCTGACGTACATGTAGAGGATATGTGGCTGAATCCGGTTCTCAATCAAGATAATGAGAGCGGAAGACTAGAAACTACGATACGTATTTCTAATGTTACCGAGCAGAAAGTAAATGCGCGTATCATTATGAAAGATGTTGCAGACAGCATTGTTTTAGACACCGAGTTTGACATGGTTGAAAAAGATGGAAAGTTAGTAGGCGTTGCATCCGGCAAAGTGTCAGATGTGAAGAAATGGGATAATCATAGTCCATATCTATATAAGACTTTTTTGGAAATCACAGATGGTGAAGGAGCGCTATTAGAAGTTGTTCCTTACAATGTGGGATTTCGAAGAATTGAGATTGTTGATAAAGTAATCCTACTGAATGGAAAGAGATTGGTTATCGTTGGAGTTAACAGACACGAATGGAATCCAAAGACAGGACGATGTATCGGCATTGACGATATGATTTCAGACATTAACTGTATGAAGAAGAACAATATTAACTCTGTAAGAACTTGCCATTATCCAGATCAAATTCCTTGGTATTATATGTGTGATGAAGCTGGCATCTATGTGATGGCAGAAACAAATTTAGAAAGTCATGGTTCTTTCCAAAAATTGGGTGCTATTGAGCCGTCTTGGAATGTACCTGGTTCTGTTCCGCAATGGAGAGAAGTTGTTATTGACCGTGCAAGAAGCAACTATGAAACGTTCAAAAATCATACATCGATATTGTTCTGGTCATTAGGGAATGAATCGTACGCAGGAGATGATATTGAGGCTATGAATCAATATTTTAAGGACAAGAACGATGGAAGACTGGTGCACTATGAGGGCTCATTCCATAATCGAGCTTATGAAGATACCATTTCTGATGTAGAGAGTCGTATGTATGCAAAACCATACGAAATAGAGGAATATTTAAGTAACAATCCTAAAAAGCCATATCTGTTATGTGAGTATATGCATGATATGGGTAATTCACTGGGTGGACTTGGTTCTTACATGAAACTGATTGACAAGTACGAAATGTACCAAGGCGGCTATATTTGGGATTTTATTGACCAGGCATTATTAGTAAAAGATGAAGTGACAGGAAAAGATGTACTCAGATATGGTGGGGATTTTGATGACCGACCATCAGATTATGAGTTTTCAGGAAATGGTATTGTTTTTGCTGACCGCAGAGAAAAACCGGCAATGCAGGAAGTGAGGTATTATTATGGCTTGTACAGATAAAAAGAATTTAAGAGTGGTTTATGGAGATTATACACTTGGAGTACATGGAGAAGGATTTGATTATATTTTCTCTTATTCGCAAGGTGGATTGGAATCTATTGTGAAAAACGGTTATGAATGGTTGTATCGTAGTCCGAAACCTACTTTCTGGCGCGCATTGACTGATAATGATAGAGGAAGTAAGTTCCATATCAAGAGTGGAAGTTGGCTTGCAGCGGATATGTTTATTAATTGTATAGATATCGAAGTGATTATGGATGGTGTTTCACAAGGAAAACCGGTTGCACCAGGTAATAATAAATACGGTTCTGATGTATATGCGAATAACATCATAGTGAAATTTCTTTATGAAACAGTCACCACGCCAGTTACAACAGTTGAAGTGACGTATGATGTGAATGAAGCTGGTGCAATTAAAGTAAGTGTTTCATACAAGGGAGCACAAGGTTTACCAGAACTTCCAGCATTTGGACTTAGAATGATTATGCCTACTTTGGCAGATAAATATATGTATGAAGGTCTTTCTGGTGAAACTTACCCAGACCGTATGGCAGGCGCAGAGGAAGGCGTGTATGTAATCGAAGATCTTAGCTTGACACCGTATCTTGTGCCACAAGAATGCGGAATGAGAATGGGAACGAATTGGCTTGAAGTTACAAGACATACAAGTCTCAATAACAGTAGAACTGATTATTCGGCTCAAGTTCTTAGAATTGAAAAGAATGAAGATGCATTTGCTTTTTCTTGCTTACCTTATACCGCGAGTGAAATTGAAAATGCAACACATCATGAAGAATTACCTCCAGCAAGAAGAACAGTATTATGCATCTATGGAGCGGTTAGAGGCGTTGGTGGAATTGACAGTTGGGGCAGTGATGTAGAAGATGCATACCACATTAACGCAGAAGAAAATATTCAGTTCTCTTTTACTATTTGTTAAAAACGTCGGTTTCTATTCCGATAACAGAATGAAAGTGGGTTTGAATATATGGAATAGGAGGTGGTGCTGTGCAATTGACATATGAAAAAAGAAATGAAGGGGTTTCAGTAGAGTGGAAAAAATCAGTACATGTTCCTCCTCATATGCATGAGGCGATTGAAATAATATATGTCACAGATGGAACGGTTGAAATAGGGGTCGGACAGGAGTTATATCATATGGATAAAGGCGACTTTGCTATTGTCTTTCCTAATGTGATTCATCATTATCAGGTGTTTGATTCGGGGAAAAATAAAGCTATATATCTTTTTTGGGAACCTTCTTTGTCTATGAGTTTTTATGACAATTTGCAAAAATACAGTCCAGAATATCCTATTATAAAAAAAGAAAATCTACACACAGATGTTGTAAAGACAATAAAGGCCTTTGTGAATTTGTCAGATTCCAATACTATGCTCATTCAAGCATATATGCAACTTATTCTTGCACATGTTTTTTCGGATATGAAAATGGTAGAAAAAGATACCATAGGAGGAGACGATTTAATATATAAAGCAGTTGAATATGTAGCAAAGTATTTCAATGAAGAAATCAGTTTGGATAAGATGGCTTGTGATTTGTGTGTAAGTAAATATGTGTTATCTCGTTTGTTTGCAAAGACATTTCATTGTAATTTTAACAAGTATGTCAATAATGTTCGTTTAAATTATGTAGCCACTCTCTTGGAAACTTCTAATGATTCGATAACTAATATTGGCTTAGACGCAGGGTTTGAAAGTCAACGAACTTTCAATAGGGTCTTTAAAGAAAAATATAAAATGACACCACGAGAATATCGCAATAAAATACATACAGTTAATTCTCTAACAGAATAAGGAAGGGTATACAATGACAAATTATATTAATATGATCATCAAGAAGCAAAAGAACATTGCACTTATAGCACACGATGGGAAAAAACAAGAAATGCTTCAGTGGTGCGAGAAAAACAAGGATATTCTTAATCTGCATAATTTGTGTGGAACAGGAACAACAGCGAGAATGATAACAGACCAAGTGGGATTAAGAGTGAAGGGATATAACAGCGGTCCGTTAGGTGGAGATCAACAGATTGGTGCCAAGATAGTGGAAGGCAGGATTGATATGGTTATTTTCTTTTCTGACCCACTTGCGGCGCAACCGCATGATCCGGATGTAAAGGCTCTTTTGCGTATTGCACAGGTATATGATATACCGATAGCCAATAACATTTCTACTGCAGATTTTATTATTCGTTCGAGCTTAATGAATGAGGAGTATAATCGTGTTGTAGAAAATTTTGCGAATACAGTTCAAACTAGAGCAACTGAACTTACCAATGCTCGCAAATAAGGACAAATTTCATGGTTTGTTATTTGTTTGATGAAATATTATAAAAATATGATATGTACTAGTAATTATTATGAAAGAGTAGGAGGGAATGCTATGGGATACGAAGAACTTTTCTTGTTTGCCGGTGGCCTTGGTATGTTTATCTATGGAATGCAGCTTATGTCGCAGGGACTTGAGAATGCAGCAGGAAATCGAATGAAATCGCTTTTGGAAGCTTTAACAAGAAATAAACTAATGGGTGTTGTATTAGGAGCTCTTATTACAGCAGTAATTCAAAGTTCATCAGCAACAACAGTTATGGTGGTGGGTTTTGTAAATGCAGGTATTATGAATCTCGCACAAGCAATGGGTGTAATCATGGGAGCCAATATTGGTACTACAATTACCGGCTGGATTGTATCCATGGGTGAATGGGCGTCCTTCTTAAAACCTTCAACACTGGCACCGGTTGCAATCGTGATAGGTGTGATTGTGATGATGGTTGGCAAGCGACGTGCAACAAAGGATATTGCAAGCATTGTTGTAGGTTTCGGCCTTTTGTTTGTGGGTATCAATAATATGTCGGATTCAATGGCGGGGCTGAAAGAGGTTCCTGCTTTTACCAATCTTTTTGTTACGTTGGGAAGCAACCCGATATTGGGAATCCTAGTAGGCACGGCTGTGACGGCTATAATACAGAGTTCGTCAGCTTCTGTGGGTATTTTGCAAAGTCTGGCTGTTGCAGGGCTTGTGCCTTTCAATTCAGCAATTTACATCATTATGGGACAAAATATTGGTACTTGCGTGACAGCTTTGCTTTCTAGTATGGGTGCCAAGAAAAATGCGAAAACAGCAGCCCTTATGCATTTGTTGTTTAATATCATTGGTACAGTCATTTTCAGTGTGGCATCGATTGTATTTTTTACAGTGGCAGAACCGGATTGGGGATTTGATATTATATCGGCTACCCAGATTAGTGTCGTACATACCGCCTTTAACATTGCGACTACGGTATTGTTATTCCCCGCATCAAATCTTATTATTAAGTTGGCCAAAAAGATTAGCAGAGTGGAAAATGACACTGATAACGCAGTTCTGCTGTCCTTGGATGACAGAATGTTGCAAACTCCGTCTTTTGCAATTCAGGCTACTATGTCAGAAGTGGGACATATGGGAGAAGTGGTGAAAAATGCTTTAGAGATTGCTGAGAGAGTATTGTTTACAAAATCAAAAGAAGATATTCAGAAGTTACGTGAATACGAGGAACAGGTAGATGAATTATGCTCTGGCATTACCGAGTATGTAATTAAGATTACCAAATTGCAGATTAGTCAGAAAGAGCATGAATTTTTGGCCAGATTATTGCAGGTATTGTCAGACATGGAACGTATCAGTGACTACTGTGAAAATATTTCTGAATATGCCGAAACATTGGTGGAGAAAAAACTAGCATTTTCAGAAGTAGGAGAAGCAGGATTGAAAGAGATGTTAACGACCTGTGCCAATTGCTATTACTATGCGATAGAGGCCTTTATGAAAGGAGACAAGGAAAAAGCAGCCAAGGTAATTGAATTGGAATGCAAGGCGGATGAGTTGGAAGTGTCCCTTCGTACAAAACATATTAAACGCCTCAGTAATCAGGAATGTAATACGGAATCAGGTATTGTATTTTTGGATACACTTGTGGGTATGGAGCGTATTTCTGACCATGCTAGAAATATTGCGGAAGAAGTACTAGAACAAGTGGAAAGTTAAGTTTGTATTATAGGTAAACAGAATCGATGCTGGACTTTATAATTCTGGCATCGATTTTATATTTCGTTTTTTAGTGTCTAGGATACATGAGCAACACATCCATTAAAAAAGAAATGTGATATAGTGAAGAATGAATGGAAATGAGGGGCTGGGGAGTTGAAGCGTCAAAGCCACTTTTTTATAATTTATATAAATTTAATTGATATTATTTAGTCGTGTGAGTTATAATGGGGTTGACATATAGAGAAAGGAGTATTTCTTATGCAAGCAGTAGCAAAACAAGAATCGGAAGAACTAAGACGAGCACGGGAAGAGTTGTTTCGGGAACTAGACAAAGGCATTCGTGATATGGAAGAGGGGAGAGTAATAGCACACGATGAATGCATGAAACAGATTCGTGAAGAATTGGGGTTGTGCGATGTTTAAAATTAAAGAAACAAAAGAGGCTAAACAAGATTTAAAGAAACTGGCGGCCTACATGATTTACTCCCTGAAAAATGTACAAGCCGCTAATAGTTTCTTGGACTATTATAGTAAACAAGCAAAGAGTTTAACCATATTTCCGTTTGGTTACCGAGGAATAAGACTTTGGTATCAAGGATATGAGATTCGAATCAAACCATTTTCTACCTACAACATCTTCTATGTAGTAGATAACAAATCAAATCAGATTACAATTCTAAGAGTCCTAAAGGACAGACAAAACTGGAAAAACTTGTTACATAATGAAGATAAGTACAGATTCTAAAATAATATTCCAACAATAATTCAAAATAAGATTTATGTATCGCAGTTGCAGAAATCCACAACCGCTTGTTTTTTGTGCCTAAAAATACTTTTGATACAGTTTCTCTACCAGATTAATGAGCGCATACAACCCCATCGCCAACACGCAAAGAATCACAATCGACATCAAAAGCCAATCCATCTTAAACACCTGACTAGAATAGATGATCAGGTATCCAAGACCATTTCTTGCGGCTAAAAATTCACCGATAATCACACCGACCAAACAAAGACCAATATTAACCTTCATGTTACTGACGATGGCAGGGATGCTACTTGGGATAACAACCTTTGTAAGGGCTTGTAATTTCGTACCTCTTAATGTGTATATTAATTTGATTTTGTCAGGATCTACTTCTTGGAACGCGGTTGTCATATTTAGAATACTTCCAAAGAGCGCTACGGACATACCAGCTACAATGATGGTGGTAGGGGTCGCACCGAGCCATACGATAAGAAGCGGTGCCAGAGCTGATTTTGGAAGGCTATTTAGCACAACTAGAAATGGCTCTGTGATTTCCAAACATTTGCGACTAAACCAGAGTAGGGTTGCAACCAATATGCTAAGGAAAGTGACCAAGAGAAAACTCAATAAAGTTTCATAAAGCGTGATTCCTATATGAAGGAAAATACTCTTATCTAGCAGCATATTCCAGAAGCAGAGAATCACTTTGCTAGGGCTACTAAAGATGAAGGAGTCTATGACCTCAAAATGTGTGAGCGTTTCCCAAAGAAATAGGAAGGTTGCTAGAATAAGAATACGACTAAAAAGGACAATGCGATGGTGCTTCCTTTGACTTTGTAGAAAGCGTAATTGATTTTGAGAAATGTTACTCATTTACATGCAACTCCTTCCATATAGTATGAAAGTATTCGTTAAATTCAGGAGTATTTCTTCTTGCAAGAGGAGTATTCTTGTCGGCAGGGAAAGAAAGAGGCACAATTGATTTAACATAGGCAGGGCGTTCGGATAAGACGATTACATTGTCGGCCAAACTAATTGCTTCTGCTAAGTCGTGAGTAACAAGAATTGCAGTTTTCCCTTCTTTGCGAATAATCTGTCCGATGTCGTCGCCCACAGCTAAGCGTGTCTGGTAGTCCAAAGCGGAGAACGGTTCATCAAGTAAAAGTAAATCAGGGTTCAGAATTAATGTGCGAATCAGAGCGACACGCTGTCTCATACCACCAGAGAGTTCAGATGGCTTGGCGCTTGCAAAACCTTCCAAACCATATTTTTGCAGCAACTGGTGTGCGTGGTCTTTCGTTTCTGATGTGGTTTTATGCTGGATTTCTAATCCGAGAATTATATTTTTGTAGACAGTTCTCCATTCGAGCAAGTGGTCTTTTTGAAGCATATATCCAATGTTACTGCCGTGGAGAATCATCTCTCCGTATTCTGGAGGAATGAGACCGGAAATAATCGATAGTATGGTAGATTTACCGCAACCAGAAGGACCTACTATACTGACAAAGTCCCCGCGGTTTAAAGAGAAGGAAAGATGAGAGAGGGCGATTGTTTCCCCTTCTGTTCCGTGGTAAGAATGACTGATATCTCGAAGTTCTAAGATGTTTTCCATGACACACCTCCTTTGAAATATATATTATTTTATGTATAAAAGATGAATCGGTGCTTGAATGAATGGGAATAAAAGAGTATAATTTGACATAGTATTTTTATTTATGGAGATTTTGCATGAATTATCAAAAAGAACTGGAGAAGACGATTGACCGGTTAGAGAAGGACAAACAAGTACCACGACTCTTGTTACACAGTTGTTGTGCACCATGTAGTAGTTATGTATTAGAGTACTTGTCAGAGTTCTTTGAGATTACGGTTTTTTATTATAATCCAAATATTTTTCCTGAAAATGAATATACAAAGAGAATCTTGGAGCAACAACAGTTGATTCGAGATATGAAGTTTAAATATCCAGTAACATTTCTTGCAGGAAACTATGACAGGGAACGATTCTTTGAGATGGCGAAGGGAATGGAATTGTTAAAAGAAGGTGGCGAACGATGCTTTCGGTGTTATGAACTGCGGCTGAGAGAGACAGCCCGCATAGCAAAAGATGCGGAGTTTGATTATTTCACAACCACACTTAGCATTAGCCCTATGAAAAATGCAGAGAAATTAAATGAAATTGGAAAAGTAATTGGGGAGCAATATGGAGTGGCATATTTGCAATCCGATTTCAAAAAGAAGAATGGCTATAAGCGTTCTATAGAGTTGTCGAATATACATGGATTATATAGACAAGATTACTGCGGATGCGAGTTCTCGTATCGCGACAGACAAAATCAGAAGGAAGGTAAGTAACGATGGCACAACTTTGGGGTGGAAGATTTACAAAAGAAACGGATAAGTTAGTTTATAATTTCAATGCATCCATTTCTTTTGACCAAAAATTTTATGAGCAAGACATCAAGGGAAGTATTGCTCACGTGACAATGCTTGCAAAGCAAGGCATCTTGACAGAGGATGAAAAGATACAGATTGTAAATGGTCTTCAGGATATTTTGGCAGATGTAGAAGAAGGAAAACTTGTAATTACGGATGAATATGAAGATATTCACAGTTTTGTGGAGGCAAATCTCATTGACCGTATTGGAGAAGCAGGAAAGAAACTGCATACGGGAAGAAGCCGTAATGACCAGGTGGCTTTGGATATGAAACTTTATACCAGGGATGAGATCGATGCATTAGATGATTTGTTGAAAGAATTGTTAGGTGTATTGCTTCAGATTATGAAAGAAAATACAGAGACAATTATGCCTGGTTTTACACATTTGCAAAAGGCGCAACCAATTACATTGGCACATCATATGGGGGCATATTTTGAAATGTTTTCAAGAGACCGTTCTCGCTTAACGGATATCTATGACCGTATGAATTATTGTCCATTGGGTTCAGGCGCATTGGCTGGGACTACATATCCATTAGACCGTAATCACACGGCAGAGTTATTAGGATTCTATGGTCCGACGCTCAATAGTATGGATTCAGTGGCAGATCGTGACTATTTGATTGAGTTGCTCTCTGCAATGGCAACTATGATGATGCATTTGAGCCGTTTCTCAGAAGAAGTGATTATTTGGAATTCCAATGAATATCGTTTTGTGGAAATTGATGATGCATATAGTACTGGAAGTAGCATTATGCCACAGAAGAAAAATCCAGATATCGCAGAACTTGTACGAGGAAAAACGGGTCGTGTATATGGAGCGCTGATGTCTCTTTTAACGACGATGAAAGGGATTCCACTTGCATACAACAAAGATATGCAAGAGGACAAAGAGTTTGTGTTTGATGCGATTGATACAACAAAAGGTTGTCTTGCATTATTTACAGGAATGCTTCGTACGATGAAGTTTAATAAAGATGTGATGGAAAATAGTGCAAAGCACGGATTTACCAATGCAACAGATGCTGCAGATTATCTAGTGAATCATGGCGTAGCATTTCGTGATGCACATGGAATTGTAGGTCAATTGGTGCTATATTGTATTGAAAAAGATATTGCACTTGATGATATGACTTTAGAAGAATATAAAGCAATTTCGCCAGTGTTCGAGGAAGATATCTACGAAGCAATCAGTATGAAAACTTGTGTAGACAAACGTACGACCATTGGGGCACCAGGCAAGGAAGCAATGGAAAAAGTGATTCGCATTTACGAGAATTACTTACATTAAATAATAAATAAAAACGAGAGAGGAAGAAGAAAGATGGAAAAGAAATTAAGAGTCGGAATTTTAGGAGCAACAGGTATGGTAGGACAACGTTTTATCGCGTTGTTAGAAAACCATCCTTGGTATGAAGTGGTAACTGTGGCAGCAAGCCCACGTTCTGCTGGAAAAACATATGAAGAAGCAGTTGGTGGACGTTGGAAAATGAGCACACCAATGCCAGAAGGTGTAAAGAACCTTATCGTAGCAAATGTAAATGAAGTTGAAAAAGTAGCAGCAAGCGTTGACTTTGTATTTAGTGCTGTTGATATGACAAAAGAAGAGATTAAAGCAATCGAAGACGAATATGCAAAGACAGAAACACCAGTAGTTTCAAATAATAGTGCGCACCGTTGGACAAAGGATGTCCCAATGGTAGTGCCAGAAATCAATCCAGAACATTTTGAAGTCATTGAAGCACAAAAGAAACGTCTTGGAACAACAAGAGGTTTTGTGGCAGTAAAGCCAAATTGTTCGATTCAAAGCTATGCACCAGTGCTTACAGCATGGAAAGAGTTTGAACCAACAGAAGTAGTAGCAACCACATACCAAGCAATTTCTGGCGCAGGAAAGACATTTAAAGATTGGCCAGAAATGGTAGAAAATATCATTCCATACATCGGTGGAGAAGAAGAAAAGAGTGAGCAAGAACCACTTCGTATTTGGGGTAAAGTGGTAGATGGAGAAATCGTAAAGGCAGAAGGTCCTGTCATTACAACACAATGTATCCGTGTTCCAGTATTAAATGGACATACAGCAGCAGTGTTTGTAAAATTTGCGAAGAAGCCAACAAAAGAACAATTGATTGAAAAAATCGTGAACTTTAAAGGCCTTCCACAAGAATTGGAACTTCCAAGTGCGCCAAAACAATTCATTCAATATTTAGAAGAAGACAATAGACCACAAGTAAACTTAGATGTTGACTATGAAAACGGAATGGGCGTTTCTGTAGGACGTATCCGTGAAGATAAAGTATATGACTTTAAATTTGTGGGATTATCACACAATACTGTTCGTGGAGCAGCAGGTGGAGCAATTCTTTGCGCAGAAACATTGACAGCAAAAGGATATATTCAAGCGAAATAAGGAAGATATATGGGAAAAGCAGTATACATTGCGGAAAAGCCAAGTGTGGCACAGGAGTTCGCAAAAGCATTAAAACTGAATACAAGTAGAAAAGACGGATACTTAGAAGCAGATAATGCGATTGTGACTTGGTGCGTGGGACATTTGGTGACGATGAGTTATCCGGAAGTATACGATGAAAAATATAAGAGATGGTCTTTGGATACACTGCCATTTTTGCCGAAAGAATTTAAGTACGAAGTCATTGCCAATGTGGAAAAACAATTTCGTATTGTGAGTAATATTTTGAACCGACAAGATGTTGATGTTATCTATGTGTGTACCGACTCGGGACGAGAGGGAGAGTATATCTACCGTCTCGTAGAACAGATGGCTAATGTCAAAAATAAAGAGCGAAAACGTGTATGGATAGATTCCCAGACGGAGGAGGAGATTCTCCGTGGTATTCGTGAGGCAAAAGATTTGAAAGAATATGATAATCTTTCAAATTCCGCTTATTTACGTGCAAAAGAAGATTATTTGATGGGAATTAATTTCTCGAGACTGTTGACCTTGAAATATGGGAATACGATTTCTACTTTGTTAAAAAGAGACCGTACGGTGCTTTCTGTGGGGCGTGTGATGACATGTGTCCTCGGTATGGTTGTACGGAGAGAACGCGAGATACGAGAGTTTGTAAAGACACCGTTCTATCGAGTGTTAAATACGGTTCAAGTAGGAGAGAAAACTTTCGAAGGAGAATGGAAAGCAGTCAAAGGCTCCAGATATTTTGAAAGTTTCGAATTGTATAAGGAAAATGGATTTAAGAAAAGAGAATCCGCAGAGCAATTAGTGGCTTATTTGAGCCAACCAGTACCACTAGAATGTGTAGTCACGTCCATAGAAAAGAAACAAGAAAAGAAAGCACCGCCACTTCTATATAACTTGGCGGAACTTCAAAATGAGTGTTCGAAACGGTTTAAGATTAGTCCAGATGAGACATTGAAAATTGCACAGGAATTATATGAGAAAAAACTAGTGACATATCCAAGAACGGATGCACGTGTGCTTTCGACAGCTGTTGCAAAAGAGATTGGTAAAAATCTGAATGGATTGTCAAAATACGATATGGCAAAACCATATTTGCAAGATATTTTGCAGTTTGGGACGCACAAGGGATTGGAAAAAACGAAATATGTTAATGATAAACAGATTACGGACCACTATGCAATTATTCCAACTGGTCAAGGACTTCCAGCACTACAGAGTGTTTCTCCAACTGCGAAGCAAGTGTATGACACGATTGTGAGAAGATTTTTGAGTATTTTCTACCCGCCGGCAGTTTATCAAAAAATGAGTATTACTACCCAAATGAAAGAAGAGGCGTTTTTCTCAAATTTCAAGGTTTTGGCAGAAGAAGGGTACTTGAAAGTTGTTGGAACAAATAATGAAAATGAGGCAGATGCCGGTCTGTTTGAACTTCTAAAAGATGTAAAGAAGGGCTCTGTCTTACCGGTGAAAGGATTGGAAATCAAAGAAGGTGAGACAACGCCACCGAAACGGTATAACTCTGGTTCTCTTATTTTGGCTATGGAGAATGCGGGCCAATTGATTGAAGATGAAGAACTTCGCGCACAGATTAAGGGTAGTGGAATCGGTACGAGTGCAACTCGTGCAGAAATTTTGAAAAAATTGATTCACATTCAATATTTGAAGTTGAACCAAAAAACACAGATTATTACGCCGACGTTACTGGGAGAGACCGTATTTGATGCGGTGGAACATTCCATTCGTTCGCTTCTTAATCCAGAGCTGACTGCAAGTTGGGAAAAAGGTTTGACAGGTGTGGCGGAAGGGAATATTACTTCTGAGGAATATATGAATAAGTTGGAACATTTTGTTGCGAGCCGAACTCAGGGGGTTATACGTTTAAATAACCAGTCGCAGTTACGTCAATGTTATGAGAGAACGGTACAATATTATCGTTCATAAGAGGAGGATTTATGGAACAATTAACAGTAAAAGAATTGTATGATTTGAATGAGACGATTGCAAAAGATATCTTTGAGGGGGTGACCTTTCCATGGGAAGTGTTGCCGAAAATCAGCACGTTCATTGTGGAATTAGGAAAAACATTACCAGCGGAAGAATATGAACAGCGCGGGGAAAATATTTGGATATCTAAAAGTGCAAAAGTAGCACCAACTGCATCGATTACAGGACCAGTTATCATTGATCACGAGGCAGATATCCGCCATTGTGCATTTATTCGAGGAAGTGCAATTGTGGGGAAAAATGCAGTAGTTGGAAACTCTACGGAATTAAAAAATGTAATTCTGTTTAATCGTGTACAGGTTCCGCATTACAATTATGTAGGAGATTCTATCCTCGGTTATCGCGCGCATATGGGCGCAGGAGCAATTACATCTAACGTAAAGGCGGATAAAACACAAGCCACTATCAATACGCCGAATGGAAAGATTGAGACTGGTTTAAGAAAATGTGGAGCTATGTTAGGTGACTATGTGGATGCTGGTTGTGGGACTGTGTTTAATCCGGGAGTTGTAGTTGGAAGAAATTCGAATATTTATCCATTGTCAATGGTACGTGAATATGTGCCGGCAAATAGTATCTATAAAAAACGCGGAGAAGTCGCAGAAAAATATTAAAATGAGGCAGGAGATGTGGTTGTACATTTCCTGTTTTTTTGTTATGATGAGTATGCACTTTCTATGGAGCATTCGCTCGAAAATTCCCATTTATCCCATAATGAAAAAAGTGTTGACAATTTAAAACAAGTGTAATAGTATGTTAATAGAAAAGCGAACATAAGTTCGCTAATAAAAAGGAGACGTAATAATATGGTAAATGAAGATAAAAGAAGAGCATTAGATGCGGCGATTTCCAAGTTGGAGAAAGATTTTGGGAAAGGTACCGTTATGAAACTAGGGGATGCAGGGGCGAATGTGTCTGTTGAGACTGTTCCAACGGGATCTTTAAGTTTGGATATTGCATTGGGACTTGGTGGAGTTCCAAAGGGAAGAGTGATTGAAGTTTACGGTCCGGAATCAAGTGGTAAGACGACAGTTACTTTACATATGATTGCAGAAGTTCAAAAACGTGGCGGAATTGCCGGCTTTATTGATGCAGAACATGCCTTAGACCCTGTTTATGCAAAGAATATCGGCGTAAATATTGATGAATTATATATTTCCCAACCAGACAGTGGTGATCAGGCATTAGAGATTGCAGAGACAATGGTTCGTTCAGGGGCTATGGATATTATTGTAATTGACTCGGTTGCGGCGCTAGTTCCAAGACAAGAGATTGAAGGAGATATGGGAGATTCACATGTAGGTCTTCAGGCAAGATTAATGTCACAGGCGCTTCGTAAATTAACTCCAGTGATTAGTAAATCCAACTGTGTGGTTGTGTTTATTAACCAATTGCGTGAAAAAGTGGGTATTATGTTTGGAAACCCAGAGACAACAACTGGTGGACGTGCATTAAAGTTCTACGCATCTGTACGTATGGATGTTAGAAAGATTGAGACGTTGAAACAGAACGGTGAGATGGTAGGAAACCGTACACGTATCAAGATTGTGAAGAATAAGATTGCACCTCCGTTTAAAGAAGCAGAGTTTGATATTATGTTTGGAAAAGGAATTTCAAAAGAGGGTGATATCTTAGATCTTGCCGCAAGCATTGATATCATTAATAAGAGTGGTGCTTGGTATGCATACAAGGGCGACAAGATAGGACAGGGGCGTGAAAATGCGAAGCTGTATTTGGCACAGAACCCAGAGGTTTTAAATGAGATTGAGGCAAAAGTGAGAGCACATTTTGGATTACAATCTGATATTGAGGCATAATTATGGACGAAATCCTAAAGCAGGCGAAGCTGAAAGCTTTACGTTTGCTTACAGATATGGATCGCACAGAGGAACAACTGCGGACAAAATTAAAGCAAAAAGGATATCCAGATGAGATTGTTGAGCAGGCAATCGATTACGTGAAATCATTTGGCTATATTAATGATTCTAATTATGCAAGAAGATTTGTGGAATCTAGAAAAAGCAGTAAAAGTAGGAAAGAGATTTACGCTGCTCTTATACAAAAGGGATTGTGTAAGGAGTACGTCGAGGAGGCACTTTCTTCGTGTTATGGATGTGATGACGAACTCCAAACTATCCAAGGATTGGTAGTGAAAAAGCATTTTTCACCAGAACATAGTTCGGAAGAAGAAAAAAAGAAATTAATAGCGTATCTTATGCGCAAAGGTTTTTCCTATGAAAGTGTGCGCAAAGTATTGGAAGTTTCTTGCTGGAATGCTTGACATTAACATTGAAAAAGTATAAAATTAAACTATTGTAGAAGTACAATGAAAATTAAATAAGGAGGTGCTCCTGTGCTAACAACAACAACAGCAATTATTATTGCGAGCGTGGCATCTGTTGTTGCACTTGTTGTATCATCGTTGGTTACATATTTTGTAACAGTTTCTAAGCTTAGAAAAGATGCAGAATCAAAAATTGGTAATGCGGAAAGCAAAGCGAGAGAGATTATCGATGAAGCGTTAAAGACTGCCGAAACAACAAAGAAAGAAGCACTCTTGGAAGTGAAGGAAGAATCAATTCGGACTAAAAATGAGCTCGATAAAGAAATAAAAGAGCGAAGAGCTGAATTACAACGCTATGAAAAAAGAGTGTTGTCAAAAGAGGAAGTCATAGACAAGAGAATGGAATCGGTAGAGCAACGTGAGGCAAGTTTTGCGGCAAAAGAAGAAGATATGAGACGACGCGAAGCAAAAGTTGAAGAATTGAGTCGACAAAGAGTACAGGAACTAGAAAGAATCTCAGGTTTAACCTCCGAACAAGCAAAAGAATATTTGTTAAAAACTGTTGAAGAAGATGTGAAACATGATACTGCGAAGCTAATCAAAGAATTAGAAACGCAGGCAAAAGAAGAAGCTAGTAAAAAGGCAAAAGAGTATGTCGTAACAGCAATTCAAAAATGTGCGGCAGACCATGTTGCAGAAACTACAATTTCTGTAGTACAACTTCCAAGTGATGAAATGAAGGGTAGAATTATTGGTAGAGAAGGACGTAACATTCGTACTTTAGAAACCATGACTGGTGTAGAACTTATTATTGACGATACTCCAGAAGCAGTTGTTTTATCTGGATTTGATCCGATTCGAAGAGAAGTTGCAAGAATCGCTCTTGAAAGATTGATTGTTGATGGACGTATCCATCCAGCAAGAATCGAAGAGACGGTAGAAAAAGCACAGAAAGATGTTGAAACAATGATTCGTGAAGAAGGAGAAGCTGCAGCTTTAGAAGTAGGTGTGCATGGAATTCATCCAGAACTAGTTCGTCTACTTGGTAGAATGAAATTCAGAACAAGTTATGGACAGAATGCATTGAAGCACTCGATAGAAGTTGCACAATTGTCTGGACTTTTGGCAAGCGAAATCGGTTTGGATGTTCGTGTTGCAAAAAGAGCAGGTCTTTTGCATGACATTGGTAAATCTATTGACCACGATGTGGAAGGTTCACACATTCAGATTGGTGTTGACCTTTGTAAGAAATATAAAGAATCAGCAACTGTTATTAATGCAGTGGAATCACATCATGGAGATGTAGAACCAACATCATTAATTTCTTGTATCGTGCAAGCGGCGGATGCAATTTCTGCAGCAAGACCAGGTGCAAGACGTGAAACATTAGAAACATATACAAACAGATTAAAACAATTAGAAGAGATCGCAAACCAATACAAAGGTGTCGATAAATCTTTTGCTATTCAAGCGGGTAGAGAGATTCGCGTTATGGTAGTTCCAGAACAAGTGTCTGATGCAGACATGGTACTAATGGCTAGAAATATTTCGAAACAGATTGAATTTGAATTGGAATATCCAGGTCAAGTTAAAGTAAATGTAATCCGTGAATCACGTGTTACAGACTACGCAAAATAATAATTTGAACCCTTGTAGAAATACAAGGGTTCTTTTTACGTTGTGAGTATTATATAATATTCTTATAAAACGGGAGGAAATAAACATGAGTGAATTCAAACGTTTGGATAGAAAGTTGAGCTATCAAGGGAAAATTTTGAAAGTATATACAGACCATGTAGAGGTAAATGGGCAGGAATCCAACTGGGATTTCATTCATCATAATGGGGGAGCAGCGGTTGTTCCGGTGACAAATGAAGGGAAAATCATTATGGTTCGCCAATGGAGAAATGCACTTGACCGTTATACGTTGGAAATACCTGCTGGCGCAAGAAACTTTGCGGAAGAAAGCGGTAAAGTATGCGTGGCAAGAGAATTAGAGGAAGAGACCGGGTATCGTTCTGAAAATATTGAATGGTTGGTGACAATACATAGTTGGCCAGCATTCGTAGATGAGGACGTAGAGATCTTTGTGGCGAGGAATTTGATGCCGTCTAAGCAACAGTTTGATGCAGAAGAATCGATAGAACTTGAGGAATATACATTGGAGGAATTAAAGCAAATGATATTTCGAGGGGAAATTCAAGATTCGAAAACCGTGGCGGGATTGCTTGCCTATGCGCTACAATTTGAAAATAAGGCATAAAGAAAAAGTCCAAGCATATACTGAATTAGGAAAATGAAGGAGGTATGGGCTTGAGAAATTATCAAAAAAAGAATCAACTACTAATCCTATGTTTGGTGGTTGGTTTTTTTATTGGCATTATATATCAAAATGTAATTGCAAAGACAGAAGTTGTGATGCTGGATTTGTTTTTGAAAAGTAATCTCCAGCTCTATTTGGAAACAACTATTGTAACAAAAAATTATGTATGGTATGTGATAAAGGAGAGACTCGTTTTATTTGCTTGGATATTTTTGTTTAGCTGCTTAAGATGGAAAAGGATGTTTGTGATTCTTTTGTTGTTGATTTTGGGATTTTCAATGGGGATACTTACGGTGTTATCTGTGCTTCAATTGGGCATTCGTGGGATTGTGCTCTGTGTTATGGGGATGCTTCCGCAGGGGATTTTTTATGGAATTGCAGGGTACATTTTAGTTACATATTGGTACCAGTATCCAAATCAGCGATGGAATCAAGCCAAAACTGTGTTTGTAATTGTTATGCTTGGTATCGGCGTGGTAATGGAGGTGTATGTAAATCCAATGATTGTCAAATGGGCGATACAAATTATTTGTTAAAGGGTGTATATGTGTACACCCTTTTTATATTATTTCTTTATTGCGGATATAATTATTGAGCATACAAACGCAAGAAAAACTCACCAGTAGTTGGCTTAGAAGCAATCCCCATAGATATCCTTCCATACCCCAGTAGGGTATTCCAAACCATACTCCGCATATACGAACTGTCAAACTTCCAATATTGATGAGGAAAGATTGATTGGCTTTTCCTAGGCCGTTTAAGATGCTAATTAGTGTAGAGTTAAGGTATAAAAATGGACAGAGCCATGCTAAAGTACGCAAAAAATCTCCGGTTAGTTGGCTATTAAATAAAAGGTTGCCAATGAAAGGGCCAAAGAGTAAAAAGATGATTCCGCAAATGCTTCCCAATCCAAAACCGAAAAATATGACACGGCGAATTAAATGTTTGAGCCGTGCAAGATTATTTTCACCTTCGATTTCCGCCACAGTAGGAAGGAGCATCGTAGATACTGCGTTTGTGATGGCCGATGGAAACAGAATGCAAGGCAAAGCCATTCCCGTAAAGACACCGTAGGTACTAAGTGCTTCGCTGTTTGAGTAGCCAAATTTTTGTAAATATAAAGGAATGGATATGGTTTCCACACTCTGAAAAAGGTTGGTCAAAATGCGGGTGGATGTCAGTGGTAATGCTAATTTGACTAACTCTTTTGAAAGTCCAGTATTTTGAAAAATAGATGATAAAGGGCATCTTCCATTTGCCTTGGCGATATAATAGCGAAAACAAAAGATTGAAGATGCAATTTCTCCCACAACAAGTCCCCAGACAGCGAGATGAATGGAAGGAAAGAAATGATTGGCTTTCATTACTTGGTAAGCGAGATATACGGTTCCTACACGAAAAAGCTGTTCTACGAACTGAGAAATGGCGGGAATTTTAATCTGCTTTTTCCCAAGATAGTAGCCACAAATACAACTGTGAATAGAGGCAAAGGGCAATAAAAAGGCGACGATTTGGATCAGTTCTTCGCAGCGAAGGTCTCCTAGCAAATAGATGGAGATTAGGGTTGCATTTTTACGCAATACCAAAGTCAATCCCAAGGAAATTAAAACGGAGATGGCAAGAGCTTTGTACAAAAGCACATTTGCTTCTTTTGATTTACCGTTTGCAGTTTTGGAGGCGACTAAACGGCAAAGTGCAGTTTCAATTCCGGCGCAAGAAAGGGAAAAGCATAGGGCATATATGGGGAAAATGAGTTGGTAGAGCCCCATTTGTTCCTCGCCAAAACTGTGACTTAAAAAGATTCGAAAAAAGAAACCAATTACACGTGTTAAAAAACCTGTGATAGTAAGAATGAAAGCACCTTTGACAATGGCGTTTTTGGACATGAATTCACCTCGAAAGAGTATCATTTTAAGATATTCAAAGGTGCCCCTTGACAGAACAAAAAGAGAGTGATATTCTACGTATGGCAAAACCCTAGTAAAATGCTAGGAATTAAATAAAAAGAAGGTGAAACCTTGAAAATATCAACAAAAGGAAGATATGGATTACGCGCATTGATTGATCTTGCACAGTATAGTGAAATCGAGCCAGTATCGATTAGTAGTATTGCTACGAGGCAAGGGATTTCAGAACGATATTTGGAACAATTGATGACACTTCTAAAAAAAGCGGAATTGATTAAAAGTATCCGAGGTGCGGCAGGTGGCTATGTATTGGCAAAACCAGTGGAAGAGATTTCTGTAGGTGATGTGCTCCGTGCGTTAGAGGGAAGATTAGAACCAGTAGAATGCGCAGCATATGGTGGCGATGATTCTTGTGAAGCTGCTGGAGGATGTGTTACCAAATATGTGTGGCAAAGAATCAATGAGAGTATTAATAAAACTGTAGATGAGATTAGTTTAAAACAGCTAGTAGAAGAGAGCAAAAAAGTTCAGAAATCCAATTTGTCTACAGATATGAAGTGCAACAACTAAGGGAGATGAGAATATGAATAAATTAATTTATTTGGATAATGCAGCAACGACAAAGACAGCCCCTGAAGTAGTAGAGGCAATGCTTCCATACTTTACAGAGCATTTTGGGAATCCATCCAGTGTCTATAGCTTTGCAGCAGGGAATAAAGAAGCGATTACAAAACAAAGAGAAATTATTGCAGAAGCACTTGGTGCGAAAAGTAATGAGATTTATTTTACAGCAGGTGGTTCGGAGTCGGATAACTGGGCATTAAAAGCGACGGCAGAGGCCTATAAGGCAAAAGGCAACCACATTATTACGACGAAGATTGAACACCACGCAATTCTTCATACGGGAGAATATTTAGAACAACAAGGATTTGAAGTGACATACTTGGATGTGGATGAAAATGGTGTGGTTAAGCTGGAAGATTTAAAGGCGGCAATCCGTCCGACAACCATTTTGATTTCGGTTATGTTTGCAAACAATGAGATTGGAACCATTGAACCAATCAAAGAGATCGGGGCGATTGCAAAAGAACATGGAATCTTATTCCACACAGATGCAGTCCAAGCGTTTGGACAAGTTCCAATCAATGTGGATGAATACAATATCGATATGCTCAGCGCCAGTGGTCACAAGTTGAATGGGCCAAAGGGAATCGGATTTTTATATATTCGAAAAGGAGTGAAGATTCGTTCCTTTGTACATGGCGGTGGACAGGAGAGAAAGCGCCGTGCAGGCACGGAGAATGTACCGGGAATTATTGGTATGGGAGCAGCAACTAAACGTGCATTTGAGAGTTTGCAAGAGAGAACGGAAAAAGAAGCAAAACTTCGCGATTATCTTATTGGGCGTGTGCTTGAGGAAATACCATATACAAAACTAAATGGACATCCAGAGAAACGTTTGCCAAACAACGCGAATTTTAGTTTCCGATTTATCGAAGGTGAATCGCTACTCATTATGTTGGATATGAAAGGAATTTGTGCTTCCAGTGGTTCGGCATGTACATCTGGTTCATTGGACCCATCACACGTGTTGTTGGCAATTGGACTTCCGCACGAAATTGCACATGGATCATTGCGATTGACCTTAAGCGAAGAAACTACGAAAGAAGAAATTGATTACGTAGTAGAATGCTTGAAAGAAATCGTTACTAATTTGAGAAACATGTCCCCGTTGTATGAGGACTTTTTAAAGAAAAACAATAAGTAAGAGGAGATAAAAGAATGTATACAGAGAAAGTAATGGACCATTTCCAAAATCCTAGAAATATGGGTGAAATTGAAAATGCCAGCGGTGTAGGAACGGTTGGAAATGCAAAGTGTGGAGATATTATGAGAATCTATCTTGATATTGATGAAAATCAAATCATTCAAGATGTGAAGTTTAAAACCTTTGGCTGCGGTGCAGCAGTGGCCACAAGCAGTATGGCAACAGAGTTGGTGAAAGGAAAAACAATTTACGAAGCATTAAAAGTGACAAACCGTGCAGTTATGGAGGCACTTGATGGATTGCCACCAGTAAAAGTACACTGTTCACTTTTAGCAGAAGAGGCAATTCACGCAGCACTTTGGGACTACGCTGAGAAACATGGTATTGAAATCGAAGGATTAGAAAAGCCAAAGTCTGATATTCACGAAGACGAGGAAGAAGAAAGTGAAGAATACTAAAAAAGTAGTGGTTGGAATGTCTGGCGGAGTGGATTCTTCCGTGGCGGCATACCTTTTAAAAGAACAAGGGTATGACGTGATTGGTGTCACGATGCAGATTTGGCAGGAAGAAGAACGCGCTGTTGAAGAAGAAAATGGTGGTTGCTGTGGTCTTTCGGCAGTGGATGATGCGAGACGTGTGGCAAACGATTTGGAGATTCCATACTACGTGATGAATTTTAAAAAAGAATTTAAAGAGAATGTGATTGACTATTTTGTGAATGAGTATTTGCAAGGGCGAACACCAAATCCGTGTATTGCATGCAATCGCTATGTCAAGTGGGAATCTCTTTTGAAACGCAGTCTGGAAATCGGGGCGGATTATATTGCAACTGGTCACTATGCAAGAGTGGAGCAACTTCCAAATGGACGCTATAGTGTGCGGCGTTCTGCAACTTTGGCAAAAGACCAAACCTATGCTCTTTACAATCTTACCCAAGAACAACTTTCTCGAACTTTGATGCCAGTGGGTGAGTATACCAAGGACGAAGTGCGTGAAATTGCAGAAAAGATTAATCTTCGTGTGGCGAGTAAGCCGGATAGCCAAGATATTTGTTTTGTGCCAGATGGTGATTACGCTACATTTATTGAGACAACAGTTGACACAGAATTGCCAACAGGAAATTTTGTGACTTTGGATGGAAAGGTGCTCGGAAAACACAAGGGTATTACGCATTACACAGTAGGGCAACGTAAAGGTCTTGGACTTGCTTTGGGATATCCGGCGTTTGTCATTGAGATAAGACCAGAGACCAATGAAGTTGTGATTGGTACAAATGAGGACTCGATGTCTTACTATGTGCGTGCGAACCAGTTGAATTTTATGAGTATTGAAGATCTAACAGAACCGCTTCGAGTGTTTGCAAAAATAAGATATAATCACAAAGGTGCTTGGTGCACGATAGAAAAGACGGGAGAGGATGAGGTTCTCTGTACGTTTGAAGAAAGACAACGGGCAATTACTCCAGGACAAGCAGTTGTATTTTATGATGGCGAGTATGTTCTTGGCGGAGGAACCATTATAGGAGATAAATAGATGAAAGCAGATTTTCATGTGCATACAAGCTTTTCTTATGATTCGGAGAGTGCACCAGAAAAAATGATACAGGCGGCAATTCAAAAAGGATTGAGAACGATTTGCATCACAGAACACCATGATTTGGATTTTGTGGAGCCAGCGACTACAGATTTTGAAATGTATTGGCCGACCTTAATAAAATTACAAGAGGTTTACAAAGATAAGATAGAGATTCTTATTGGGATGGAATTCGGTATGCAATCGCATTTGGGACGCGTTTGTGACGAATTGGCGAAAAAATATCCGTTTGATTTTATCATTGGTTCTATTCATATATTTGATGGATATGATCCGTATTACCCAGATTATTTCCAAAAGGTAGAAGACGAGGAAGGATATCGAAGGGCATTTGAATTGACGTTGGAAGGGCTGCGAGCAACCAAGGAAATCGATGTACTCGGACATATGGATTATATTACTCGCTATGGAACAAAGAGAGAAGAAGCATATAGCTATGCAAAATATGCAGATTCCATAGATGCTATTTTGAGATACTTAATCGAGAACGGAAAAGGATTAGAAGTCAATACGGGCGGTTGGAAATATGGACTTTCTTTTGCGCATCCACACCAGGACGTGTTGAAGCGTTATCGTGAATTAGGGGGAGAAATTATCACCATTGGTTCGGATGCACACAAGCCAGAGCATGTGGCATATGATTTTGACCGCGTAAAAGCCTATTTAGAGGCCTGTGGGTTTGCATATTATACAGAATTTCGTAATAGAACACCAAAATTTTGTAAAATTTGATAAAATTGAAAAATTACTTGAAATTCTGTATTGTTTTTAGTACAATTACTAGTGGAGTTGATTATTCTTTAACAAAGTTAGAGAATATCATCATAGATTATTAAATTATTTAATTTAGGAGGAATTAATCATGGCAGTAAAAGTTGCGATTAATGGTTTTGGACGTATTGGACGTCTTGCATTCAGACAAATGTTTGGAGCAGAAGGATATGAAGTAGTTGCTATCAACGACTTAACATCTCCAGAAATGTTGGCTCACTTGTTGAAATATGATTCATCACAAGGTAGATATGAACTTTGTGACAAAGTTTCAGCAACAGAAGATTCTATCATCGTTGATGGAAAAGAAATCAAAATTTATGCAAAAGCTAATGCAGCAGAACTTCCTTGGGGAGAAATCGGTGTAGACGTAGTATTAGAATGTACAGGATTCTATACATCAAAAGAAAAAGCATCTGCTCACATCGCAGCAGGCGCTAAGAAAGTTGTTATCTCAGCTCCAGCTGGAAACGACCTTCCAACAATCGTTTACAACGTAAACCACGAAACATTGAAAGCAGAAGATACAGTTATCTCAGCTGCTTCATGTACAACAAACTGTTTAGCACCAATGGCTGATGCATTAAACAAATTAGCAGCAATCAAATCTGGTATCATGTGTACAATCCACGCTTACACAGGTGACCAAATGGTACTTGACGGACCACAAAGAAAAGGTGACAAGAGACGTTCTCGTGCAGCAGCTTGCAACATCGTGCCA